>JADHTJ010000071.1 GCA_016785015.1 Anaerolineales bacterium
CTGCTAAACCATCATCCCCTTCGTGCGATACTGTAAAACCTCCGCCAGATGTGTGGACTGGATACTCTCCTCCCCAGCCAAATCTGCAATAGTGCGTGCCAATTTCAGGATGCGGTGAGGCTCGTGCAGAGAGCAGGAGTACAGCGTCGAAGAAGCCATAGCAGAAGCCGAGGGGCGGACGCTTGGTGTGGAGACAGATGAAGAAGAGCTTTATCCTGACACACTGGATTTTGAAAGCGATCAGGCTGTGGCCGATGCGGTCTTGCGTTTTTTGGAGCAGGCCAATCAGCTTGTATCCAGCCTGGGCTTGCTCCAGAAAGAAGCCCCCAGCTTATTGGATATTCCTGATCCCTGGCGCGCCTATTACCAGCAATCTTTGGAGATGCTTAGGAGAGAATTCGAGCAAGTTTAGATTGTAATTAGATCGTCAAAAACAACGATGGGATCTCAAAACGGGGGTTCGAATCCCCGTGGGGGCACTATCATGTTCGGTAGTAAAGTAATTTCTATTCATTGGGATTAACGGATACTACCTTACAATCAAAACGCCCCAATGGGGCGTTTTTTTATATCTTATTGGCGGGCTAACAATCAGCTGTGAACCTAGTGGTTATGGGATTTCTTAAGAAGATATACCTTTCAGAGCTTCTTCTGCTTCTGCCATAGCTTCGATGGCCTTGTCAACACCCATCATAGCTTTTAATGCTTCTGTAATATCTCTGATGGCGTTGTCAATACCTTTTTCTGTCATATCGCGGAGGTACTTTTCTGTGGCCGGTATTTTTATTCTTACATGTAATGTGTACGAATAGTGTTTCTCTAGAACGTATTTTAATGTTTGAATTGAGCCATATGCCCATGATAAATCGCTCAAGAGTTGTGGGTCTTTTACCCACTCTAGTTCGCCACCGTCTGAGAACGCTCTCCAAGATTCATCTGAAAGGAATCCACTTAGTATGATGAGTACAGCTTCTTTGTCTGTGTTATTTTTATAAGCGACTAACTGGTTATAGCTTACGAATAGTTCTTGTGAAAGGAGGCTGATAATCTTTTCTTTTCTCTCTTGCTCAACTTCGTGTTCTTGATAATTGCTTAAAGCAATTGCAATAGGAATACCAACGATGAGCCCTACAACAGTTGCAAGCAAGTTGGCCAGAAAGTCCCCCCAGAATTTAGCGTCAAAATAGCATTTAATTACAATTACAAAGACTGTCGAGAATGTAATTAATAATATAGCCATGTAGTACTTTTTATAAAATTGTTTCATGTGATTTCTCCCTTAGAAAATCAATGTCCCTTTCGTTGCCAACTTGTCTACCTGCACATATTGGCAGAAAACTATTCAAAAATCCATTTACAAAAATAATCAGGTCTCAATTACGCCCCAAGTATCAATAGCACCACTGATTTTAACGGGGTCTTGACATTTGGTTGCTTCAGATAATGTGGATGACATACTATAAACCGCGTTACGCCATTTCTCAGCGGTTTCAATATTACAATGCTTCTCCCAATCTGTCATAAGTTCGGCAACTTTATCAATTATTGGAAAGCCGTTTTCATCAATTTCGCTTTGCGTAACTTCTGGAGAAAAATGCTTTGAGGATTTCGCATGAACCAAACTATCTCTAAACCTGAAAATATCTGATAAATACTGAAAAGGCAATGAACCTAAATCTACGTCCAAACCAGAACGTTTGGCAATCATCTTCACTTTTTGATTGATGTTTAAGAGGCGTTCTTTTTCTTCCCAATCTTCAAACAAGCATTTCCCTAGATTATTCACGACAGCTTCCATCGTTAACGCACACATCAGTAAAGCGTTAATAACTTCTAGTCGTTGGTATTTTTCTGTAGCCTTTGCACGATTAAAGGCAATTTTTCCTATTTGATTTAGATCGAAAGCGGGGTTAGATTCACGAGCGGCTGAAAAACTTTTGTATTTCTTCTTTTCCATGATATGTCCTTGGCTCTAATTCCCTTATCTTTTGCTAAGAGCACTTATAGGTAGGCAGCAGTCTCTAGATTCCTTGTATTATCAAATTATCTAAGTTCTTGTGAAACTGCGATTTAAATTCCTGTTTTCCGATATTGACAAGAATCTCGAAAATTGCAGTTCGCAATAAATCAGTTAGTTCATCCAAAAAATAACTTGGTTTAACCCATGAGCCTTTTTTAAATTCTTTTGAATTTTTAATATCGTTTATTACTCCGTGAACTAATTTGCTTCGAATTATATAGGCAGATGATATGATCTCATAAATCTTTTGTCTATCTAGACTTTCAATTTTTCCTAAATGGGCAGATACACGTAAAGCTAACCTAAACTTAAGTTCATCATTGATTCCAACTAAATATAATGATTCAAAGCCAATAACTAAATCAATAAGCCGGTCTTCAATTTTATCTCTTGAATATTGCCTGTTTAGCCTTGAAATTGCTATGAGGATATTTGTATTTCTTGACGAATTGACAGCATTCAAAACTTTCTTTAAATTCTCAATATCCGATGTTGTAAGTACGTAAACCGAGGCAAGATGAGGAACTTTTGATGTAATGAAATCTTCTTCTTCTATTGGGCTTGATATTACTAATCCACCTTGTACAGTTGAAGTATTGGGATCGCCTACAGATTGTGTAGGAAAACGAGCTATGAATTCTTTTTTCAGCAACCGTAGGGAAGTTATTGCGCTTGAAAACCATACTAAGTTTGCGGTACGTTCAAAGTCATTCGGGAAATTTTCTAACCCTTCATCTACATATTGCCACTGCAAGGCAAAATTAGAAATCTCAATAGCCCTATGCACAAAATCAACACCAAATCTAACAGGAATTAGCTTGTGAGACCCTGACTTATATGCTCTAGGATCAACATCTTTTGCCAATTCTATTGCTTCATCTCCCAAGATAGCTACAGCTCGGGGGTCTGAAATCTTATCTAGACGAATAATGCTTAACTTGGGCGTTAGTATAATTTTATCTGCGTAACAAATAAAATTATTCAAAATAGACAAAGATAGAAAATTTATCATTTTAACCTTCTGGCTAAATTTGTGATCGATGATACGCTGCCTAACATGTGTTTTAGCAGATTGCATAACGGCTTATGGGCGGATTGCATAAAACCCCAATAATCACATTAGCAGCGCTAGATTAACAAATTGTTTGTTCAAGTTAATCATCATTAGCATAAATAAAAAATGCGAATTACTTATTGACTATTTATTTTCGGTCTTTCCAAGCAATACTAACTCGACCAAATCTGAACCAGATGCTTTTGAAACGATAGTTTTCGACGATGATAATTCTGCGATAATGTCATCCAGGCGGTGAATTTCAATGCCTTGCTCTTCGATTGATTTTAATTCTTCTTCAGATTTAACTTTGTGTACTACAAACTCAAATTTCCATTTGTCACGTAAAAGACCTTCACGAAGTTTTATTTTCCTTGGATGTTGATACTTTTTATCAATCCATTCTTCTACACCTTTTGAAATCTCGGCAGAGCTTCGTTTTTTAGCACTATTTGCGCTTCGACCGGTTGCATTTTGAATATTTTTTGGAAGCGGACAAATATAACTAACAGGTCTTATAGAAGCCTGAACTTCCACATGTCGACATAATATCTTGCCATCGTTGAAACCGATAGCAAGAAGGTCAATTTCATGAACTCCAAGTTTTATGCCGCGAATAGTGAAGAAGCCGTTTCTATTTAACCACTCTTCAACAATTTCTTCAGCTAATAAAGCCATATGCGAACCTATTTTTTGAATGAAGGAAACGCCTAATGGTTAAGATGATTCAAAGTAATCTGTATCAAGGCTTTTAAGATCATAAGTTGTTCTATGCGCGACACCCACACCATAATCCATCATTAACTCGGATAAGCGGTTCCCATCAATCAGAACAACTTTAATATCAATGTTGCTCACGTAATCTCTTGCGGTTTCAGTAAAATGAGATGTTGTTATAAATATACCTTTTTTTGCCCTTTGGCCCTGAAGTGCTCCGACAAATTTTTGAATTTCTGGGCGTCCAACTGAATTCCCATCTTTCCATCTTTTTGCCTGAATATAAATTGTGTCTAAACCAAGACGGTCTTCGTCAATGATTCCGTCGATGCCTTCATCGCCACGTTGCCCAACGGCACGAGCAGCTTCTCTTCTTGATCCCCCATACCCCATATTTACAAGCAATTCTACAACTAGCTTTTCGAAAAATCCTGGTGTACTTTTGGATACATATTCAAGAAGTTCGATAGCCAAATCATCTCTAATTTTCTGATACGCATCTTCTAATGCTTCTTCCGGAGTTAATTCTTCGACTGTTTCTGCGGATTTACTGCTTGGTTCAGTTTCACGTCGAGTTTCTCTGAACTCAATATATTCAGGGAATTGTTCAAGAAACTTCATATCGATTTTTTTTGGTTTATTTTCAAAGACTTCTATTCCGCGTTGTGTAATCTGAAAATATCCCCTTCTTGGATATACTAACAATCCAGCTTTTTTCAAATATGTTCTTGCCCACCCAACTCGATTGTAGAATTTTGGTTGTCGCCCACTTTGAAGAAGCTCCATTTTTTCTTCTTCTGAAAGTTCGAAATGTCTCCCCAACTCTTCAACAGCATCATTAATGTTGTGTTCGTTTCCGTCTTTGGAGACTTCCAACAGTGGAAGCATTATTGTTTGAAAATCTGGAATTGCCATGGTAACTCCGTATTCTTAGCAAATTAACCCACTAACTAGATTACCGAAGAAATAATATAATTATTTTTTCAAGTAGCAATCATTATTATAATGCCCTTTATGCTATACTTCACGAAGATAATTATTGGAAAATTTCTATACATTCCCTGCAGGATAAGTGGCAAGGTGGCTATAAGGGATGGCAAAATAAATAAGGCCAAAAAGAAAGAACACACAGGACAATAATAATCTCATGCCCACACCTGAAGAACTCGCCCGTGAAATCATCGACCAGAAGCTAACCGCTGCTGGTTGGATTGTGCAGGATTACAAATCCATCAATCTCGGTGCGGGATTAGGCGTGGCGGTGCGAGAGTTTCAGACATCCAGCGGTCCGGCGGATTATGTGCTATTCGTGGATCGCAAAGCGGTGGGGGTTGTGGAGGCTAAGCCCGAAGGGACGACGTTACGTGGTGTCTTCGAGCAATCGGCCAGGTATATGGCAGATTTTCCGGAGGAGATCCCACATGTAGATTTGCCGCTGCCATTCAGTTATGAGAGCACGGGGACAGAAACACTTTTCGTGGATGTACGCGACCCGGATTATCGATCACGAAGGGTATTCAGTTTCCATAGACCGGAAACATTGAAAGAATGGCTAGCCCAACCTGACACCCTGCGTGGCCGAATGCGGGAGATGCCAGAGAAACACTCTTTGAATACCGAGGGTCTGTGGGATGCGCAGATCGAAGCAATCACGAATTTGGAGCAATCTTTTGCAGAAAGTCGGCCACGAGCATTGATCCAGATGGCGACCGGGAGCGGGAAAACGTTCACGGCAGTCAGTTTTATTTACAGGCTGATCAAGTTCGCAGGGGCGAAGAGGGTACTCTTTCTGGTAGATCGCAACAACCTGGGCAAGCAGACCTTGCGCGAGTTCCAGGGTTATCGCACACCGGATGACGGACGACTGTTCCATGAGTTGTACAACGTCCAGCGATTGACCAGCAACACCATCGACCCCGTTTGCAAGGTAACCATCACGACCATCCAGCGACTGTATTCGATGTTGAAGGGGGAAGAATACGAGGAAGAAAATGAGGAAGGGTCGCTGTTCGAGTTGGGATTGCGCGGTGATGAAGACCCCAAAGCTGTAGTATACAATCCAGACATCCCCATCGAAAGTTATGATTTTATTGTCACGGACGAGTGTCACCGCTCGATCTACAATTTGTGGCGGCAGGTGCTGGAGTATTTTGATGCCACTCTGATCGGGCTGACGGCCACACCATCGAAGCATACCTTTGGATTTTTTGACCAGAATTTGGTAACTGAATACACCCATGAACGTGCGGTAGCGGATGGCGTCAACGTGGGCTATGAAGTTTATCGTATCCGCACAAAAATGACGACCGAAGGGGGCAGCGTGGAGGCCGGTCATTATGTGGATAAGCGTGATAAGCAGACACGAAAAGTGCGCTGGGAGAAGTTGGTTGAAGACCTGGCGTACGAACCCAATCAGCTAGACCGGGATGTGGTCGCGCCGGACCAGATCCGCAAAGTGATCCAAACTTTTCACAACAAACTATTTACTGAAATCTTCCCCGGGCGGGAAGAAGTGCCCAAGACGCTGGTCTTCGCCAAAGACGATTCACACGCCGAAGATATTGTCAAGATCATTCGTGAAGAGTTCGGTAAGGGCAACGAGTTCTGCAAGAAGATCACATACCGCACCACGGGCGAGAAGCCCGAAGACCTGATTGCCAGTTTCCGCAACAGTTATCATCCGCGGATCGCGGTGTCGGTGGATATGATTTCGACCGGCACCGATATTAAGCCGCTGGAGTGCCTGCTTTTCCTGCGCATGATCCGTTCGCAGGGCTATTTCGAGCAGATGAAGGGCCGCGGCACGCGCGTGATCCAGAATACCGATCTGCAAAAGGTGACGCCGGATGCCGGGCATAAGTCGCATTTTGTGATCGTAGATGCGGTGGGCGTGTGCGAAGTCGACAAGACCGATATGCGTCCGCTGGAGCGAAACAAGCACGTCCCGTTTGAGAAGTTGTTGAAACGGGTTGCAATGGGGGTACGGGATGCTGATACGTTGACATCGCTGGCAGGGCGACTGGCACGTTTGGAGCGCGGATGCAAACCAGAGGATCTGGAGCGAATCGAACAGGTCTCAGGCGGGTTTCCGCTCAAGGACATGGTACATGCCCTGTTGGACGCGGTCGATCCGGACGTCTTATCCCAAGTCGAATCCCCCGAAGAATTGGTAAACAAAGCCTGTGCGCCTTTCGATGACCCCAAGTTGCGGGATGTCCTGGTCGAAATCCAGAAGAAAAACGAGCAGGTGATCGATACGATCAGCAAGGATGAGCTGGTGGAGGCCGGTTTCGCGGAGGAGGAGGCGCAGGGGAAGGTGGAGTCGTTCCGGGCGTTCATCGAGGCCAACAAGGACGAGCTAAGTGCGCTGCAAATCCTGTACAGCCAGCCCTACGGGGCGCGGCGGCTGACGTATGGGGCGGTGAAGGAACTGGCGCAGGCGATCAAGCTGCCGCCTTACAACCTGACGCCGGAAGGCCTGTGGCGGGCCTATGAGCGCTTGGATAAATCGCGGGTGCGCGGGGCGGGACCTTCGAAGCTGCTGACCGAAGTGATCTCGCTGGTGCGCTATGCACTGGCTCAGCGCGAGAGGTTGGAGCCCTTCTCGCTGACGGTGGAGGAGCGTTACAAACACTGGATCCTAGATCAAGAGGAAGCCGGGCGGACGTTCAACGAGGAGCAGTTGGAGTGGCTGGTGATGATACGGAATCACATCGCGGCCAGCGTGACGATTGAGATGGAGGATTTCGAGGATGTGCCCTTCAACCAGAAAGGCGGGGCCATCCGCGTCTCGCAGTTGTTCGGGGCCGAACTGGACGGCATCCTGAATGAGATGAGTCAGGTCTTGGTGGGATAGGATGACGAAAAAAAACGGTTTTCCACAAGGTTGGGTTGAAACAACTCTTGGTGAAGTTTTCAAGTGGGGAAGTGGCGGAACGCCACTTAAAAGTCGACCACAATATTATGGGGGTGACATACCGTGGCTGATTATTGGCGATTTAAATGATGGCGTGGTAACAGATTCACAAACAAAGATAACCAAAGCTGGATTAGATAACAGTTCTGCCAAATGGGTAGAAGAGGGCTCGATACTAATTGCAATGTATGGCTCGATTGGGAAATTGGGTATTGCAGGTAAACGCCTAACAACTAATCAAGCTATTGCGTTTACGAAACCCGAAGTAGTCAATCCTAAGTATTTATTCTATTACCTTCTAAAAGAAAGAGATAATTTCCATAAACAGGGTATTGGAGTAGCACAAAAAAATATTAGTCAAACCATTATTAAAGCATATCCTTTCATTCTCGCTCCCCGCCCCGAACAAGAACGCATCGTCGCCAAACTCGAAGAAACCTTCACGCAACTGGAAGTCGGCGTGGCCGAACTGCAAAATGCCAAAGCCCAATTGAAACGCTACCGGGCGGCGGTGCTCAAGTCCGCGGTGGAAGGGGAGTTGACGCGCGAGTGGCGCGAATCACACCATGGCGAAGTCGAACCTGCCGAGAGATTGCTAGCGCGCATCCTGTCCGAGCGGCGGGAGAAGTGGGAAGCAGATGAATTGGCTAAGATGCAAGCCAAAGGCAAAGAACCAAAGAACGATAAATGGAAAGAGAAGTACAAAGAACCAGTATTACCAAATGTTGATGATTTGCCTGAAATTCCAGATGGTTGGCTTTGGACAACAACGAGTCAATTAGGTGAAATTACTGGTGGACTCACCAAGCATGGGAGTAAGCGAAAATCATATCCAATTGAAATTCCTTATTTACGAGTTGCAAATGTCTACGCCAATGAACTAGTCCTGGATGAAATAAAAAATATTAATGTAAAGGAAACTGAATTAGATCGTGTATTGCTTGCCGAAGGAGATTTACTAGTTGTTGAAGGCAATGGGAGTCGCAACCAAATTGGCAGAGTTGCACTTTGGGATAGGAGCATTGATCCTTGCGCTCATCAGAATCACCTAATTAAAGTTCGATTCAATCCTGTTGAAATTGGAGAATTCGTTCTTTATTGGCTACTTTCGAATGGCGGACGTTCTCAAATCATGTTAGTGGCAAGTTCAACATCGGGGCTTTATACACTCAGCTTGTCAAAAGTATCTGCCCTAGCTGTACCACTTCCACCTTTGGAAGAACAAAAACGAATCATTGAAAAACTTGAGCGGCGGCTGTCGGTGGCCGACAAAATCGAGAAAGAACTCGAAGAGTCGTTGGTCCGCTCGGAGAGATTGCGGTCGGCGGTGTTGAAGTCCGCTTTTGAGGGGAGGTTGGTGTGACAGGGGAGATAACAGCATGACCCAAAATAGAATAATAAACTCATGGCTTGTTAAAAGCATATTGGGATATTTTGAACGAAGAAGGTTTTTATTTGTGTTTTTTGTGCTGGCGACTATTTTACTTTCTATAGGATTGATATCTGTTAGAAACATTTTTACAAGCAACAGTGAAGCTATTCAATTGAATATTCACCCTAAAGAGAATCTGTCTAATGTTGATATCTGGATTGAGTATATCGAACAAGAAAAGCAGATCTTAAGATTACGTTTGAACTATCTTCCTGAAGACAGTTCATTGTTGCAAAAAAGTGTACTTATTACCACGTCAGACAATTTAGAAATCGACAATGATTACAGCTTTCAAAATCAAGCAGACATTATTGATGAGAGTCAATACAGAGTCCATGTAGACGAATTAAATTCAGTAACTCTCCAATTTACTGGTTCTTTCTTTGGAGAAAATCCTACGGATATCAACTTTAATCTGTCAATAACAATTGGCGCGTCACAATACACTACAGTTCCTGTACATATTTTGATTGTAGGACTTAAAGATGTTGATCTAAACTGGGTTTATCCTGAACCAAGTTATAGAACACCATATACTTTGGAATACAAACCAGATTTGTTCATTGAATCAAATCAATTATCAGGTATAACCTTTCAAGGGGTAAATAGAAAAGAAGTAAACAGGTCTCAATTCAAGTTGTTTTTACTTGGGATCTGGATAGGAATTATCACATCAGTAATCACTACTATACTTTATGATATCGTTACATATTTAGATTCAATCAAAAAGGAATAATTGGATTGACTTTTTCAAAATTTGTCCTGAAATCATCAATAGCTGACGAGATCAAGAAAGAACTCGATCAGGTACTGGTCCGCTCGGAGAGGTTGCGGTCGGCGGTGTTGAAGTCCGCTTTTGAGGGGAGGTTGGTGTGAGAAACAAAAAATTTGATAAAGAGAGGAATAAATAATGCCTGAAGAAACAAAAAAAGAGTTGGGAAATAAAGACGACCTGTACATCAAAGTTTGGGAAATGGAGCAAAGGCACGTAACCACGCGCTGGACTGTATCGACTTTCTTTTTTAGCATTAGCTTTGCTATATTCGGGCTATCCATACAGGTTGAGAATTCGCCCCTGCCGCTTTACGTCACAACTTCGGTAGCAATTGCGATCTACTGGTTTGCTTACGCACTTTATCTGCGTTTCAATGACTTCACCGAGTACCTTCGGTCACGCCTGGAAGAAATGGAGAGAAATGGTCTCACTACGGTGGACTTGCAAAGTAAAGCCGGTCCTTATCTGAAGCGGAAGAAACGGCTTCATGCAATTAAATTATTATTGGTCTTTGGGGTGCTGTACACTTTTGCAGGGGTTTTGATCAGTTATTTTTACTCATCATAGCCGGAGCGGTTGGTGCGGTTGGAACTCAAGCCCGCATTTATTGGGAAGTTGGAGTGATGGCCCCCACCGCCCTATCGGGCACCTCCACCAAATCTAATTTCGGATTTACCCTTACAGGGTGCTTCGCGAGGGGAGGCTCTGGCGAAATCGGGAACGAACTTGATGAGGCGCTGGTCCGTGCGGAGAGGTTGCGAGGGTCGGTGTTGAAGTCCGCGTTTGAAGGGAGGTTGGTGTGATGTTGTACCCTCACCCCGGCCCTTAGAGAGGTCACAATGAGTAATGACGAAATCAAAAATAATCCTAGCTTGAGCAAGCTAAAAAAAGAGGCCGAACAATTTAGGGCATTTAGAAAAGTTTGGCCTATCTTGAGACCGTTTGCTAAGATGTTTGGCGCTGATACAAAAACTATTGATGAAACCCTTGAAAAAGCTGATGAATTAGCGAAACAAGTTGATGAAATGACGGCAATACCTGACAAGTTCAATGACATGTTTTCCGATAAAGGGTGGATTCTTTTTGATAGCATGAGTTTGGATGTGGCAAAACAAGCCATCGAGATAGCGGAAACCGATGGAATTGATACAGCGGATGAATATCTTGCAAATTACTTTTCGCCTGATTGGGTAGAACAAAGGATGAGTTGGCTAAAGTATATTGAAGGATTTCGAGAACGTTTTGAAATCGCTCAACTAGCACTTGAAGATTACAAAACCGGACGATATTATGCTTCTGTTCTTGTTACATTGTCTCTGATAGATGGTTGGGTATGTGAACTAAATATTATTGATTTTCAGCGTCATGGGTTCTTCTCAGAAAAGAGCCAGCTTGTGGCCTGGGATTCAATTTCTGCTCATCCCAAAGGATTAGCGAAACTGAAAGAAATTTTTGGTAAAGCCCGTATGATGACGAGATCAGATGAAATTAGGCTTCCTTATCGTCATGGGATTGTGCATGGTATGGATTTGGGATACAACAATAAATACGTTGCCGCTAAATGCTGGGCAACTTTATTTGCTGTTAGAGATTGGGTAATCAAAGCGGCAAGAGACGAATTAAAGCCACCAGAGCTAAAACCAAAAATAGAAAAGACACTTTGGGAAAGTATTGAAAGCTATCAAAAAGTCCGTGAACAAACTGAGCAATTAAGACAGTGGCAACCGAGAGTGGTGATTATTGGTCAAGATATTCCAACGCATGGAAATACAGATGAGTACCCACCAAATACACCAGAACAAAAGATGGTGGAGTTTTTGAATTATTGGGAAAGGAATAATTATGGATATATGGCCAATTGTTACGCTCCAATGCTGGAAATGAAACCGGTTACTGTTAGAGAAGAATTTGAACACAGAATTTTGGTTCAATATGAGTTGTTAGAAATTGCTGAAATTACATCTGCCGTCGCTGATGCTAAAGTCAAAGTGAAACTAGAGAAAAATGATGGGGAAGTTGACGCAATACTTGAATTTAGAATAGTATGCAATACTAAGGATGGCGATATTGCTTATATTCAAACTGACGAGACGATTTGGGGTATTACTACTTGGAGGTCAGTTGAATGAGTTGTAACAGTTTACTTGATCAGGCGCTGGTCTGTGCGGAGAGGCTGCGGGGGTCGGTGTTGAAGTCCGCGTTTGAGGGGAGGTTGGTGTAATGATAGGGATCTTTCAATATATTTTTGGAGTAAAAAGATGACTTTTGCTGAGAGTACAAATATTCGAGAGCAGGCAATACAACTATTCAAAGAGAGAGGGTGGAAAGATAATGATATTTTAATTGAACCATCACATACAGTTGATGGGAAACTCTATCGCCCAGACTTCATAATTTTATTAAACAACTATCCAATTGCAATTATTGAAATTGCGAACGTGACAGATAAAGATTTGACCAAAGCTCAAGCTCAAGCAAGTTATTATTTAGAAAATATAGATGTACCTCTTGCATATGTAATTGGACATGATCAAATAATCGAAATTCAACCAATCCTAGATACCCCTATTAAACTTAGAAAGTTCCCAAGTCCTGAAGACATTCTAAAAAAACTAGGCATTGAAAAGGACAACCCTTTAGTACTTCCACTACCACAAACTAAAAAAAGACCTTCTCGGTTGTTTCAAGCGTTTGCGATAAGAAACACAATCCAGGCTATTCAAGAGGGCAAAAAAAGAGTTCTAGTTTTGATGGTGGTGGGTAGTGGTTCCTCTTATGTAATCATGCAAGTTATCGGTAAGCTTATTCGGAGCAAAAAGTATAATCGCGCTCTTTATATTAGTGATCGAATAGTTTTGCTAAAACAATCTCAAAACATATTTAAGGAGCATGGCTTTTCAACCCAAATAATTGAAAATAGAGCTAAGCCTAACAAAACAGAAATTCACTTTCAATCTGTTCAAAGCTTAACTCGTGAAATAGAAAAACCGGATAAGAGTATGTATGATTTAGTAATTTTTGACAACGCAAATGTTGCACTTAGGATTAATTCTTTTGATGAGATTTTTCCGAATGCAGCCATAATAGGTTTCTCTTCCCTTAATCTTTCTTCTCATAAAGCTCTAAATTTTTATGGGGAACCTGTTTATACATTTTCAATCAAAGATACCTTATCAGTTGAGGAAATAACTCCCAAAGAGGGATTTAGTAGAGTTCAATTATCAGATATAGGAGAAATAACATCGGGTGTCTCATATAGAAAAGAGAACTTCTTAGAAAATGCTTCAGATACCAAAGCGTTTATATTGCTTAGAGGAAAAGATATTGATGTTGATGGCAATACAGCTTTTGAGTCAGCGGTGAAAATTAATCCAGATATTGAAACTTATTTTATTGAAGATAAACAAATCCGAGACAAATATCAATTGCATAAAGGTGATATTCTCCTTCAAGCAATTACTTCGGGTAAATTTCGAAATGTATCTCTTGTTAGGGAAGAACCAGATACACCCGCAACATTCTCAAGTTCTCTAATAAGAATTCGGATTAATAATCCAAACATTGCCCTTCCAAAGGATGTGTATGCCTATCTCCGATCAACCGAAGGCCAACAAATGTTGAAAAGGCTTGAAATTCGAGGTACTACAATTCCAAGAATAAGCCCCAGAGATTTGATGAATTTTCCAATCCTGTTGCCAAACCCCGAATTGCAAATTGATGAATATAAAAAAGGAGAAGACATTTTTGAAACCATTAGGGAAAAAATAACAGACATTATAGATCAAGTAGAAATAGATAATGATGAAGATAACCCAGAAGTAATTAATGAGCATTTGTCATTAGTTACCGAAAAAATATTATCTGTTGTTACAAACCTAACGCCCCCTAGCATTCATGATATTGTTCTAGATTCCTTTCCAACCCCTATTGCAATAGCATATCGAAGATATCATGATGCGCGTTTCAATGTATACGAACAACTTGTGAGATTGAGAGATTTGTATGAAGCTATTGCATTTTTTATATACAATACAATTTTTGCGGACTGGATATATAGGTTAGGAAACAATTATTCAATAAAAGACAAGGGTGCTTCAAAAGCTTACTCACAGCATTCTATGCATGCTCGAATAAAATTTGTCGACGAAATAATTAAGGCTGCAAAAACTAGAAAAAAAAACGAGCTCTTTTTATCAGAATTGCAGGAAGCAGAATATTCATCTTTGGCATTTTTGCTTCAAAGTGAGTTTCGTAATTTTTTCTCCCATCATGGTCTTGGCACAGAAATAGTTGTAAAAAATAGTATTAATAAATTTTGGCCTATGGTTGAAGAATTGCTTGTAGAGTTAAAGTTTTTGTCGAATTATAGGATGGCAAGAATTACAGAAATTTATTCCCACAAAAAATCCATAATTCAAAGAATGGAATTGTATCGTGGACCAGTTCCTGAAATTGAAGAGATTCCTGTTGAACAAGAAATTATCCCTTCTCTTCCAGACAAGGAGCATCTTGTTTTGTTGGATCAAGATAATCAAAGTCTAAGTTTGTATCCTATTTATCAGTTGTTTTTTAATAAAGAGACAAGATATGAAAAACATATTGGCTTTATAAAGCAGGTGAAAGGAGTGAAAATATTAGGTGAAAGTGTCCAGGGAGCCTTTCCAGTGGTTTTGGATGGTTTCCAAGAATTGCAAGCTTTAGTCAAAAACGCAAAATCTCCTAAAACTTCATAAGATGAATATTCTTAACGACTTTTTCAATATTCTACAAACTACTTGGAACCACTGTAAAGTGCTGCACATATTTACCAAAATCGAGAAAGAGCTCGATGGGGCGCTGATCCGTGCGGAAAGGCTGCGGGCGTCGGTGTTGAAGTCCGCGTATGAGGGGAGTTTGGTGTAATCACTACAGCTACGCATCGCGGGTATGACGAGTCCGCGGAGGGTGTAAGGCTGGTCCTCGCGAGATGATTGTCAAGAGAAAGGAACAGGATGAAGATATGACAAGAATGAGAAAAATCTATATTACATGCATTACTATATTCATAGTTTGTCTGTTATTTGTGATCTATCTTTTGTTCTTTGAAGGAGGCAAACAAGTTCTACCCTTTATCTTTACGTCTGACGCTTCGAAAAACCAACAATATTCGATTTCCTATGAAACTGGATCTGTATCCACAGAAGAGGAGAATGAATCGAATTTTCACATCAATGACATGCAAAACTTATCTTTTAGCAATTCAATAGACACATCAATCTGCAATTATGAAGAATGTCCAAGTCCAAATGTACCAGAGAATATTACAATAGATTTTACTAATGCTGTTTTCAAGATATATGATGTAACCAAAGGAGAATTTTCAATTTCTGATGAGTATCAAAATGGCGAAATACGCTTTCGCATTTACAACACCAAAAATGATCAATACACAAGCGAATTTACTTCCATATCTTCTTTGGAAGACTATTTACACATATTTCTCATCGCAAATGAAACATTGCCTACATCACTTCGACTGTCAACCCTGGAGGATTCAAATAGAAATTATCACATAAATTTGTACTCTAACTATATGGGGTTCTATCAAAAAGGTTTGTATTCCAAGTGCAAAGTTATTTTAAATTTTACGCATCGCAGTGCTTCTCCTTATTTTGTTGCCCGACATACAACAAGTGTCCATGAGAGCTGCCCACAAGGGCGCTCCACAGATCTGTTGAAACTTAATCTAACATTTGCAGTGAATAAACCTGTAATTATTGAGACAAATAATGTGGGTTATGCTTTACCAAGCAACGGCGTTTCCGATAGCGGCGATCGCAAAAAGTATCTTATCGTATTGGATTCAGCGGATAGAACCACAGTAACTGCTTTTAACAATATGATTGATTTTTATACGATTGGTTACGTTGAAAGCCTGACTTCGAACGGTGCACTTTCATTGCCAAAAGCTAGTATTATGACAGATAATCTTATGGGTAGTTTGATATATGGAAGAAATGAATTTCTAGTTCCACCTTATTCTAAGCTGTATATTAGAGATATCACCAGTCTAATGAGTAATATTAATTACGCAATTTATGTTCCGGACAATCAACAAAATGCTTATACAATTCAAGCACGAGGCAATTCAGAAGATATTTCCATAAATAATGAATCATTGATATCAGACAAGAACGAGGATTCGGATAATTTCAGATCATTGGCGATACCTGTTCTTACTGCAATCCTAACTGGAATCCTTTCATTCTTTTTGGGCTTGTTTGTAAGAAATCAAGATAATTGATGAAATTAGGAAAGACCGCGCTGGGGCACTGATCCGTTTGGAGAGGCTGCGGGGCGCGGTGTTGAAGTCCGATTGAAAGATGGTGTTTAAATATATCGACCGAAAAGGAGATAATACATGAAAGCATTTGCACGCATTACAGCCATTGTCTTTATAACACTTGGGATTCTCGTCATATTAGGTGGAATCTTTTTTGCAGCATCGGGTTTTTTGGAAGAGCAAGAACCTGCATCATCTATGTCTGGTATTATTCCAGATCTTCAAGGCATGATTATTCTCCTGCGTTTATTTGGTGGGGGAATCTTTAGCTTGCAGGGATTCTTTCTTGCAGCTATCGGGCAAGGCATCTGGCTTCTAACTGACATTGCCAATAATACGCAGCAAACAAGCTCATACTTATCCACCCTAATGCATAGAAATAAATAAAAAACGGAGAATAAACTATTGTCTACCGAATCCGCAACTATCGTCCAACGTCTCTGGAATTACTGCAACGTTCTGCGCGATGATGGTGTTAGCTATGGTGATTACGTCGAGCAACTTACCTACCTGCTCTTCCTGAAAATGGCCGATGAGCAGACCAAACCACCCTACAAAAAACCGTCCATCATCCCAAAGGATTACTCTTGGCCTTCTTTTAAAACTCAAGATGGCAGCGAATTGGAAACGCATTACCGCAAAACACTCATTGAATTGGGCAAAGAAAGTGGCATGCTGGGAATCATCTTCCGGAAGGCGCAAAATCGCATTCAGGACCCGGCGAAGCTCAAACGCCTGATAGGACTGATTGACGAAGAAACCTGGATGGGTCTGGATATTGATATCAAGGGTGAGATTTACGAAGGCTTGCTCCAGAAAAACGCTGAAGATACCAAAAGCGGCGCCGGGCAATATTTCACGCCGCGTCCGCTGATCAAAGCGATGGTTGAAGTCATGCGCCCCGAACCGGGGATGACCATTTGTGATCCCGCATGTGGGACGGGTGGGTTCTTCCTGTCCGCTCATGATTACATTTCTGAAAATTACAAGCTGGACAGAGAACAGAAACAAATACTTCGCAACCAAACCTTCAAAGGCTGGGAGATTGTAGACAACACCGCCCGTTTGTGTGTAATGAACTTGTACCTGCACGGCATCGGCGGAGAAGAGTCACCAGTGGAAGTGAATGACGCGATTATCTCCGACCCTGGCCAGCGTTTCAATATGGTGTTGACTAATCCGCCATTTGGCAAGAAGAGCAGTGTGACGATTGTCAATGGGGAAGGTAAGGCGGATAAGTCCGCTTTGAGTTATGAGCGTGACGATTTTTGGGCGACGACAAGCAATAAACAGCTCAATTTTGTTCAGCATATCGCAACTCTTTTGGAGATCAACGGTGAATCCGCAGTTGTCGTTCCCGATAATGTGCTCTTCGAGGGTGGTGCGGGCGAAACAGTGCGTCGCCGTTTGTTGGCGGGATTCGATGTCCATACATTGCTTCGGTTACCCACTGGTCTTTTCTATGCCCAGGGCGTCAAAGCGAATGTCATCTTTTTCAAGAAAAAACCTGGTCGGGAGAAAGCCTGGACAGAGAAAGTTTGGATCTATGATTTGCGAACGAATAAACATTTCACGCTCAAGACCAATCCGCTTAGGACGGAAGACCTGAAAGATTTTATTGACTGTTATAACCCTGAAAATCGCCATCAGCGAGAAGAGACTGAGCGCTTCAAGTCATTCACTTATGATGAAATCATGCAACGAGATAAAGTCAGCCTGGATATTTTCTGGCTGAAGGACGACTCATTGGAAGATACAGAGAATCTCCCCAATCCCGATGTGCTGGCCAAAGAAATCGTAGGGAATTTAGAAGCAGCACTGCTCCAGTTTGAATCAATTGCTGAGGACCTGGGCGAGGAGTAAGCTGAATAAAGCTTTGAAAATACCGACAAGGGAGAGCTGAAGGGTTTCTGTTTTGTTGGGGTTGTATTCGCGCTCCCCCCTATCTTAAATTATCCCCGTATCGTGCAAAAACCTCATCCCAAATATTTTACTCTAGAAAACAGCAACTTTCCTCCGATCATCATTTGTTGGTAGAATGGAGCCATCTCTCAAATTGGAGCATAAAAACAGATGGGTTGGTTCATTCTCAAACATATTTTCACCACCCTATTTAGCTTCATCAATATCAGACGATTATCCGACCAGGAAAAAGACCTGGAGATTCTTATTCTTCGTCAACAACTGTCCATCCTGCAGCGCAAACATAAACATCCAATCAAACCCAGCAGGGTTGAGAAACTGACCCTTGGCGTTCTGTCCACCAAATTCAAGCGGACCACTCATCAAACTGCAAATCAACTCCGGGGTATCATCCGTATCTTTCAGCCTGAAACCGTGCTGCGCTGGCATCGGGAATTGGTTCGTCGGAAATGGACCTATCCAAACAAAAACAAGGGTGGACGACCACCAATCAGTATGGAAATTGAAAGCTTCATTCTCCGTCTCGCTCGAGAGAACTCCCGCATGGGTTATGGCAGGATTGTGGGTGAACACCTCAAATTGGGCTTCCAGGTCTCCTTGACAACAGCCTGTGCCCCGCACTTATGGGGTATACGCAATGTGCTCAACCGGCAAAGGTCAAGATGAGCACTCCTAGAATAAAAAGAGCAGCAAACATTTGATGTTAGTGATCCTTTTTCTCAAGAGATAAATATTTGGTGATGCTCGTATCTGGGACACTTATACTATCAAAACAAATTACCATTTTGCAAGGTAACACGCCATAAAAACGAGTCCCTCTAAGTGCACTGCTTAAACTCTTAAAAAAATGACCCACAGAGAGAACATATTCCTCTAGCAGAACCTCACCTTCCCCAGTAAACTCCTCAACACAATAAAATAGCACCACCTTATCTCACCTGCGAGGGGCAGGGGACCTTGTTCCCTGTCCCTTTTGCTTTAACCAAGGAGAAAATATGTCCTGTGGAGGCAACCGCCATAAATACTTCATTCACCAAGCCCAGAGCGTGAATAATCCGCTCATAGCCGCTTTCAGTAATAAAGAAGGAGCGGCCATCGAAGCCCTGGAACGCATCTTCCAGGTGAATAAAAGCGCGGCTGTTAGAAAGAAGCCAGGCGAAGCCGCCCAACTCACCGCAACTGCCAAGACCCAAAAACTCTTCGACACAATGCGCTCCAGCGGTCTGAAACCACCAACCCATGCCAAAGACGGCCTCCCAAAGATGTCTTCCCGTTTTGGCTATGCAGAAATCCTGAACACACTGGATGCTTTGGAGAAGGGAAAAGCCCTCTCTTCAGATAGCCAGGCTGTGGTGGATCAGGTCAAAGCCAAACACGGGCTGGTGCAAGGTGGTGGGCCGCGCCAGGTCTCGGCAGTCTCCTTCGATAAAGGCGGCTATTATCGCTGTGGAAACTGCGGTCGTTTTGCCTCCCAGCTAAAGGGGCATACCTGCCCGGCAACAGCCAGTGCAGATGACCTTGCGGCCATGCTGGAAAGACGCCTGGGATTACCTGCCCAAGCCTTTCGCGGCTATAACAACGAAGCCCTGGAGAGTCTCCTGAAGGCAGCGCAGGATGGCGGCAGCACCAGGATGATCCACCAGCTCAGCTGTGAAGAAGTGGATGTCACCCTGGATGGGATTCCCCAGGCCATGATGAGCGGCTTCACTCCTGTAAATTGGGCCGGACAAACCAGCACCGTCTCCACAGATGATGGCCGCCTGATCGCCGTTGTCGATGCTGCTGGATTAAAGCAGGCTTTACCTGGTGAAAATCTGGTTCAGCAAACAGCCGCCGCCTACGGTATCCAAATCCCTCAAGATGCTCCCATCATGCGCGCCACGGCCACAAGCAGCTCTATGGCCCAGACTGTACAACAGGGCGCGGAAGTTGAGATCAGTGGCGGCCAGGAATACGATATGGGGCATTTTGTAGGAACTGAGTTTCGCAAGCATTCTGCACGCGGGTCCTCAGTTACCATCCGGGGCAAAGACTATCCTGTCTATTCCCGCACAAAACGCCCGGAGGATGCTTCTTCAGCACGCGGCAAATTTGCCCCTGAAGCCAAGAATATCGTCGTCGGTCGAACCCTGCCCGATGCGATCCGCATTCTGGATGAAGGCAGCATAGCAGATAGTGGCAATGGACAGATCGAAGTCTACGCTGCCAATGGACAGTTGCTTTCAGCCTACGACACCAATAAACAGATCGCTGCTGATCTGGCTGGCGAAAGAAGCGCATCCGGGGCACAAATGGCAGCGGTTCTGGCTTCCAGAATGCTGCACCCGGAGAATGCCTTTGACTACGCCCTGATCCAGGACTTTGCCTCCTTCCAGGGCGGGAGTGGCAGCCCGCTTGCCGCAGCAGATTCTGCCTATCTCTCCCTGCGCACAGGCATCCTGCGCCCGGATGAATTCACCAGTGGCAAACTAACCCTGGGCGGACAGCTCACCGCGCAACGGTGCGGGCAATGTGGGCAATTCGTGGGCCAGAGCGGGCATAATTGCCCTGGTAAGGCACAAAAGCCTGCTCAGAAGCCTGCTCCTGTGAAAAAAGCACCCGTAGCCATGCCCGCAGTTCCCCTCCCCGCTCCCGATCCTGCACAGACAGACATCCCTGCGCCGGTGCAAGTGGTCATGCCAGATGATTTTGCCAAGAGCCTGGCTGGAGCAGTAGCTGCCATGCTCCAAAGCCAACCCGCACCGGTGGCGACCGCTGCACCAGCTCCTGCCGCTGATCCTGCGGTCGGAGCGGCGATGAAAGAGCTGGCCGCGATCATGGCTGCCCAACAAGCGACACTGGATCGCCTCACAAAAATGTCTACAGGCGGCAAGGGAAATAGTGGTTTTTCCTCCGGAGATATGCAGGGCTTGAGCGCCGCCATCACCTCAGCAGTCAGTGCAGCATCCAGCGGCGCGGCGGTGCAGCAAGCCGCAATCACCGGCGGCCCGGAGAAATGCCCGAAATGCGGTCAATTTATGAGCGAAGATCACACCTGTCCACCCAGGCAGGAACGCCAGGGCCTACAGCGTCCCGCTGGGATGAAGACACTGGAGCAGGAAAAAGCCCTGGCTGCTGTGACCATGCCCGCTCCCGATCTTTTTCTGGATAATGTCCCCAAAGACTGGGGCGGCCAGCGTTTCGATCCCCTCGATGAAAATCTCCCTAGCCTCAACCCTGAATACGAGATGGGCAAACAGGAAAAGACCATCTTCAATGTGATCGGCACTATGCTCAAACGCAGCGAAGGGGGTAAGCCTGGAGACAGCCCCTGGAACAGGAGCTTCGGTCTCTATGGACCCGCAGGGACGGGCAAGAATACCATCGCCAGACAGATCGCCGCCGCCCTGAAAACAGATGATGGCAAACAGGGCCTGCCCTATTTTGAAGTGAACGTCACTCCCGATATGGATATTGCCCAGGCCATTGGGGAAGTGGTCCTGACCACGGACGAGAACGGGGCCACGGTCTCAAGGGTGCGCCTGGGTCCGCTGGGCCTGCTGGCTGCCAGCGGTGGTGTGGCAGCAGTGAACGAGATCGTCCGTTCTCCCAAGCTGGCGACTGCCTTGCAATCCATCATTGAAGACGGGGAATTGAGCATCGCCACTCCTGAAGGGGGCTCGATGAAAATCCCCGTCCATCCCTCAGCCATTTTTATATCCACCTGGAATCCAGGCTATGAAGGCGATGCAGATCGACCCGCCCAAGCCCCTCTCTCGCGGATGACAACCTTCAAACTGGATTACCCCAGCAAGAAAGAACAGGCCGAGCGCGTGCGCTCCTTCTTCAGGACAAATAAGGATGAATTACCGGATGAGGCCACCATCACAGCCGCGGTGGATTATTGGAATGAACTGCGCGTCCTAACCGGTGGTACAGGTCAGGAGCCACAGGTGGGGACGATCTCCCCGACCGCAACCACCCCAGGCCCGCGCGAGCTGAGTCGCTTCCTGACCCTGGGACAGCAAATTGGCTGGAGCGACGCCCTCAGAACGGTGGAAATTATCTGCGATCAGGATGAAGACCTCTTCCCAGCCCAGCAGGAAATCCTGCGAGATCGCTTCGAGGCCTATTTCGGGCAGGTACTCTAAGATGTCCTGCGAAGGCAACAGACATCAATTCTTACAGTGGGCGGGGCAGAAATACCAACTGGACGAGAAGTCCCTGGAAAAAAGCTACCAGACTGCCAGAGCACGTGGTCCACAGGATGATGCAGAGAAGATCATCCAGGCGCATAAGACACGGGCGCTCTTTGGTGTGATGCGCTCTTTGGGGATCACACCGCCAACACATTCCGCCAGTGGCTTGCCTAAAGCCAATTCTTGCAGCGGCTATGCAGAGATCACCGATCTTCTCAGTGCGAGAGCCCAGGCAGAAGCACAACAGCTTCACGCATTAATGGATGAAAGCGCGCGCTATCTCACCGATGGAGAAGGCTATTATCTGAAGAATGGCCTCCATAAAGAAAGCGGGAGAAATAGACAGGGCTATGATGCCAGAGGCTACGTTAGTAAAAAGGGTCAACACGTCTGGTATGGAGACAGCTATGCAAATGCAGTCTTCCCCAATCCCAATTATCCCGGTGGCTTTGCGCATCATTTCGGGGTCTTCGAAATAGATGGTGTGGACACAGAGCAGCGAAAGGACTTTTTTACTGCTGCCCAAAAAGGCATATACCCAGACGGCTACGACCGCTTTGGCTTCGATGCAGATGGCTATAACGACCAGGGACTGGATCATTACGGCTTCAAAGGCAATGCGCAGATAGATTACCAGACAGCGGCCAGGCAACGTGTTGAGCTGGATGTAAGCCGGGCAGGCTTGAAGAACCCCAAAAGATATGAGATCGACCTGGAAGGCTTCTCCGACAATGGCTTTATGCCGCGCTACGAAGATGAACTCGAAGATAAGGATCGCCTGGGCTATACGATGAAAGGC
>JADHTJ010000006.1 GCA_016785015.1 Anaerolineales bacterium
CCCACAGGCTATCGGAGAGCCTGCCTCCTGGCATGGACCGCTCCCCGGAGTTGAAGGTCAGATCGATAAGGATTTCTTTGTACTTTTGCTCGAATATTTAAATGGGTTGATCAACATCGATCAGGGACGTATATATGCGACGGGACTCTCCAATGGCGCCACAATGAGTAATGCCTTAGGCTGCTTTATGTCAGATACTTTCGCCGGAATCGCGCCAGTCGCTGGGGGCCATACGGATTTTACGAACTGCGACATTGAGCGACCGCTCTCCGTGTTGGCCATCCATGGCACGCACGACTCAATCATCCCCTACGAAGGCCGCGAAAATGAAGTTCCCCCCGTACACCTTTGGGTGGAGTATTGGGCCCAACGCAACGGCTGCCAACCCGAGCCCCAGATCGAAGAGACCGAGCCTTCGCTCAAGATCGAAACCTGGGAGGGCTGCGACGAGGATGTCACTGTCCGTCTGATCTCACGCATTGGCGGCGCGCATGTCTGGCCAGGATCAACCCTGGCTGCTCTACGAGAAGATGTAGCTTCAGAATTCAGCGCAACGGATATAATTTGGGAATTCTTCAAGGAGAATTCTAGAGATAGTTCTGAATAAAAGCCGCCTGGGAATAATATTCCCAGGCTAACAGCCAAAGCCGGATAATCCGGCTTACACACTAGCCTGGTGATTCATCGCCAGGCGGCTATGAATAGCATGAGGATTAAAACTATGAAATCTCGCCTATTAAAGGTCCTATTTACTGTAATCTTGTTAGCATCCTGCTCTACTGAGCCCATTGAAACATCTTCCGCTCCCCCAACCGTCGAACCTGTCCCAACCGAGGTGCCCAGCATATTTCAGAAACCTGGTGATTATAGCGAAGCAATCGATGTGGACGGGACCGAACGGAATTTTCTTTTGCACGTTCCCCCTAACTATCAACCAGAAACCCCCATTCCTCTCGTGTTCAACTTGCACGGCCGCACAGATACGGCTGTGCGCCATCAAGAGATGACTCAACTCAACGCCAAAGCAGATCAAGCTGGCTTTGTAGTTGTGGCTCCTCAAGCCATTGATGAGCCGCCAACCTGGTGGGGTGCCGTACCCACAGAAATTGGCGACCCCGATATGGCCTTCATCGATGCTTTGCTGGCACTCATTCAATCAGAACTCAACATCGACCCCCAGCGCATTTACGCCACTGGTTTCTCGAATGGCGCATCCTTTGCCAACCGACTGGCTTGCTCGCGTTCGGAGATATTCGCCGCGGTGGCGCCGGTCTCCGGTGGGCATGTGGGCTACTACGACTGTGATGCAGAGTATGCGGTTTCAGTGCTGGCGATTCACGGCCTCAACGACTCGATCATCCCCTACGAGGGCAACCAAAACAACCCCCTGGTACACGATTGGGTAGAAGCCTGGGCAGAGCGCAATGGCTGCAATACAGTGCCCAACACCAGCCGCCCAAATTTCTCGCTTACCCTGGAAAGCTGGAGCACCTGCAATGGAGATAACCTGGTAGCCCTCTATTCCATTGCAGGTGCCGGACATTCCTGGCCGGGATCAGATTTCGCCATCGAATTCGACGGCACGACCGAAGCCATGAACGCTACCGATGAGATTTGGGATTTCTTCGCTTCATTCCCCAAAACAAGTCTTGCCCCCATCGAGCAGCCTGTCGCCTCGGATGAAAATACCGAGTCAGCCTATCCATCCCCTGGCGATTATTTCGATGTTCTGGCTTCGGGCAGTTTTGATCGTACTTTCAAACTGCATGTCCCCCCCAGTTACCAAACAGACACGCCGATGCCCTTAGTACTTGTTTTCCACGGACGGGGCTCCAATGCCTTTGACGCAGAGAACTATATACAATTCAATCCTTTGGCCAATCAGCAGGGCTTTATCGTCGCCTATCCTCAGGCAGTAGGTTCCCCCTCAACGTGGGAAGACTTGCCAGAAAGTGAGGCATTGACTGAAGTTAATGATATCCAATTTGTTCAAGAGTTCATTGACTATCTGACCAGCCAGTTAAGTATTGACTCCCAACGCATCTTCGCTGTGGGCTTCTCCAACGGCGGTGGCATGGTCAATCGTTTGGGATGCGACTTATCTGAGAAAATTGCTGCCATCGCTCCCGTGGCAGGAACTTATTATTTTTATGAAGATTGCCAACCTAATCGACCAATACCGGTGATCTCTTTCCATGGTTTGAAAGATGAGATCATACCTTTTGAGGGCACAACCCATAATGAGTATGTCAACGTGCCCTACGTGCCTGATTGGGCTGCTGCCTGGGCGAAGAGGAACGCTTGCTCGCCGGAAGCAGAGAGCGATTCGAAGGGCGGCGTGATTAACACAGAAATTTGGACAGACTGCGCCGAAGATGCTGATGTACTCTTGTATTCACTTGCCCTTGAGGCTCACAACTGGCCAACAACTACATTTGGGGGCGGAGGCTTTGAGCCAGCCATCACTGTCAATGACCTGATTTGGGAGTTTTTCGACGCACATCCCATGCCTTAAGCACTGAACTTTTTCTCACCGCGGAGACACGGAGTACACAGAGAGATATTTAATCACAACATCTCCGTGCTCTGTGTGTCTCTGCGGTTATATTAAACCCATACTTTAGAGGGGTATCAAATAATACTGAGGGGTCGTGTCAATTTGACCCTCTCGAGAATATCATTTATGGTGCTGTCATTTTCGGCTGACTACGAGGAGAGAGAAATGCCATGACAACCATAATCGCCGATGAACATCTGATCTTACGGCTCAAAGCAGGTGATTTGGGTGCATTGGGGGAACTCTACGATCTGTACAATGCCGATTTGTATCGTACTACCTTGGGCATCACCTACAATCAGAGTGAGGCGGGAAAAATACTTCAAGAGTGCTTTCTAGCACTAAATCGCAAAGTTCACGATTTGGACAAATCGCTGTCAATAAAAACGTGGCTATATCGCGAGATGGCCAACCTAATTTATGCCCGGGCAAAACATCGCATTCGCTGGCCAATATCACCGGATAGCAATAATTCATTTGCTCAGAATAACTCAATCCGATCTAAGCATTTCAAACTAGCCACTGTTATTGCAACATTGGAAATTCACCAACGCATCGTAGTTGTGCTCTATTATTACAATTCATTGAAAATTGCCGAAATTGCCGAAATCCTGGAATGCTCTCAAGGCACAGTAAAATCACGGCTCCATTACGGGCGGGAGAGCTTGCGTCGCCAATTGGTTCACACCAATATCATTTCTCCAGAACTGAAAGGCGGGCACACTTTCAACATTGAGGAAATCTTCTTCCATAACAAAGAAATCTAAAGAAAACAGCCATTATAAACATTAAGAGTTCGCGCAAGGAGCTCATTGCATGTCGTTGAAACTGACTGGGGGGAGATTCCCATCGTCCCTATTTTTGCAATACATTTCGATTCTCATTATCCTGATGAGCGTGTACCTGTCTGGTTGCTCATCAATTCCACAAACTGCAACCCCAACTGAAGCTCATCTAATCACCGAAACGGCTACTATTCCAGCGGATCAATCAACAGCGACTGAAATTCCACAGGATTTTTCTACCCCAACACAAACGGCAGTTGTTATTCCAGCATCTACAACCCTACCGCCAATGAGCGGCAGCGGTGGCGGCGTTCTGGCGGTGTCATCCAAACACGACGGAGATTGGGAGATCTATCTCATCAATGCCGATGGCAGTCAGCTGCGCCAGCTTACCGATAACAACGCCAGAGATAATTGGCCTTCCTGGTCACCAGATGGGGAAAAAATCGTCTTTATGTCAGATCGGTCTGGATCATGGGGAATTTTTGTAATGAACGCCGATGGATCTAATCAGCATTCAATTGCCTCAGGCACGGGGGAATACGAGCCAGCCTGGTCGCCAAAAGGAGACAAAATCGTATACTCGTCGCAAAAAGGCGGCGACTCTGAACTTGTGCTCATGAACCCAGATGGCACTCAGAAGCAAATACTCACCGACAACGAGGTTTACGACGCCTGGCCCGCTTGGTCGCCCGATGGGGAGCAGATTGCTTTCATCTCTCCACGCGATGGTGATGATGATATCTATATTTTGAACCTAGATGGCCGTACCCAGCGCCGGATCACACACAATGACTTTTCTGATATAAACCCCAATTGGTCAGCGGATGGCTCTGAGATACTTTTTGTTTCCGATAGCGATGGCGATTTCGAGATCTTCTCTCTCAACCTTGAAGAAGATAGGATTACAAAACTTTCAGAAAACGATGCGTCAGATTGGTGGCCAACCTGGTCACCCGATGGGAAACGAATTGCCTTCATCTCAAATCATGAGGGAAAATCCAATCTTTATTTGATGGCAAATGACGGAAGCGATGTTCAGCGCATCGCTGCGGAATTGTCCATCGGCATTGACGCGGGCATCGCCTGGATGCCATCCCAATCTTCATCCGCGACCCTCCATGTCCCCAATGAGTTCCCCACAATTCAAGAGGCGATCGACGCCGCCAAAGATGGGGATGAAATTATTGTTGCGCCTGGCACTTACCAGGAGAATATCAACTTCAATGGGGTAAATGTCATTCTGCGCAGCACTGATCCTCTTGATGCAAATATCGTCGCTTCGACCATCATCGATGGCGGCGGCAATGGCAGTGTTATCACCTACCAAAATGGCGAAAACATCCAGGCCCAATTGCGCGGATTTACAATTACAAACGGCAGTGGAAATCAATACGATCAAGCCTCTGCCGGTGAAATTCAGGCCTGCCGCCGAGGCGTGTTTGACACGGGCGATCAAAGCCGACATTGCGGCGGTGGCATCGTTGTAGAAAACCGTTCCTGGCCCCTGATTGAAAACAATGTCATCAGCGGTAACAGTGTCTCCCACGGCGGTGGTGCAATTTATGTGTCGGGGGGTTCTTATCCGATCATCCGGGGTAATACCATCAGTGAAAATGTCGCATTGGGAGGCGGGGGCTTGTTTATTGTGGATAGTTCTGCACCAACCATCGAAAATAATGTCATCGCAGGCAATCAATCAGAAACCGGTGGCGGCTTGCTGGCTGATTGGGGCGCTGAATTGACGATCAAGGGCAATACGGTCGAAAATAACACGGCCCAGGCTGGGGCTGGGATCATGATCTTCAATCATTCCACAGCCTCGATTTTTGACAACATCGTCAACAATAATCTCAGCCAGGCTGGAGGTGGCGGCGTCTTTGTGGGCGCAAACTCCATTGTGACCGTTGTGGGGAATGAAATTACCAACAATCAAGCTGGCTTTGGCGGCGGGATTTTTATCGAAATCGAATCCGCATTGATCATTGAGGATAACATGATCAGCCAGAATACGGCCGGCCTGGAAGGTGGAGGCATCGATGTCAGCGGCGCGATTGCGACAGAGATTCGTAATAACCAAATCACGCAGAATAAGGCAATGTTTGGGGGTGGGATTCACATTTTAGGGAATAATCAGGTTCTTGTGGAAATGAACCATATCGAAGGCAACCAGGCCAACTCTGGCGCTGGCCTGTATGGGCAGCAAGCGATTGATGCCACGGTGCTAAATAATAAGTTCATTGACAATATCGCCGAGCAAGCGGGGGGAGGAATCTGGTTGAAGGTTCCCGACCAAAGCCTTGTTTCGCAACTTGATTCGAATACCTTTATTGGGAATATGCCTGATGACACATTTTTTTCTGAATGATTTGCAAACAGGAGGCACCTAAATGAACAAGCTATCACCAATTCTTATGGCGACTCTGGCAGCAATTCTGCTGTGCGTCATCGAATCGGGATGCACTACTACCCCCACAGAAACAGATCTCGCGCCAACGGCAATTCTTGAAAGTGAAGAATCCACACCGGAAGCAGAAGACCTTGAAAGCGTGGACACCCCCAACGCTGATTCTGAATCTCCCACCCAGGCAGCAGTGGAGGAAATTCTCAAATCGCTGGAAGGGCTCACCATTGACAACTTCTTTGCGCAATCCTTTGACCAGCTATCTTTGCGCAATCCTGAAGGTTTGACCCACGCTGGCGTTTCGGCATTATTCGGCCTGCGTGACGATCAACTCAACAATCTTTCTGACGTTTATCTGCGCGAAACGCAAAAGCTAGAATCCGGCGTTCTTGAATTGTTGAATGCATACGATCGAGAATCCCTAACGCCAGAGCGGCGTGTTTCATATGATGTTTATGAATGGTACCTGGATAACCAGGTGCGCGGCCATGCCTTTATGTATCACAGCTACCCGCTGACTCATTTCATCGGCAGCTATCACTTCGAGTTGGACAACCTGCTCACGGAAATCCACCCTCTGGTAACTCGCCAAAATGCCGAAGATTACGTCTCTCGTATTGCTAAGGTCAGCACGCAGGTGGATCAACTGATGGAAGGTATGCACATTCGAGAAGAAATGGGCATTATCCCGCCGGATTTTATCGTCACACTCACCAAGCAAGAGCTGCTCAATTATCTGGGGATCTATTCACCCGAAATGCAGGTGAATACAAAATCATTACGTGTCTACGCACGTTTTGATGAGGAAATCGAAGGCATTCCAGGGTTGAGCGATTCCGAGAAATCAGCTTTCCGCGAGGCAGTGCGCGGGGCCATTGAAACATCGTTCATCCCGGCATTTATCAAGATGGTCGAATATCAGGATTATCTGCTGCCGTTGAGCAGCGCGGATGCTGGGGCCTGGAAGCTGCCCAACGGGGATGCATACTACGCCCATATGCTGCGCCAGGAAACCAGTGCTGATCTGACACCGGGTGAGATCCATGATCTTGGGCTGGCAGAAGTCGAACGCATCCGAGAAGAGATGCGCCTGGCCTTGATTGAAAATGAATACCCCGAGGATGCCAGCTTGAGCGAAAACTTCCAACTAGCTGTGGATGTGAGCGGGTATTACGATGTCAACTCATCCAGTGGGGTGGCCGCTTATATCAGCAGTATTGAGCAGATGATTGCGGAAGCAGACCTGCGCGTGGATGAGCTTTTCGATCTGCGCCCGCGCGCTGAGGTGGTGGTGCTCGGCGGACCCCAGGGATACTATGTCCCAGGCGCGGCAGACGGCTCGCGCCCCGGCTCGTATCATGTCAGCACGAGCAGCGGTTATCGGCCCAAGTATTCGGCGCAAACCATCGCCTATCATGAAACAGTCCCCGGGCATCATTATCAGATCGCCTTGGCCCAAGAGCTCAATTTGCCCGCCTTCCGCAATTTCATCCACTTCAACGGCTATGTCGAGGGCTGGGCACTTTACGCCGAACGTCTGGCCTGGGAATTAGGGCTCTATGATCAGAGCCCGGATGGAAATCTCGGGCGCCTGCAATTCGAATTGCTGCGCGCGGTGCGTCTCGTGGTCGATACTGGCATCCACGCTTTGGGCTGGACGCGCGAAGATGCGCAGATATATATGTATCAGGCTATGCCCACAGAAAGAGGCTGGTTCTACCACGAGATTGATCGCTACGTGGTGCTCCCCGCGCAGGCCACCGGCTACAAAGTTGGCATGCTGAAAATTCTTGATCTTCGCCAACAGGCTATGGATACCCTTGGGGAGAGTTTCGACATCAAAGCATTCCACAACGTGGTGATTGGCAATGGCAGTCTGCCTTTAGAGATTCTAGATAGTTTGGTTCAGGATTATATTGAGGAGAATTCATGAAAGGCAAACTGATACCAATCATATTGATTATGATGTTTTTCACTGCTTGTGGACAAACAAGCGAAATTGTTTCACCCACGCCTGCTCATATGTCAACTGCTTCGCCAACGCAGGCACCAACCCAGACGGCAGAACCAACACCCCTTCCAACGCTGGAAAATGCAGCTCCTGAGATTATCGAATTGTCGGATCAAACGATTTCTGACGGGGATAATTTCGGACAGATCAAGCTCAGCAATCACGTGATGGACAGCGACCATGATGCTTCTCGAATCCGTTGGAATGTATCAGGCAATGAGGAGCTGCGTATGAGGCTGGTGGGCAGCATTCTGTTGGTTTCCCCGCCCAGCATGGACTGGGCCGGTTCAGAAAGCCTTCATTTTGAAGCCTGTGATCCCGAAGGCGCTTGTGATGCTGTCAACTTGAATTTCACAGTAGTTGCCGAAAACGATGCGCCTATCATCACAGTAAGCGATCAGGTATTTCTACCCAATGAGCTATTTCCCGCGATCACATTATCCGAAGCTGCCACTGACGAGGATCATCCCGCTGAGGAACTCAGCTGGAACATCAGCAGCGACAGCGATTTCGAAATCGAAGTGAGCGCGGGCGTGGCTCAAATTTCCCATCCCGATCCAGATTGGCGTGGCTCTGAAATTGTAGACTTCGAAGCCTGTGATCCTGAAGCCGCATGCAGCAGCAAAGGTGTCAAATTCTGGGTGATGGATGACACGAATGTTGAGAGCAGTGTGACCTATGTTGGTAATGCAGGTTTCTTGATCAGCGCTGGAGATAAGAAAATCATCATCGACGCTCTCTTCAATGGAATCCCGCCGGGGTACGCACCGCCTGAAGAAGTCACTAATGCAATCCTTAATGGGGAGCCCCCCTTTGATGGCCTAGATATCATCTTAGCAACACACAACCACGAAGACCATTTCAGCAACGGGCTGGTTCGCCAGGCTTTAGAAAATCACCCTGAAGCGGTCTTCGTTTCTTCCTATGAAGCTGTTGCCACTATCCCTTCCGCTGAAGATTATCATGATCGTATTGTTCCCATTAATATTGATAGGGGTGGCCGCTGGGCGGAAATCGTCCATGACATCGGCCTGGAAGCGCTGCATATTTCTCATGGTGGAGGCGTCCTCAACCTGGGCTTCATCATCACAGTAGGCGGTCAGCGCTATTTCCACACCGGGGATATTTCCACAAACGATGTGAACATCAACTACTTCCAAAATTATGGCCTCCCCGAGAAAAATATCGCTGTGGCTTTTTTGCCGCACTTCATGCTCATCGAAGAGGATGATCACCCATTAGTGCTCGAAGGGTTCGCAGCCAAGTATCTGATTCCCATGCATTTCGCTTATACAACACCCAGGCCCAATTATGGACTGATGGAAACCTATTTCCCTGATGCGGTCGTTTTTCGAGAAGAACTGGAAAGCTGGACTCTGCCCTAGATAATGAACCATATCAAGATGTAGAGTGTAATTTGGATAATATCTATAGGAAAATACTCATTTAGAATTAATCAGATACTTCTTGTCAAAAATTAATTGTTGGTATACCCTAATCTAAGGAGAAACAGCCATGACCACAGAAACTGCAGAACCCACCGTTCAAGAGGATAGAGATACAGAAACTATCATCCAGAAAAGAAACCGGCCAGAGCAGCGTGCGCTTCGTTTCGTCCGCAAAACTTGGTATTGGTTCTTGCTCGGCGGAATCGTTCTTGGTTCTCTCGTAAGTCCTGAGTTTTTAAACCTGGTGTTAGTAGCACTCAGCGGCGCAGCGCGCATGCTATCCATGGTCGCCCTGGTACTGATCCAATTTGTAGCAATTTTCTGGTTTATGGCTCGCTCCAAAGTGGAGGTCATCACTCCTGAAGACCCCAAAACCCTGACCTTTGATGATTACAAGGGTCAGCCCCAACTGCTAAAACTAGTCAAGCAATGGATTTCCTTGCTATCAGATCGCTCTAAATTCCGCGAAATGGGTGGCGAATATATCAACGGCTTGCTGCTATACGGCCCTCCCGGCACGGGCAAAACAATGCTGGCCAAATGCATGGCAGGTGAATCCGGCATTGCCTTCATCTCCATCGAAGGCTCAGGTTTCAAAGCCATGTTCTGGGGCGTAGATGTGCTCAAAATGATTTCATTCATCAACAAAGCCCGCAAGTTGGCGCGAGAATGGGGCGCCTGCATTGCCTTTATTGATGAGATTGACGCCGTTGGCGCTTCGCGCGGTGGCGTGATGGGTGGTGGTCAGCACACCATGGGCGCAGGTGGCGCAGGCGGCATGATGGGAGGCGGAACCGGTGCCCTGACGCGTTTACTATACGAAATGGACGGTGTTGAGGAACCTACTCGCTATGAGCGCATCCGCAATCGAATTCTAAAATGGCTGATGAAGCCGATCCCCGAACGAGATTGGCACGTGCTTTTCATGGGGTCGACCAACAGACCCGATGTGCTTGATCCTGCCCTGACGCGCCCCGGCCGCTTCGACCGTAAAATCCAGGTCGCACCCCCCGACCGCACAGGTCGCCAGGCAATAATCGAATATTATTTGAGCAGAATCCATCACGATGACAGCATCGACACCGACGCCATCGTCTCAGATACAACCGGCTACACGCCGGCCCAAATCATGTCCGCCATCACCAAGGACTCTGTCCGTATGGCCATTTTCGACGGGCGTGAAAAAGTCTGCCAGCGCGATATCGACCTGGCCTTTCAGGAGCAGCTCATGGGGCTGGAAAACCCCATTGAAGATATGCAGGAAGATCAAAGAGAGCAGGTTGCTTACCACGAAGCTGGGCACGCCGTTGGTATCTATTACTTGATGCCCGAACAGCGCATCGTGCGCGCCACGATTATTCGGCGCTCTGACGCTTTAGGTTATGTACTACCAGCCTCGAATTATGAGATCTATGCCACACCATTGAACTGGTTCGTACGGCGCATCATGGTCAGCTTGTGCGGTGATGTCTCCACCAAACTGTGGAGCGGCGAGCCTTGGTCCGGCACCGGCGGCGATTTCCAGAATGTGCGCAACATGATGCAAGCCTTGGCGGGCCAGGGTTTCTTTGGCCCCCCCGTGCAGGACCCCACCACTATGCAGTGGAAGGTCAGCGATCACGAATCTAAGTTCACCCAATTCTGGAAACAGGCAGAGGATAAAACCACCAGCCTGCTCACTGAACATTGGACCGAGGTCGACGCTGTAGCCAAAGCCTTACTCGAGCGTGATGACCTGACCGGCAAGGAGATCATCAAGATCATTCAAGATATCACCGGGGTCGATGTACGCGAAGGCGAAGATGATCCCGTCGAAGAGTTGGTTGCCGAAGGTGGCAATACAGAAGCGGTTGTGATTTCTGATAATGGGAAAAAACCAGCGAAGAAGAAAGTGGTCAAGAAATCTAAATCGGCTGACGCGTAATCGAGACTGAACACGGGAAAAATCAAGATACGCTTTCGAGAGATATCACTGCCCGCCAACTGATAGGACGGTGATTATCGTGTGTCAGCACAGTCAGGAAACTTCAAATTCTTTTATTATTGTCGCTGGTCTGGCAGTCTGCTGAGGAAGAGGTTTGATATTCACTGGCTTGCTTCCAGATATTCAGTTCGCACTACCCTAAGGATACAGCAGTTGGCATTTTTCTGGCAACATTTTCCATGATCCACCCTTAGACCTGGGGCGAGTCATCCCATTAGTAGCATATCATTTTAACAACTAGACCCTGAGATGAAGACGAGTTCTCAGGGTCTAGTATTTTAGATACAAATGACGGCCTGGCCGTCGTGCGATTCAGGTTCGGGCTAGTCGTGCGGCTCGTGGCAAGCTGAGCATTCTTCTTTTCCGCGGGTCCACTGGCCTAAGTCAAATTCCTTTCCTTTGCTGTGGCATGTACGGCATGCCTGTGTATCCTCCGAGAGGGGAAGTACAGCTTCAAACGCACCATCAGCGTTAGCATTGAGCAGTTCAACGGCGTAGGCAGCTACATCTCCAGTCAATCGGCCACATCGTTCGCTGCGTTCAGCGGAACCCGAGGCGAATCCGCTAGCCTTGCACCAATTGGTTACAGAAACATGGCACAATGATGATTCAGATACACTCTGTTCCAGGGCCTGGTCGGATTTATATTCGGAGACCAGGAATTCGTGGTTAACGGCCAGGTCATTGCTGATGGCTGTGGGAAGAGGGGTGGCAGAATACCATGCTATCAGTTCGTTAACCAGCGGCTTGTAGTCTTCCCCAGCAATAAGTCCAATTGCCGCGCAAGCACCGTTCAGCCCTCCACATAGACTCCCCCACCCTACAACGCCTCCTTCACCGTATTTCATCATCAAGGTGGGGAAATTGGCGTATGGATCACCAACCTTCTCTCCAAGGGCTGAAACGATAGCATGGAAAGCTCCATAGGAACAGGCCCCCTCATAATAGCCGAGGTGCCCCAATTTTCTTACTTGCTCTACGTCCAGCTTCTCATATGACCAGGGCCATTCTTGCTGAACCACACCTTTGGTCAATTTTGAGGTTGAAGAAATACCAATTGCGCTAGCTGCAACTATTCCCGCGCCTGACAGAAACTCTCTTCTAGATATGGTTCTCGGTTGATCATCTTTCTCGATTTTGACACTCATGATGGCATCTCCTTTGTTCGATGGGTCAGATTAGATTTTACCCAGTATACAAAGACGCTCGGAGATTGTCGTGGGTGATAGCCCCCATTAGATTAAGGGAAGCTACCCATTTATAGGCCTTTATCCGAAAAACATATGCATTTAATAATTGAAGTTACGCAAAAGTGGAATATTGAGAGTTCAAACCTGCCCTCAGTCTCCGCCCTCTCCCGAAGGGAGAGGGGACTTTGTCCCTTCTCCCCTTGGGAGAAGGTTAGGATGAGGGAGATCGGAGGCTTCTTCTGTTTTACTGCGTAACATCAGTTAATTAGATACTCAGGATTCGTCTGGATCTAGTTCGAAAAGCCCTTTGCGAATGGCATATTTCATGAGTTCTTGGATATTTTGGAGCCCCAACTTTTTCATCATACTGGCTCGGTGTTTTTCAACAGTCCTGACACTTAGATTGAGTTTATTGGCAATATCCTGTGTTGATTGACCGTCTACAACAAGTTGCAAGGCCTCTTTTTCACGCAGCGTCAATAGTTCATATTCACTATTTAACTTTGGGCTGCGATTTGCCAGATAATCATCTAAAATTGACTTGGTCACCGTTGGTGAAAGATATGAATGCCCTTGATGGACAGCGCGTACAGCTACCGCTACCTCTTCTGGTTCTCCTCCTTTTAGAACGTATCCATCCCCTCCTGATTTGAGGAAAGCGAATAAATATTCTTCGCGATCATAAACAGAAAGAGCAATAATCCGGATATTGGGCAGCCTTTCGTGGATTTCTCTGGTCGCCTCCACTCCTCGAAGACCAGGCATCCCAATATCCATTAAAACTACATCAGGGAGGAGCTGAATGGTTTTTTCGATAGCTTCTAACCCGTCATGTGCCTCACCGACAACTTCGATATCCTCATGGTGCTCCAGTAATGCCCTAATCCCACCTCGAACAATGCCATGATCATCTGCAATCAATACTCTTATTTTTCGCAAGAATCAACCCTCCAATGGTATCTCTGCGGTGAGACGGGTACCATCACCCAATTTTGACTCGACGAGCATTGTTCCCCCTAACAATTCTGCTCGCTCATTCATTCCATTGAGGCCCCATCCATTCTGGCGATCAATAGCCATTCCCTTTTCTGGATCGAACCCTTTACCGTTGTCTTCTATTATCAAACGTATATGCTGACGAATGAGTTCTAAATGAATTTTGGCTTCAGTCGCTTCGGAATGACGAAGTATGTTGGTCACTCCTTCTTGCACCAATCTGAATAGTGTGATTTCCGTCTCAGAAGATGGTCTTTTGTCGAAACCACTAATTTTGACTTGAGTGTTGATATCAGAATTTCTTAGTCTTTCCTTAATGTGGCCACGGATTGCCAATTCAAGTCCGAGATCGTCCAGCGCATCTGGTCGCAGGTCATAAATTAAAGCTCGTAAGTTTTGCAACGCCCGGGCAGACAAAGATCGCAATGTGATCAATTTAGATTTTGATTTTTCCAGCTTATCAGAATGTGTAATTGTTTGTTCTAATACAGCACAATTCATGATCAACCCAGTAAGTTCTTGGGCAACTTCGTCATGAAGTTCTCTGGCGATACGTTTTCGTTCCTCCTCTTGAGCTGTGATCACTTTCTCAAGCAATTTTCTACGCACCTGCTCCCTTTTCTTCTCTTGGGTTACATCACGAATCAACTCTATTACGCCTATGATGGACCCGCTATCATCAAGTAACGGTGTGGCAACGATATCCACAAAACGGCCCTCATGTTGCCGATGCGGATGGTAATGGGTTGTTTTTGCAGTTTTCCCCGTTTTTAGAACCTTTTCGACAGGGCATTCGCAATGAGGTGATTTGCAAGCGCGGCCATCGTGATTTACGACCCAGCACGGTAATCCGAGCATATTTTTTTCTGGACCCCAACGTTCCCGTACGACTGCATTCGCGAGGCAAACTTTGAAGTCTGAATCTATTACGATGAGATCGTCACTAAGACCATCAATAATCGCTTGTAGATAGTCACGTGCTAAGCGCGCTTCTTCTTGGGCAGCTTCTACTTCCATGGTGCGCTGATGAACTCGTTGATCAAGCTCCATATTCCATTCGTTGATTTCATCCATAGCGTTTTGCACCTTTGTGCGCATGTTGTCGAATGATTTCGCCAGCACACCAATTTCATCACCTCGATCCAATGAGATTGGTGTAATAAAATCTCCATTTGCAATTCGTTGTGCAGCTGCATTGAGGAAATGCAACGGCTTAGTGACACTATGCATAAACAACAATGCAAATATTAAAGCAAAACCTAAGGCTACGATGCCAAAAAAGACAATCCGAAATTGAAGTTGCCGGGTCTCGGCAAACGCTTCCCCCTGTTCCTGTCGAATCACTACCCCCCAATCTGCTTTTGTTAATGGAGAAAATGCAATTACCTCTAATTCTAGTGGGGCGTCTTGAGAGTCGGCATGACAATCATGGCATGTACCAGCTTGCGCTTCTCCTTGATAGATCATGGCTGCAATATTTCCTTTATGATCGCTCTGATGAAATAGGCGGTCTGCATGTGAGCTGATCAAAATCATCCCATTACTGTCAGCAACTTCCAAATTGCCGGTTTTTCCCAGGTTGATCTGACGTAAAAAGAAACTAAATTCTGGACTGTCTAAAGTGAGCTTAGCAACCAGGGCTCCTTTTATGTTATCTTGAGAGTCTCGTACTGACACACTGGCTAGCACTGATGGTTTATCATCCGCGGTCAAATGTACAAGCCCACTCAACTCAAAACTTCCTTTTTGTAGAGTGTTCTTAATAGATGAAATTGAAATTAATGATTGGCTTTCTGGTGACGACGATTTGGGTTCTATTGAAATAATTTCCCCTTCGTTATTCAATAGATAGACCTGCTGGCTCACGGTTTGGATTTGATGGAATGCTTCTTCTATACTTGTTAATTCTATAGCAAATTGATCTGGTGGAGACGGAACAATCTCCAGTTGATCCACAGCTCCAAGCATCATACGCTCCACACGCGCTATTAAATAATCCAGATGATTAGAGGCCACCTGAGCAAGCAACACTCGCTCTTGCAAAGTCCGTTGTGTGCTTGTCTCCGTAGCATTCACACCAAGATATCCAAATACTCCTACAATCACGACTAATCCTCCAATAACCATGATTGCGAGTTTTATCGTCAATCCAGTATCTGTCCAAACTTGTTGAATCCTACGAAAATACCAATTTGCATTCTTTTCGGCAAGCATTTTCTTCCTCTTGGATTTTCTCTGTAAGGAGATCTACATTGGATTTATCTGCAGAAAATAAAATTTTAATTGGACTGCGCCTTGATTGATAAGTTAGATTTGATGAATTCAAATGAATTCAGGTTCATCTTAAACCGTTTTGGAGTGGCCTAATCAAGTATTTTTTCACGCCAGGTGAATGTGCTTTCATCGTCGTGGTTTAGAGCGGTTATAATTTCAATACTTCATTTTTTGTCATGGCCGTAGGCCCGCCCTTGGCGTGAACTCCGCCAGGGGTGACACTTGCGCCTGCGCTGCAAGTGCAGGTGAGAATCTCCACCCTGTAGAGACTTTCACCTGGTAACTTCAATTCAAATGCCAAAAAGATAGTAGCAGGTCTGGCAGCCTTCCGGCGCTGGTGGCAAATAATATTCATCGATGCGACCCAGCATGGTTGACATAAGTTCTTTTTATCACATATGACATACGCGATCAAATGATGGATGTCCTCAATGTCTCTTAATCCAAATTTGAGCAACCCTCTTCGTAAATTAATAACTCATGTTACGCAAAAGTGGACTATTGAGAATTCAACCCTGCCCTCATCCTAACCTTCTCCCAAGGGGAGAAGGCAGAGGGTGAAGGAGAACGGTAGCTTCTTTTTTTAACTGCGAAGCATCAGTTAATAAATCAAGATGGGGATCATCCAAAAGAAAAAAGAACATGAAAAAATTTGGGTCTCTAGGATTCGCCGTGGTAAGGGGCCACATTTGGGGGTAGGGGGCGTGCGGCGCACGCCCCCAACCCCCAAATGTGAGGTCTCTCACGGCAATTCCCATAGAACCAAAAATTTCTCCTCGCGATGTCAGGTTATCCGATATAATGGTCTAGCTCGACTGATTATGTCTTGGCCGTATAGCCTAAACAAATATATATTAGGAGGCCATTCTTGTTACCGTTCTTACAGTTTCTAATTATTTTAGCCGTGATCATTACGGCAGCTAAGCTGGGCGGCTACTTTAGTGTCCGTCTGGGTCAACCAGCAGTGGCGGGTGAAGTGCTGGCTGGACTGATCCTCGGCCCGACAGTGCTAAACTTCCTGCATTGGGATATCTTCACAGATGTTCATTTGGAAGAAACAATTACCTTCTTAGCCGAGTTGGGCGTGCTACTACTGCTATTTATTGCCGGACTAGAACTGCACATATCTGACCTGCAGAAATCCGGGCGGGCTGCGGTATTTGCTGGAGTGCTGGGCTTCCTAGTTCCGCTGGGGTTCGGCTATTTGGTGGCCATATTAATGGGCTTTGATCCCCAACAGGGATTGTTCATCGGTTTGTTGCTGGCGCCAACCAGCGTGAGCATCTCGGCACAAACACTCATGGAATTGGGCGCACTGCGCAGCCGGGTGGGGGCCAGCCTGCTCGGTGGGGCGGTGATCGACGATACCCTGGTAGTATTGGGAATCTCAATTTACCTGGCGGTACTGGGTGGTAGCGGTTCACAAGAGCTAAGTGCTGGAAGCGGAATTTTACTACTGGTGGGACGGATGATTTTATATATTGCACTGGCGATCTTTGTAGGTATTGTATTGCTGCCGCGGTTTGCGCGCTGGACAGAACGCCTGCCGATCAGTGAAGGCGTAATCGCATTCGCTTTCACGGTGATGATCTTTTACGCTTGGTCAGCCGAATATCTTGGCAGCCTGGCGACGATCATTGGGGCCTTCCTGGCCGGGCTATTCTTTGCCCGCACACCGCTCAAAGCCAAGATAACACAGGGATTTTCGGCGATAGCGTACGGTGTTTTCGTGCCGATCTTCTTTGTGGATGTTGGCTTGGAAGCGAATTTCCGTGCATTGGATCGTAAGACTTTGGCATTCTTAGGAATACTGCTGGCTGCAGCAATAGTGTCCAAGATTATTGGTTCTGGTCTGGGTGGCTTACTAGGCAAGCTGTCTGTCAGGGAATCAGTGCAACTGGGCTTCAGCATGGTGCCGCGCGGCGAGGTTGTCTTGATTGTGGCAACGGTGGGAATCACGGAAGGCTTTATTAGCCAGACCGAGGTTTCGATTGCGGTAGCGATGGTGGTTTTGACGACTTTATTGACGCCCCCAGTCTTGCGATTGATGTTCCGTAAAGGCACTCAATCCAATGGGCAGGTGACGGCGATGACAGATTCGGACGCCTAAGGAGATATAAGATGTATTTAATTGTATTAGTTGTGAATGATCCTTATCATTGTAAGGATCTGTTAAACTCCTGGAATGAGGCAGGGGTACCGGGGGCCACAATCATAGAAACCCTGGGGTTGCAGCGCGCACTCAAGGGTGTGGTTCGCGATAATTTGCCCCTAATGCCAACGCTGCAAGATATTGAGAGTGCTGAAGAAACCCGCAACCGGACCATGTTTTCTGTGGTGCCAGATCAAGAAACTGTGAAACGGGTTCGGACAGCAACCGAAGCGTTATTAGGTTCACTGGAAGCAGAAGATACAGGTTTTATGTTCGTAGTTCCGGTGAACGAGGTCTTTGGCCTTTGGAAGGAATAACAACCCTTTGCCATCCTACTCCCACGACCAGAATGCCAAAACACCGTTGACCAAATAACGCGGCTCTAAGCGTCCGCTAGAACGCACCACCCAGATCACAGGAGCACCCTCGGGTAGCGTTGCTGACAGAACCAAATTTTGGCCATCAGGCGACCATATCGTGGCTGACTTCTGAAATTGAGTAAAAAGTTGCAGCATATTCAAGAATTCAGGTGTAGGCGTAAAGGGGTATGTTACTTCACGCGATTCGATGTTCTTCTTACCAAATTCCATCACGCGCGCTTTCACAGTCCCCACAGGGATTGTTCCTGACTGACTTGCGTCTTCGGACAAGGTGACTTCGATCACTTGAAAGGGGAAATAGGCAATTTGTTCACTGTCTGGGGACCAGAAAAAGGCCATGACGTTCTTTTCCCCGGTGACAATGATCTGGTTATTGTTTTCAAAATCAAGAATGGTAAGTTGGCCTATTAAAAATCCTGCACTCAGATTGTCCCCTGATATCCAGGCGACTTTGCTACCATCTGGGGCGATGGTAAAGGAAATTTCGCCCTCAAAGGTCGCCAGGGTTTCTTCAAGATGGCCATTCTTATCCAGCATCACCAGCGACTTCTGGCCTTGGACTTCAACTGCCACAATGACATGCTCACCGTCCGCAGTCCACGTGGGAGCCTGGAAATTTGAAGGTGTATGGCTAAGAACTTTTTCTTCAATCGCCCCATCGGCAACATTCAGGAATGACATGCGCTCAACGGAGGCTGCATTTAGCCCTCCAGCATGAGTCAAAATTCTCTGACCGTCAGGCGACCAGCTCCAAAAATAGGGCCTCCCAGCGTCCAATAACCTTGCTTCTCCACCTTGGCTGGGCACAGAATATAACGCCATGCCGCGGCTGAAATTTGAATCGGCCAGAAAACCTAACTGATCATTGGTAGGTGACCAGGATATATAAAAGGGGAAGAACTGATCGCTGGTAAAAGTTTCAACAAGCTCTAAATTGTCCAATGAAACCGTGAAGACACTCGCCGTATCAATCTCCTGGCTGCCCATTGAGCCGTTCACGCCCACGAAAGCTATCTGGCTGCTGTCAAATGACCAGGCAGGAGTCTGGTATACCACAACTGAGTTGTCGTCCGCCGACCCGAAACGCGCATCAGTGGTGATCTGTTTATTTTTGCCACCCGCCTGATCCATTGTGTAGATATTGCCATCCACTCCGACGTACGCAATCAGGCCAGATTTCCTCTCCAGGTTAGCCATCATCGGACTCTGCTCCATGCGCTGATTTGAAAGTGAACTGCATGAAGCCAATATCAAGGAAATCATTAACGCCAATAATGTGATTCCAAATGCCTTAGAATTTTTTCTTAACCACATAATCTAAAACCTCTCAATAACTTTACCGCAGAGATGCTGAGGACGCGGAGTATATAAATCGGGATATTGCTACAAAATTAATAATCTCTGCTGTTTTCTCTGTGCACTCCGCGACTCTGCGGTAAATAAAAATTATTGGTCCAGTAAATACTTCAACGCGGCATCAACCACAAGATCATTCCCAGGCTCCTGGGTCTCCCAAAGAGCCTCGATCACAATGTCCGGTTGAACTCCCAAGATCCCGATTTGACGCTGATCTGCAGGGACAAAGGTTGTAGTCGCAATTGACAGCACTGAGCCATCGGGCAGCGGAAAACTCTCCGAGCCTTCGATCAGCCCCAGGGTGGGCAACCCCATCACAGTCGCGCGATTGCTGATCTGCATCGCTGCTGCAAAAATCTCCGACTGCCCCCAGGTATCTGGACCAATCAAAATGACAACAGGGATATTCTGGGAATTGAAATAATCCTCGGCAACAACATTCGCCGGAAACCCGCCGGTCCGAGACATGGTCATCCCAACTTGTCCGTCGGTGAACATAGACAGCAATTGTACAAGCGGCCAACTGCTGCCTGAAGAAACGCGCAGATCTATGATCAGCCCTTCGATTGCCTGCGTCTCACTAAAAGCCTGGAACGTGGCAAAGAAGTCAAAGGCCATATCCCCATAAGTGATGCGGGGGAATTCTGCATAGACAACACTCGTACTATCGATAAAATCCATGGAGATTTTTTTAGATTGGGGCACCACACTGCCGCGCGTCACCACTACGATGCGTTGATCTTTTCCTGGAGATTGCACAGTCAGCGCGACATCGGAGCCGGCCGGTCCGCGCACGCGCTGCACAGTATTGAAACCTTCGCCGGCAGTAAACGGCAATCCATCGATCGCATAAATGCTATCGCGGTCACGAAGGCCTGCTGTTTCTGCCGGGGAACCGTTCATGACTTCAACCAAGACGATATGCGGCTCAGGTTGCTCGCGGAAGCTGACAAAGGCCCCAATGCCTTGATATGAAATATCTTCGCTGGATAGGTCTAGCGCAAGGCGTTCTTCACGCGATTGCCAACTGGCCGTATTTCCGGGGAAATTGGTCAACATCTCATGAATCAGCGCGGAAAAATCTTCGCCCGAAATCATTGAGAGCACCTGAATTTTGTATTGATCTTTGAGAGCCTGCAATTCCCCAGCCAAAACTTCGCCGTAGATATAATGCGTTTCGATCGTCTCCCAAAGCGCATCAAAGGTTTCAAGATGATGGTTTTGGGTGGGTACCAGAACAGGCTCTGGAGTAGGCGTCGTGGTGGGCTCAGCTTTTAGCCCCGAACAAGCTGAAAGCAAGATACTAAAAACCGCAACCAAAAATATCAGGAATCTTCGTGAGTGTTTGATCATCTTTAGACAGAAAACAACTTCATAAAAAGGTCTAAATAATTGGACTGCTTTTGTAATATATTAACCTGTTTTTTTAGTTTTAGGTTCATCGAGACATGAAAATTCAATGAGAATGTGCACCAGTCCAAATACCAGAAATATTTACCTCCTAAATGAAAACACTGCTGGTTTCAAATTCGCCAGCAGTGTTCATAGCTCTACTATACAAACTACAAACTATCGTTTGAACTCAGGGGTGCGCCTCTCATAGATCTCTTTCATTAGGGGAGAAGAAACCATAAAATCAGCTGAGGCTCGATTGGTGGCAACGGGGATATTCCACACTTGGGCCATGCGCAACAAAGCTTTTACGTCCGGATCATGCGGCTGCGCTTCCAGGGGGTCCCAGAAGAAAATCAAAATGTCAATCTGGCCCTCGGCGATTTTTGCTCCCAATTGCATATCCCCGCCAATGGGCCCGCTGAGCAGTTTGTTGATTGGCAAATCCAAGGCTTCTTCAATTACTTGCCCGGTTGTGCCCGTGGCATACAGATGATGTCGGGATAATGAGGTGCGATTGAAATGCGCCCACTCTAAAAGGTCATCTTTTTGATTATCGTGAGCGACCAGGGCAATATGCTTCTTGGACACCATGACGGCTTTTTGCGTTTCCATGCCTACCTCGTGCCTGGTAACAGCATCCTAATGATGATCATGCCCCTCGGCCTTCAGGTTTTCTACACCTGGAAGTTTTCCAACTAACATCTGCGGTTTGTGGATCAATACGGGTAAATGTTGAGGGCAAATGCCATAATTATTGCTCTGATATTCTACGCTAATAACCGGGACCTCGTCACTCGTGCGCCCACAATGCACACATTCTAGTATATTGTCTGACATATTTATCTCCTTAATTTATTGTGATGTCCAAGTATACCGCGGGAAAACCAATACTAGTTTGCGCTAGCGCAAACTAGTATTGGAAAATTTGATCTAATGAAAGTATTGCTTGCCCATCAGATTAGTACTCATCTCAAAAATGAACTAATTGTCACTCTGAGAGAGCGAAATAAGCGCGGCGGCTGAAGCGACCGAAGAGTCTATTGTGCTAAAGTTGCCAGATCCCTCGCTGCGCTCAGGATGACATTCTTGAGATAGTAACTAGTTTATTTCGAATTACTTTCTTCGAAAAGTAATCACTATGAACACACCCATGACCACAATCACTAATATGACGAGTGGGATGATCGGTGTGGCTTTCTCCACAATACCCGCCTCTGGGATGGGTGTACGTGTTGGGCTGGGCGTTGGCGTCACATCGGGAGTTGGTTCTGCTACACAATCATTCGAAGTGATCACAATGTTGTAGAAGACATCCTCATCGGGAGCATCGCCGCTATTTACAGTGACATCCCACTCCCCCTCAATGGGGGCCAAAAGGGTGTAAAGGCTGATATTATCGCTGCGTTGCACTGAGAATTTTGGATATCCGCTTTCGACACCGGTGCCATCGGGATCGACAATTTCCAACACTGGCCCGCCGGAGACAAAGTTCAACGCCAGACTCATTTCGCAGACATTGGCTCCCACAGTAATCGGGTCAACCTGCGAAGGCTGATTTGGGCTGACATATCCTGCAACTTGTTTCACTTCGCCCACAATTCCCTGGCGGCAGGCCACAAAGAAGTTGACCAATTCCTCACCTTTTCTGGCAAAGAGATATTCGCCGTCAGTCTTGTCGGCCAGGCCGCGCAGCAAATCCCAGTCGACATGGGCTTCCGTTGGCCCAATGCCCACGGTACAGATGGTGGTATCCATCTCGTTAGCTCGGACTGGAATCTCAGCTAAAATTTGATCCTCACCGGGCCCGACATTGGTTTGCCCATCGCTGAGCAGAATCACCAACGTCGGCTTGGTGTGATCAGCATTGCGCACCAACTCTTCGAGGGCATCGTCCAGCGCAGCGTAGATATTGGTCTGGAATTGCGGCTCCAGTTGAATGATCTTACCTTCAACCGAATCAAGGTCAGGTGTCAATTCTTGGATCAAGGCCGATTCCGTGGAAAAGATCACCAAGCCGACAATCGATACTCTACACCCAGCGGTTTCATCTAAACGAGATAAATCGAGCAGGGTTCTGGCGGCAAGTTTAGCGAGATCGATCTTGCGAGGGATGCCCAGATCATCGATCATGTTCTCATAATCACCTTTGAGCAATTCATAGTTCGCATCAACGAAATATTGATCGCGCTGGGTCATGAGATCAAAATAGCCCAAGGTTTCCATGGCTTCTGTGCGCCCGTTCTGTTTCTCAACGTAGGTTTCCCTGAGAGGGATATACTCTGGATCCCCAAGGTATGGCACGGTATCCCGCAAAGTTTGTTTCTGCTCTAAGCTAATCCCTGCGTCGGCACAAGCCTGATCGATCCAATGATCCAACTCAGCCAGGGTCAGCGAGACTGCCATCTGAAGCGTAAACTGCGCCGCGGCCGAGCAACTATTCTCTGCAAGCGTTCTCCCAATTCCAACACGGATACTCTCGAGGCTATCGCCAAATTCGTTCTCTAAAAACCAGGCATCCAAATCATCCACGGCGGTCTGTAATGCATCAGTTGCAGCCAGAAATTCTGGTGCTTCAACCAGCGCGGCCAGTTGATCGTTAATCTCCTGCAACTCTGTGCCACCTTCAATAGCAGCGATCTCGTCATTAAGCGCCAACAATTCCTGGGGTAAATCGTCCGAGAGGATGGGGTGCTTCATGCTGTCAGAGACATCCAATACCAGCACCACCTGAATGGTATCGTCAGGATCATTGGGGTTATCTTGCCCAAGCGGATCAGCAAATACTGCGTTTGCAGTAACCAGCATTACAAACAAACCGACAAGAATGGACAAAGAGATTTTTCTCAACTTCATGGGGAACCTCCCGGCATCGTATGGCTCATGAGAAGTAATGGACAAGATTATTCTAGCACAAGAAATTCTTCGCCGGTATCCTGCCGATGTACTAGAGGAAAGGTATGTCAAATTTCATTTATTAACTTACGTTACGCACACGTAGCGGGAAAGTCCTGAAAATAGGGTGTGGGGACTTCGTCTCCGCACCCTATTTTCAGGGATATTTCTCTAAGTGCGCGCTGTGCGACCTCGATGGTGCGTGATTTGGAATTAGCGGTTATTTATATATTTGCGGTTGACGTACCGCCAGAAAAAATTATCGGCGCATCAAAAGAAAGTATAATTATCACCATACACCGAAAACATCAAAGGAAAACAATATGTCAAAGGTCACCATCAGGCCAGTGGTTGGGGATGAAATGCTCGAAATTGCTTACTGGATGTCCAGTTATGCATTCAGGCCATCACCGCCCTTCCCAAACAAAGAAGAACGCTTTGAGATCATCAGGAGTCGCAAAGGCATTGATTATTTCGCCCTGTTCGAGGATGATAAACCCGCGGCCGTAGCCGCCAGCACTCCCTTATCCCAGAATGTGCGTGGCTCAATTTACCAGATGAGCGGCATATACAATGTTGTGACGCATCCGGCCTACAGGCGCAATGGATACTCCAGGCAAGTTCTCGCAGCGCTACTCGCCACTGTTCGCGACAAAGGCTGGCCTTTTACCTGTCTTTACCCCTTCCGAGAGTCATTCTATGAGCGGCTTGGGTATATCACCTTCCCACAACCAAAAATCGCCAAGTTCGCAGTGTCAACATTGCAACCCTTATTAAAGGAAGATCTCGCTGGGGAAGTTGAAATCATCATGATCAAGGATGGCTATCAAGCGTATCGAGATTGGCTTTACGATATGCAGCCGAGTGTTCACGGTATGGGGGTTTTCAAATACGGCAATGAAGCCGGCGCAGCAGCTAATCAAAGTTGGGTTGCCATCGCCCGAGAAGAAGGCGAACCGGTAGGGTTCATGTTGTATTCGTTGAAGGGTGAAGAAGTTACTAAGTTCAATTTCCGCGCACAGCGCTTCCATTACAAAAATAGCCTGGGAAGGTATTTGCTCCTAGAGTGGATTGCGCGCCACATCGACCAGGCCAATCAAGTTGAAATCTGGTTACCACCTTTTGAACTCCCTGAAACCTGGCTGGCCGATATGGAAGTGCAAACCGAGCCGGCCTGGATTCCGCCTTTGGGCCGCATACTGGACGTTGAAAAAATTGGCGGCATGCAAGTTGGCTCGGGGAATTTCTCGGCACAGATCAGCGATCCCATTTGCCCTTGGAATGAGGGTGCTTGGCAGTTCGAGTCTGTCGATGGCGTATTGGAAGTTAGCAAAGGGAATGATGCACAATGCGAATTGAGTATCAACGCTCTCTCAGCCCTTGTCTATGGCACGCACGATCCCGGTGATTTCGCCCTGCGCGGCTGGGGAAGCCCGCCAACTGATCTTCAAGAGACTATGCGTAGCATGTTCCCATCCATGTTGCCCTACCTGCATGAATATTATTGATCCTTAACTCAGTTTCCACTAAACGGAGCAACATTCTGTATCCAACCTTCGACTACGCTCCACTGACCGCAGGTCCCCCTTCGGTGTGTTCCACTCCGCTCAGGCAGTTTTTGTTATTTTTCTGGCATTTGGGCGTCGCAGTCGAAGGATAATTGTATAGGTGCAACTTAGGTTACTTAACTGATGTTACGCAACCTTAACAGAATCTCCCTGGAAATAGGGGGTGGGGGCGAAGATCCCACCCCCTATTTCCAGGGAAACCTCGCTACGTGTGCGTAACATCAGTTACCTAAGATCATACGTGCCTAAATCATATCTGGAGAATAACATTGCGCTTTCGCACACTCTCCATCCCGATCGATATCTAAGGAGAGCCACATGTCAAACGAAAACAGAACCACGCCAGAGGTAATTTTTTCCATTCAAGAAAAAGCTATTCGAGCAGAGAGTCTTCCACAACTCGCCGAAGGCATTCTTCCCGAAGTGGCCAGCCTAGCCAATGTAACTGAAGCGCTGCTATATCTCCACCCCGATGAATATTTCCAATCTTGGGGATTCCCCGAAGGGGAAATCGATAAGTTAAACGCTATTGTTCCCAAACATTTCGACCATCTTGCCAACCAGGCATCCATCCAAAAAACTGCCCTGTCATCAACTGATTATTGGAAACCCCAGGCGAAATTGATCTTGCATCCGCTGCGGGAAAACGGTTCTTGTGTGGGAGCAATTGGTCTGCTTCAAAAGGAAGACCAACTTCCCATTGCAGATGATCAATGGCAAGGATTAATGGATTGTTTGGGGAGGATTGTAGGAGGGCTTTCGGAGAGAATTCAGCTAAAAAAGCAAGTTGGGCGTCTTAACAACTATGTCACGGTTAGCTCGATGTTGGTCCAGCCCTTGGGGTTGCACGATATGCTCGAGGCGGCTTTATACTGCTGCATGGAAACTACATCTGCGCAGGCTTCATCAGTTTTGCTCCTGGGAGAAAATAAAGCGCACTTCCATTTTTACCAGGTTGAGGGTCCGGCAAAGCCGGTGCTCGATGCGGCGACTTTCCCCATTGGGAAAGGCATCGCCGGTGCGGTTCTGGAGAGCCAGGAATCTGAGATCATCAATGACGTGCAAAACGATTCCCGCTTCTATAAGAATTTTGACTCCAAATCTGAATTTCAAACACGTAATATGATCGCCATTCCGCTGACCGCTGGAAAAGAAAAGATTGGCGTGCTGGAAGTGCTCAACAAAGCTGAGGGGGCTTACTTCACCGAAAACGAGCGTTTGTCCTTGATGATGATCGCTGAAGAGATTGCCTTTGCCATCCGCAATGCGCGCATCTTCGAGTATGTTGTCGACAGCTACTGCTTGCAGCGCCAAGGGGAAACCACATGTCGGGGATGCAAACGACCTTTGGGATCTTGGACACCCTGCGTCAGATATCGGGAAAATCTCACCGTTTTGAATATGAAATCGCCGCTTTAATTCTCAATGTTACTGTGAGGAGCACCGCCAAGGCGTGCGACGAAGCAATCACAAATATATGCTCTGACTGGCCGAAGGCCCGCCTGTGGCGTGCTCGCAATGCCAGATAAATAAGGTGGATTTTTGTTCCATATTGCTATGCCTTCACTGAGAAGGATGGCATACGGCTATGCGCTTCCCTACTGCGAGAACAGTGCATCAAACGCACGTCATTCTCTCTAGAAGATTTCCGCGAGGTGTACCTGGATCACATCGGCAAACTCGCCAGTGTTGGTATCCGGGCGCGCTTATTTGTGAACGCCAGGATTGGCACCGTTGAACAGACGGCCAAGTGGGATGCGGATGAATTCCGTGAGCACATCGTTGAATATGTCGAACGTACGGGCTTTGATGGCATTCCTACGCTGCCTACTGAAGCGAGATTCTCTATCGATTTCACTAAGAAGCTGCCAAAAATCATAGGCTTTTGAAGAACACATTGGGTCAATTAGTTTTCCTGTGGTATAAATGTGCCGGCATACCAAAGCAAGCCTAAAAATTTGGATAATTCATGAGCGAACTACACCCCGATTTAGCCCGCGTCATCTTATCAGAAGAAGAAATCCAGGAGCGGGTCAAAGAGCTTGCAGCCCAAATTTCAGCGGATTACGCTGACGCAGAACGAATATATTTGATTGGCATTCTCAAAGGGGCGTTCATATTTTTAGCTGACCTGTGTCGCCATCTGACCATTCCCCATATTGTAGATTTTATGTCTGTTTCCAGCTATGGTAGATCAGGCGCCGTCAGTGGCGCAGTACGCTTGATGTTAGATTTGCGCGAACCCATCCGAGATGAGCATGTCATCATCGTGGAAGATATTGTCGACACCGGGCATACATTGGATTACATCAATCACACATTACAAGGGCGCGAACCCACCTCGATGCGAACATGCGCCCTTCTGGAAAAGAAACGCGAGAGCCTTGAAGTACCCGTCGATTATTTGGGGTTTACTATCCCCGATTTTTGGGTTGTGGGCTACGGCTTAGATTACGCCGACACTCACCGCACCTTGCCCTTTGTGGCAGAACTCAAGCCCGAAGCATATCAATAATTTCCGACCAACAATTTGCCAATGGAGGCATCATTTATGGAGAAGACAACCACTCGACCCGCCATCCCCACCGAAACCGCAATCGAATTGTGCGCTCTGATCCGCGAGGAAATCCGCCAAGAATGGCACGCTGAAGCGGCGCGCTGGTGCTGGCTGTGCGAGCAAGAGCACGCCGTGAAACCCGAAAAAATGGGCTTTATCAAGCGGCCGGGGAATCGTGGTTGTCCGCAGATCAATGCCAGGTATGCCAGGGAATTTCTCACGAACTAACGAAGCCAATTCTTAACAATTTATTTTACCTATTGATTATTGTAAAGATTTTCTCTATAATGACAATATCTCATTAATGTTTTCGTCGGGGGATCTTTACTAATTTGGGGCAATTTCATTCACGCTGATAGGTAGCGTGGCTAACATCAAAAATTCATCGAAACCGCTCACCTTTGCGTGAGCGGTTTTTTATTGATAGGTCTCGGGAGGGAATATTAACAAATTTTCAAAATTTTAGACCACCAAAGATAATACAACAAAAAGGAGATGATGATGGCTGACAAATGTGTAATGGTGAAGGCAAAAAAAGACGTCTTTCCGTTTGAAAGGTATGGCAAAGATGGCGAAGGCAGACCAGAGGTCCGCCATCCGACGCCTAAGGTCAAAATTCCTGCCGGTCATCAAGTGGAGATCAATTTATCTCATCGTGAGACCAAGTGGGATGGGAAGGTTCACGTTAAGGGCGGAATTTGGACAACTGGTAACGCCGATATGGGTAGCAAATACCCTATGTATTTCATTTGCAATGGCAAAGGAAGAGTTGACGGTACCGTTGTTAGCGTAAGTGGGATGTTTGTGCGCTGCGATCACGTCGATTGAATTTTTGTTTGGCAAACCAATACACCATGAGAGGCGCCCCGGTTTCCAACAATAGTGCTTTAGCAAACTCCAGTGTAATTGCAGGAGTTTGCTAGTTTACTCTGTAATACATAAATTTCATATCAAAGTAAATACAATCCCCATACTGGGTTTGGTTTTTGCTACATAGTTCTCTTGTGTTTCTTTATCATGGCAAAATCCAAGTAATAGAAAATTTTTTTACAAAGGAGCAAATAAGGTTACATAATTGGACAAAACTTATCTTGATATTGTTAATGATATGACTTATAATGGTAATCTTATTGCAATGCATCTTAGGGGAGAATAGTCCATATTTTGCCTTTAAACATCATGTCTTGTAGACTTGAACATTCGTAGGAGATAAACAATGGAGAAACTAAGGGATGCTCTGCTCATCATTGCTGCTACATTAACTGTTATATTTACGGGATCAGCTATTGATTTTGGCAGTATTTTTGAAAATAATGAAACTGCGGTTCAAGTATTGGAATCTCTCTCCCCAGGCGAGAATGTTTTGGAATTAGCACCTGCTGAGGGAAATGTTGTTGAGGGCGAGGAACCTCCACCCTTCGACATTTCTCTCGAAACAAACAAAGACCAAATTTTTATTGGCAGTGGACTTGTTAACTTCACCGTTTCTATAACAAATTCGTCAGAACAAGAAATTACACTAGCAAGTTTAAATGATGATAAATTCGGAGATCTTGATGGAGATTCAGATTGCAAAGCGGAATCAGTGATTGCAGCAGGTGCATCCTGTGATTTCCCATTCGAAGGTATCATTGAAGGGGATGCTGGCGCTACTCATACCAATTCAACAACGGTAACAGCGACTACAACAATTGATGGATCTGAAGAAACAGTGGAAGCAAGTGCAAGCGTAGATATCGCGATTTCTGCATCTATTGTAGATATTCAACCAGGTACAGACATAACCATCTATACTACTTTGGCAAGTCCTTTTGGGAATTTTGTCAAAAATTCAAGTAATGTTCAATTATTGATTTGGGATCAAAACCCAAAAGAAGATCTGTCTCTGGTATGGGGTCCAGTAACATCTTCTACCAGCGCAAATCAAACAAATCTTAAAATAGATGCAGGAACGAATACTTACGGATGGGGTGATTATCAGATGAGTATTCGGAAACAATCTGATGAACAACTCACAGATGTTATTCATCCAATAAATATTTCTATTAAGAAATTTTTAACAAACTTAAAAGACAAATCGTTTTCACGAATATTAATATCACCAGGCGAATATTCTTCCAATATCAAATTAATCAAAGGCGATGACAAAGAAGCCGGCAGCATCAATGTGAATGTCTTGGCAGGCTATTCATGGTGGTGGATATTGGTTACTGTGGCAGTGGGTGTAATTTCCACTAGGATCATTACGTGGTGGACAAATGAAGGAAAATACAAGGTTAATTGGGGATATCTTCGTGTAAGATGGATTGATCTGCTCAGTGAGAATTTAGATTGGACGAAAAAGGGAAAAATTCCAGATGATGCATACAAGCCGTTACCTTTTCTCGTTCAAAAAGAGATCAACAATATATTAGACGAAATTAAAAATTGGGCAGATAAGATACACCACAAGAAATTAGAGATTGGGAAAACAAGAAGTGTGCTACCACAACTTCACTCATTGAACGAACAGCTAAATAAGTATCTAATAATAGATCAGCCAGTTGACATTAATAATTTGGTAAGTAGTGAAAAAAATATTAATGTCATTGAAAAAATATTTACAGAAATTGAGTCAGAATCAAGAAAAAATTTAGAGGCCGCAATTTCTGCTTCGGATATCATATTTGATCAGAATAATTATCTATCTTTGCGCAGGAATTTGGAAATTGTCAAAGAAAATTGCAGCGATGTCGACAAAAACCACGTTGACAACTTAGAGAAAATCATTAGCGATTATTCTGACCTATTGTTGGAATATCATAGCATCAAACCAAAGAAAAACCAAAATATAACTTATAACGAAATTGCTAAAGCAGTTCAAGGCATGGAGCAGCTATATAAAAATTTTAAAGAAAAAATATCAAAACCAATCGACTCCAAAGAGCTCAATGATTGGATTAATAACCATGGAACGAGTAGTTCTCTATGCAAATCCGCTATTACCATTAAAAAATTATTTACTCAACTCTACAGTCAATTACCGTTGAATAGTGTCCACAGTTCTAAGTTTCCTTCATCATCAAAACTACACACATTATTAGCGAGTTTAACCACCGAGCTACAAACCATTAATGACGCAGTGTATCAAATCAATAGCACCCATATCAGTGAAAATTTCCTCCGGGACATTATGCTGGCGCCAATTATGGATGATTTCTCCATTGCGGATAATGACTTCAATAATCCAGACTCAACCCTTAGCTCGATTTGGAAAAAACATAGTTTTCGATATAAGCAAAACAAGCGAATTGCGAAAGCAGGGCAAGTATTACACAAAGTTAAGGAATATGAGGATACAAAGGTTTCCCGCAGCGCAGGCTATCGTCACCTGATTGAAAGAAAAGCACTCCAGGCTGAAGTCGAATCTGAGCGCGCAGTGTCGAAACTTTCAAAATCTCTAAAGATCGACATTAAATTGAGTTGGCTGAAAGATTTTTGGGGCAAAATTTGGCCTAAGGAGCCAAAGCAAAAAGATAAACAAACCTTCATCTTCATTAAATCAATAAAAATAAATCCCCATTTATTCTTGTGGATGCGACGATTTCTAGGATTGCTGTCTGTTTTTGCTGTGGCATTTATTTTTATTTTTGGTCTAAGATGGATTAGCTTATCGTATAGTTCCAATTTACTCTTTACGACAAGCAGCCCAAGAGGGGTCCGGTGGATATTGATAGGCATTATCGCATTGGTGGCGATTTGGTTATTGAGAAAATGGCTAAACAATAATCTTCTTATTCGATTTTTGCTCTCAGAATTTTTCGAAAACATAGGTCCAGCTACTCTTTGGATCTTTTCATCAACTTTCGGCAGCATTCTGACCATAGCAGTTGCTACGATCTTGGTTGTTTATGGGTATTCACTATTTAGTAATTTGACAACCTGGGGCACGCCCAATGATTTTTTGTTGGCTTTGGCCGTAGGGGTTCTAAGTGATCGCCTAGCAATTCCCTCAAAAAGCCTGCTGCAAAAATTGGACGAAAAAATAAAAGAGTTTAGTCAAACAAAAGAAGAGGGCGAAAGCTGATCTCGCACAAAATATTTTTGGAGTAGATCTCATGAGAAAACAACTTTTTTCAGTTTTTCTTATTCTTTTTGTAGCTTTAGCACTAACGTCCTGTAAAAACCCAGTAAAACTCTGTGACAAGTTGCAGAACAACGATAAAGATGTGCAGCTTGATGGTTTAGACACACTGAAGAGATACAAAGAAAATGATTTCGAGAACCTTCAGGATGATGAACGAGAATCGCTCTTTGATTGTGTTTTCTTTGCTTTGGGAGATACAGATGAAGAAGTTCGTCAGAAGACATTTGAAACATTAAAGAATCTCATAATTGATAACGAACTCAAACATTCCGTCGGCGTAGATCAATTCTCTACTGCAATAACTGCAACATTTGGCGATGAGAATAAATACAATGACACCGTCAGAGGATTCGCAATTGATTTGATAGCATTTTTTGGCAAAGATGCTTCAAAAGCCATCAGCCCAATCATTCAGACCATGGGCAAAGATGGATTAAATGAAAAATCAATCAACGCCCTAAAGAAAATCATCGTTGACGAAAGTATCCCGGAAGGCATAGCCAAAATCGAAACTGCGCTTGCAGATGAGTTAGCCAAATTACCTGATGATAAACAAGAAGAATTACCTGAAAAAATTAATTTAAATACTATCAATGGGGCAGCGAAAATCATCGAATATCTTGGCCCTAAAGCGACTAACACTGTAGATGCCCTGATTACAATTCTTGGTGAGAGCAGATTTTCATTTGAACTTCGCAATCAAGCTGCATCAAGCCTCGGCAGTATTGGTGAGGCCGCCCGGGATGCGATTGACTTACTCATTGAGACAATGGGTATGAATGAGCTGCACAAGAAGTCAACTGATGCTCTTAAGGAGATCATCAATGGTAACAATATCACCGAAGGAGTGAATAAGCTTGAATCCGTCATAAATACGGAATTTAAAAAATTACCAGAAGATCCTCAAGCGAAGTTACCAAAAGAATTAAACATAAATATCGTAGACGGGGTATTGCAAATCATCGGCAATGTTGGGTCAAAGGGGTCTCAAATAGCAATTGAGACAATTCTTGTTCTTGAAGAAGCAAGGTTTTCCTATGGCATTCGCAATCAAGCTGCAGTAACCTTAGGGGATTTCGGCGAGACAGCCAAGGAAGCCATTGACCCCCTTATTCAAACGATGGGCGAAGAGCAGCTCCACGAAAAATCAACCAAAGCCTTAGAAAAAATAATTGTTGGGGATAATATTCCTGAGGGACTTGCTAAAATTGAGATCACGCTAAACACTGAATTGGCCAAGTTACCTAAAGATAAAACAGAAAACCTCCCTGACGAATTAAATATATTCATTGTAGTGGGTGCCACTCAGATTATCAGCGGCATCGAGCTAAAGACAGTCCAAGCTACCGATGAACTCATCCTAATCCTGGAAACACTTGCTTTTGGTGACGATCTTCGCAATCAAGCTGCCTTTGCGTTAGGCAATATTGGGGAAGCAGCGGCTGACGCAATTGATCCCCTCATTTTGACTCTGGGCGAGGACGATCTTCATGATAATTCACTAGAAGCCCTCAAAAGTATTCTAATTGGGAAAAACATAACTGCCAAAAACATAAAAAAACTCGAGGTTGAACTAAAAAATAATGTGGATGTTGGCGGAGCCATTAATATCTTGGAAGATTCAGAAAACACCGCATGGAAACTTAGAGAAATGGCAGCAAAGGTATTAATGGACATAGGAACGGGAGAATCATTTGAACTTGATGCCCTAATTTCTGCATTTGGAGATCCTAACATTTCAGTACAAAGTGCAGCCGAGAAAACTCTTCAAAGTTATATTCAAGATGAAGGAAGCTACGCAAGTGATCAAACAATCGAAGCCCTTGTCAACGCCTTGACTGATGAGACTGCCAAAACTCGATCAGCCCGTCTAATAAAATCCATTAGCCCAAATTTATTTATTGCGCTCGATAAAGCAGTGAGTACTTTGATAAATACATATCTTAATGGCAATGATGAATCCAAAAACATCATGACGGATAAAACTCTTAATACGAAATATCAAAATGCAATCATCGATGGCTTGCTTGAAGAATTCTCGAAGAATGAAACTGACAATTATGACTTTAATATGGATAATAAAGCTCCAAATGAAGATGAAATCATCGAAGTTTTTACAAGTATGACCGGGGTTACAGACAAACTATTGAAAATCTTTAAAAATGAAGTCGCAGGAGAAATTTATGAAAACAAATATAGAGAAGCAGCCGCATGGGTTCTCGCAAGAACAGGCAAAGAGGGAACGAAAGTAATCAATGAATTCAAAAACATCTTGCACGAAACCGCATTTCCAGAAACCATTACTGAGGCCCTTGGACTATTTGTACTTTCTGATAATGAGAATGAAGCAAAAGAGGCATTAGTAGCACTTCTAGCAATGTTCGATGCATCATCTTTTGATGCAGATGAATTTGACCCTTCAGAGAATAGCTCTTCCCATCTATGGGATTGGAGTGTATGGGACGCAGAGGTAATCCTGATTAGAGATGATATCTACACCAAAAATCACGAATTTCTGACAAAGATTGTTAGTGATGGAGACTTATCACCAGGAGTTCGATCAGCTGCAGTTTTTGTGATTGGAGAAAATGCAATATTCTATCGTGGAGATGCCGAATCTGAGGTGTATTTGAAGGGGCGGAAAACTTTGCTCGATACTCTATCAGTTCAGATCAATGAAGGAACTGATGAATGGATGATCCCTAGAACAGCTGCCGTTGAGCTAGGAGTAATGTATTATTATCCTAGTCCAGTTAGTTTTGAGCCTGAGACTTGTGAGTTAATAGATAAGCTAATAATTATTCTAGAAAACCAACTTGTTCAAGTCGACAAACTTGACGAGTCAGTTAATTGGGTTCTAAAATTAATTACCAATATTAACGAAAATTATCCTGAAGAATGGCGTCAATGGTATGAGGACCCTGAAACAGGAAGTGGATGTGAACTAGAAATTGGTAATGAATAGCAAGCCACAATAATTCAGCGTTTTTCAAAAAATTTAGTTACCAATTGAATAGTATGAAAACTACCTCTCAAATCCATATATTAATAGTATTGTTTCTAATTACTACAGCATGTAATTTGAGAAACGAGCAAGATCTTGTTGAAAAGATACCGCTTGATAGTTTAGTTGAATCAACGGTTTTCATCGGCACCAAACGGGAATCGATTGGTGATGATGTTAAAACGAAGGGATCTGGAATAGTAATATCACCGGATGGGCTTATTCTAACAAATGCTCATGTTGTCAGCCCATTAGAAGTAGGGAAAAGGAAACTGAATCCCGAATTATTCTTTATACTCACATCTGTTAATTCCGCTGAAAAACCAACCATCAAATATTTAGCAGATATAGTTGCAATTGATGCCACCCTCGATCTTGCGATACTACAAATTACACATCATTTTTTTGAAACAGAAGATGGGGAAAAAACATCTAAAGAAATCAACTCTGACGAGATTAATTTGCCATATATTGAAATTGATTATTCTCATACAGCCGGGATAAGTGAAAGCATTCATGTTCTTGGATATCCCACTATAGGAGAAGACACTATTACTTATTCAACAGGAATTGTGGCTGGCTTCTCAGAAGAAGTGGTATGCGATCTCAATAACAACTGTACAACTGCATGGATCAAAACCGATGCGGTAATATCAGCGGGAAATTCTGGCGGTCCTGTAGTAAATAATGAAGGCAAATTAATTGGGATTGCTACAAAATCCTTTGAAGTTGAATGTAGGCGGGTGGCCGATACAAATGAAGACGGAGATATCAATAATAAAGACCATTGTGTCGCAGCAGGTGGATTTCTAAACAAAGTTCGCCCAATTCACTTTGCAAACGATATCATATCTGCTTCAATAGAAAACCGAGAATATGGCAGCCGATACGTCCAACCCGACATTCCTTTTTGGATCGAATTTATCGGTTGGTCTGAAGAATTAGAAACCACGCAGTGTCCAAATTCCACAGTTGATTTCTATGATGAATATACGAATCACATTACCGCATATTTCGACTACAGCGGATTGGAAGAGGACGAAATTATTCAAGCATTTTGGTTTCATGATGTTAACTTGATCAAAGAAGAGAAAGTTAAGTTCATAGGTAATCAAAGCATAAAATGTATGCCCCTTTCTTTGGAATTTGAACAATATGAAAATATCCCGCCTGGCAATTACTCATTATTAGTTGCACAAAATGATCAGCCACTTGCGTTTGAGCATACAAAAGTTACAGAGTTTGATCAAAGAATATCCATCTCTGGGTATGTCAGAGAATCCGTATCAAAAAATGCCATTGCAAATGCTCTAGTTTATATTCTCAAACCTGGAGTGTCCCCTTATAGTTGGATAATTGAAGGCAAGGATGATGCAGTTGCGAGACTAAGTAAAACCGACGAGAATGGCTTGATCATCTTCGAAGGTATTCCACGCGGAGATAAATTTACTATTGTTGCTATGGCCAAAGGATACCAAACGGGATTTATTTCGATCCTAATTCATGAATTCGAGACCTTCCAAACAAGCAATCAAATAGAAATCTTGCTTGAAAGCAAAAAATAACCTTACTCAAAATAATTATTCGGTGATCTAGGGCAATTACGCCCACCCCCTTTACCCACTAAATCGCATAAAAGGCTTGACAAGCGCTTAAAAACCTGCTATTATTTAGCCAGTCCACCCGATTTAGCGGGTATACCGAATAAAGCAGGAGTAAAAAATGGCTAATCTTGAGTTGATCGCCCCCCAGAAAATTGCTACGTTCAGGTTCTCTACGGATCCGGTTCGCAATCTGCTGTGCAGTCTTTTCTTGCTCAATGACGAAAAAGACGAGTTCTCAGAATGGGTCAACAGCATGATCAAAGGGCTTTCACAGGATCAGCTCAAAGAAAATAAAATGCTCACCGGTATCGCATCGAGATTTGCCGAAGGCCAGGAATGGTCAAGTTTTCCCGAATGGCTGAAAGCGCTGGAAGCCCGCGACCCTCAAGAAATGCAAGACTGGCTGATCGAAGATTTCTTGAAAGTCTCGGCCGAAATCATGGGGCTGCCCGAGGACCAACTCCCCACCCGAGAAGATATTACGTCTGGTGATGAGTTTTATCTGGCCACTTATGAGAAAGTTTACGAAAAGAAAGGTTATGAGTTTGATCGAGATTATCACCAGAAAGAGTATCAGCTGATAAAAGATGCCGCCACAGCTAAGAAGAAAATCGTTTCCTATATGCGCTATATGTGGGAAGAGCATCTTCAAGATGAGTGGGAACGCATTCAGCCAATGCTAGCTGACTCGATCAGAGCTTTCGAAACGTTAGATTTCTCGGGTATGTCCACAGAAGAAGCCCTACTGCGTATCACCGGCAGGGATCAGATGCCACAAATCTGGGATCAGTGGATCTCCTCAACTGAAGAAGTGGTCATAGTCCCGTCGGCACACATCGGGCCATACCTGATGACTATGGACAAGAATGAAAGCACGGTCTGGTTGGTGGTGAGGGCGCACATTCCCGAGGGAGCAGGAATCTCATCACCCACACTGACCCGCTCTGAGCTCCTGATGCGTATCTCCGCTTTATCAAACGATACCCGCCTGCGGATACTAGAAGAACTACATATTAAAGGTGAACTCAATGCTACAGATATTCAGAAAAACTTAGAATTGACCCAGTCTGCTACGTCAAGACATCTGACACAACTTTTTGCGACAGGTTTCCTGCATCAACGGAGGCTGGAGGGCGTCAAACATTACAACATCAACTATGATCGTATAGACAATACGGCCGACGCTTTAGTTGGATTTTTGGACCACAAATAATTGGAGAGTGAACAGTGTTAAAAGATAGATTGCTTGTTCTCGATCTGGTCGAAGATGGAAAGATCTCCGTTCCCGAAGCTGTGGAACTCATCGAATCCATCAATGTCGACGAACCGAGCAATGGTTCCAACGATGCCGGACAGAACGAAAACGAGATTATTATCCACTTGTATATAGAGTAAGTACTTAATCCCATCCCCCTTTTCCCCCTTCCTGGGAAGGGGGGGACAGTGCAAAAACAGGGTGTGAGCTATGCTCACACCCTGTTTTTGCGAATTTCTATTAGATTTTCTTTATATATATAATTTTCTCAAACACCAGCCAGGGGGTTAGATACTTAAATCCTAAATCCAGGTTTATAAGGTTCCCTGTATCCACAGCAAAGAAAAATGCTGCAGGGATGACGGCGCGATGCTGAAACTCGTTTATATATGTGAAAGGCTAATTCGTTATTGGTCGTTCTTCTTTGCCTGGCGAATTGTTCGGCCGTACAGCGGCACTACGGGTATGATCAACATCGCTGAAGCGGTCAAGGCGGCTCGGATTGAGCGCAGGTTGCCGACCAAACCGACGATGGGGCCGCCAAACATCTGTCCAAAAGCGTCAAGCTGGGCCGTCATCGACAGCATGGTGGCACGCACTTTAGACTCGATGTGCTTATTGATCCAGGTATCGATTAGCGGCACCGTCACTCCGCGCGCCGTATCAACCACCAGAGTTGCTAATAGCGCCCAGTAGAAATTTGTAGACCAGGCAAATCCAAGCAATCCCAATGAAATCAGCCCGTAAATCCCTTGCAAAGCGCGGGCAACTTTGAGGTTGTCAGATGTATCCAAGCGCCTCCTGGCCAATTCGGTAGCGCCCAAACCCAGAAAAATCCCCATCACTCGCATTAATGCAAACCACGAGACGAAGGGATCACCACCCCAAGGCAGTAAAGGAAAATTGAACTGCCCGATGAAGTGAGCTTCTGTCAGGCGGTCGTAGCCCTCGCTGTACAGACCAACGAAAATGGCAATGACAGCAAAGGTCATCAAAACTGGTTTGAGGCGTGCCAGTTGGATACCGCCTTTGAGAGTCGCAACCATCTCATTCCAGGTATCCCGCTCTTCATTGAGCGTTGTTTGGAATCCATCCTCGGGCATTGTCAAGAGCCGAAATAGCGCCACGCATAGGAACAGCGCGCCACCAACCGCGATAGGCAGTCGATAACTGACATTCCCTAACAAAACAAATAATGGAATTCCCAGCAGGCTTCCGATGCGCCGATACTGCGTCGAGCGCAAATAGACCTGCCCCACGTTTTCTACTCCCACCTCATCGGCAATCCAGGCCGAATGCGCACCGCTGATAAACGTCCAGGCCACACCCAAAATTACTTGGGCCGAAATCACAATCCCAAATAGGGGTATCGAAGCTTCAACCAGGAAACCAATTCCAAGTAAAAAGGTACCGATGATCACCGAGGCGCGCCGGGAGTAAACATCGGCCACAATGCCAGTAGGGATCTCAAAGATGAAGACTGTAATCTCTATCGTGGTTCCAACCAACACCAATTGCAGCGGGTTTAAACCCACTGTTTGTACACGGTACAACTGAGTGGCCGCAAGGACGATCGAAAAAATCATCCCTTCGAAGAAGATGGAGATCCAGTAGACAAGTTTAGCGTCCAGTTTTTTCATCTATAACCAAAACAAAATTGTCACTGCGAGCGTACGCAAGTATGAACAGGGCAAACTACCCCTTTATAGGAGATTGCCGCGCTCCGCAAGCTCCGCTCGCAATGCCATGTATTCGAAAATGTTTCTGGATCTAGTTTATGCACACAACTCATCATAAATCTGAGTGTAATTCTTGTAGCGCAGCTCGGAGATAGCGCCATTGGCCACAGCAGCCTTGATGGCGCAGCCAGGCTCATTACTATGACTGCAATCCGAGTAGCGGCAGCCGCCGAGGTGATCTACCATCTCTGGGTACCATTCGGCCAGCTGAGCTTGCTTGATACCTACCAATCCGAATTCACGGATACCGGGCGTATCGATGACAACGCCGCCATTCTCCAAGTTCCAAAGACGGGATTGGGTAGTCGTGTGACGGCCTTGCCCAGTGAACGTGCCCCGTTGCGTGACCTTTCCGACGCGTAGATCGAGGCTGGGCTGGATAGCTGTTAACAGGGTTGATTTTCCTACTCCCGAGAGTCCAGCTAGCACCGTTGTGCTCGATTTGAGCAAAACTGCCAACTCGTCGATCCCGGCGCCAGTTTCGGCACTGGTCAAAATCAGGCGAAATCCTAGATCCTGATAAGGCTTAATCGTCGCCTGAAACTCGGCCGGGTCTTCAACCAGGTCGATTTTGTTGACGCAGATCACGGCCTCGAGTTGGTTACGCTGCACAGCGATCAAGTAACGATCGATCAGCGCCGGCCAGATATTGGGCTCGCGCCAGGAGGCGACGATTAGAACCCGGTCGATGTTGGCAACAACGATTTGCTGCTTTGAACTGATCTTACCAACATCGGGTCGATATGGCCTTGCAAGGATGCTCCTGCGGGGTAGCACCTCTTCGACTACACCGCGCTGTTCTCCATTAAGGTTTATTTTAACTTGATCACCCGCGGCGACGACATTAGTAAAGCCAGTCTCCTGGGATTTCAAACTGCCACGGATATCGCACAATATGGGGGCTGCGCCGTTATGGATATCTACGCGGCACATCCCTGAGCTGACTCCAACGACCAGGCCGGGAATTCCGGGACGGGAACCTGAGGCTGGTTCTGATCCTTGGGGATCAGCTGCCCTCTCAGAATTCCCCCCCGAAGTTCCACTCAAAGCTTTACGTTCAATCTCACGTCGACGTTCCTCCTCTCCACGAGGCATGATCCTCTCATCAACAGAGTAATCAAGGTCATCTATATCATCCCAAGAATCTGGAATCCATTCTTTCTGACGAGGTTTCTTCGCTTTATTCTTCGGCCCAGATTTCCGGCGTGTATTGCGTAATTGTTGTTTGCGGACATGCTTTTGCATATCCTCTGAATAATTTTCAATTTGTATCTTATTATCGTCCATTGTAGAACTCTTGTATTTTAAGATAGCGCTCCTCCGAGGAGGTAACCCAATCTCTGAATGCGTCTTCTAGACGACGGCGTTTGCCGTCCTTGAACTTTCGCAGCGACCGCTCATCCTTCCCATTCTTTGGGGTGGATGCGGTCTGGTCTTCACAGGTTTCGATATAGATTTGTATGTTGTACATGATCCACCTCCTTTCAGGGTAGATATCAAACAAATGGAATCAATCGCGCGCATAGAGCTTACGACGAGGCCATTCGCGCCAGATCTGAACTTAAATAGTTCAGCCACGGGCATACCCGTGGCTGCTAGGTTGTAATTAATAGGGGTTTACTGAGCGGTCACTCAGTAGGCAGGCACGAGGCGCACTTGGCGGGTTACATTTTCACTATAAACTTTTGCCATGATAATACGCCTCCTTTTAAAATTCATCTTGGTTTAATTTTACCAACGGGCTGAAGCTTATCACAAGGATTACCTGGAGTCAAGCAGATTCATAAAACTGGCACAAATTCCGGAAATAATTAAAAAATGCGAGCAGGCAAATTGTGCTGCACGCACTTTTCTGAATATTTATATAAGGACTTACACAGTTCACGCATTTCTTGGGTAGGAACCCAACCGCGTTGGGTGTTGAATCGCTTTATCTTCGCCCAACGCGGTTGGGCTGGCTACCCAAGTGCGTAAGTCCTGTATATATTATTTGTTGTTCCCCTTGCCCTTACTTTTGCCGTTATTCTTTTTGTCCTTATCTTTGTTTTTGTCCTTATCTTTATTTTTGTCTTTATCTGTTTTGGGTCCGGCATCATCTGGTTTGTTACTATTACCTGACTCGGTCTCGCTGTTTTCAGAATCACCTGCGCCATTATCCTGATCAGCGAGGTCTTGCCATATCTGCCCCCAGCCTTCACCGGCTGCTCTCCGAGATAAAAGCTCGTCAACGCTCACGCCTGTAGATTCAGCAGTTTGAAGAGCCAGCTTGATCTGACCAAAACCAACTTTGCGGACTGATTCTTCTCCACCTGCTTCTGCGTCTTCACCTTCAGACGTCCCAGATCCGCAGAACCACCCCATGACCTCTTCATAGGTCACATCGTAGGTTTCTGCCAAGGAGTTTCCTGTTGGATGAGGCACAGCGAGATTCTCACAGTACACGCCCCCACCTTCTTCGGAAAATTGGTCTTCAGAGCCCGATATTAATTCTGAGCCTTCTTCATTCAAGAGGCTGGTGACATCAACAGTACCCCCAACAACGAGCGTTGTGAAATCAAAGCCCTCGGGCATCTGGATGGAATATAAAACCGTTTGGCCTGTTTCTGTCAGCACCTCGATAGCAAGAATCCCAGACGGAACATCGATGGCAACAATTGTCCCTTCAATAACGACGACTTCTAGAATTTCTTCTGGTTCAGTATCCTGAAATATTCTATTCGAGAATTGGGAGCTTGCGTGAGCGGCATTCGCTATTGTTGCTAAAAAAACTAGAACGCCAACTATAGAAAGAGTTCGGATTAGGGTAAGCCTTATGTTCATCATGTAATCCTTTTAGTTTGTAAATCTTACATCGATCATATCTGTGAATGGGACAGCTTTGAATAGCCACATAGTACTGTCTATCAAATTTGTAAGATACCATCGTACAGTTTCTAAAATTACGTTGACAGAAATTGGTTCTTTGGGAATTGTCGTGAGAGACCTCACCTTTGGGGGTAGGGGGCGTGCGGAGCACCCCCCCTACCCTCAAAGGTGGCCCCTTACCACAGCGATTCCTGGAGACCCCAGAAATTATCTATTTCGATATTATTCTAATTAGATTTATTTCGAATTAGACGAGGATGAATTATGACCGATCAAGAAATGTCCACCCTACTACAATTCTTCAAAGCACTGTCCAATGAAAACCGCCTAAAGATATTGGGCGTACTGGCACAGAGAGAATGCAGCGTCGAGGAATTAGCCACATTGCTGAATCTGAAGCCGCCCACTGTCTCTCATCACCTGAGCAAACTAAAAGATCTCTCTTTAGTGGCTATGCGCAAAGATGGCAACGATCATCTATATCGTTTAGATGTCGACAGTTTGCACAGCATGTCGAAGAGTGTGTTCACCTCGATCACTGCGGAGAAAGTTGTCACGCTGGCGGATGATGTTGAGTACGAAGCCTGGGAACGGAGGGTGCTAGAAATTTTCCTGGATGGCGATCAGGTGCTCACTCTTCCCGTGGGTTACAAAAAACGTCTGGCACTGTTTAAATGGATGATCAATTTCTTTGAAGAAGATCGGAAATACACCGAGCAAGAAGTCAATGAAATCATCCAGCAGCATTATCAAGATTCAGCCACATTCAGACGTGCCTTTATCAGCAATGGTTTAATGGAACGCGAAGGTGGTGGTGGGCTTTACTGGCGCATCCCCTGGGTAATGCCGGAACTTAAAGGGTAATTCTCCAGCTAAGCCGCACCCTTCGATACGGCCTTCGTTACACTACACCCTACTCAGGATGCTGAGATCGAGATTATTGGTAAACTCTCTAAACAAATATCCAGCATCCTGAGTAGCACGAAACAGCGAGGAGTGCGTATCGAAGGGTGCGCCGCTATCGAATAATTACACTTCTCAAATGGGTGATTACAATGCCCCGAGCCTGGGTTTATATTCTAAGCTGTTCTGATGGATCTTACTACACGGGACATACAACAAATCTTGAATATCGTCTCGCTCAACACCAAGATGGCGAAGCCAGCGATTGGACAAAGAGACGCTTGCCTGTTGAACTTGTCTTTTGTCAAGAAATGCCGGATAGACGCCAGGCGTTTGAAGCCGAACGCCAGGTCAAAAAGTGGTCGCGTGCCAAGAAAGAAGCGCTAATCGCAGAGGATTGGGATTTGTTGAAATGGCTCGCCAAAAAGCCAAAATTTCGGAAATAGCAAAAAAAATGACCGCACCCTTCGATACGCTTCGAACACCTGGTAAACGAAAAATACCCTGGAACGCGAGATACTGCATGAAGCAATATTTCAGTGAGCGACCGCTACTCAGGATGCTGGCATTGGTATGCGACCGCAGTACAGGATACATGAACAGGATTTTAGGATTAAGAAAACTGAGCAGCAGCCTTGCTACCGCTCAGTTGTTTTTTTGATCTAATTAGCGGATATTTAAAATATAATCCTGAAAATCCGCGTCCCAAAACTAAAACATCATCGCATTGACTTTGTCAATCGTCTCGCGGCGAGGGCGGATACGGTCATTGGTCAGCCGGTTGAGAGGTTCTTCGGGCAAATTGTACGTATCAAAGAGCGCTTGTTGCTCTGTATCGATATAGATCAAACCCGTGATTAATTCCTGTTTCGTATTCGCGTCTTCCAGCATACATAGGATCGTCGAGCGGTCCGTGGGATCGTAATCTGATGCAACTTTGCGCAGCATGATGCGCGAGCCATCGTGCATATCGACCTCTTTGGATTCGCCTTCGTCATAATCCACCATGATGTCCTCAGCCAGCGGCACATAAGAAAGATCGTGCAAAGCAACTTCGTGATTCCTGCCCCAGGCATAAGAATGGTGGGCGTCATCCTGGTTGTTGAAGGTCACACATGGGCTAATGATATCTAGTACAGCGATGCCACGGTGACTCAGAGCAGCTTTGAGCAGCTCACGCACTTGCTTGGGGTCGCCAGCGAAGGAACGGGCCACAAAGGTTGCCCGCCCAACAACGGCTTCCCAGATGATGTCGATGGGCATATAGGGATTTTGGCCGTGCCCCTTTAGTGCCAGGCCTTCTTCGGCGGTTGCAGAAAACTGCCCCTTCGTCAGGCCGTAAACACCGTTATTCGCTACGATATACACCATGGGTAAATTGCGGCGCATAACATGTTTGAATTGACCCATGCCGATACTGATGGTGTCGCCATCACCGCTCATTGCAATACCCGTCAATGACGTATCAGCGAAGAGGGCACCCGTTGCCAGGGATGGCATGCGCCCATGCAGGCCGTTGAAACCGAAGGAGCGCCCGAGGAAATAGGTCGGTGATTTGCTCGAACAGCCGATGCCGCTAAATTTGACAATATCTTCGGGCAGGATATTCAACTCGTAGCATGCCGTAATGACCTGGCTGTTGATCGAATTATGCCCGCAGCCTTGGCACAGCGTAGTGGGCGCGCCACGGTAATCAGATTTCGATAAGTTGATCAGGTTTATTTTAGATTGTTTTTTAGTCGCCATTTTAGTTGCGCTCCTCACCAAGAATGGCCCCTTTGATCCAGGTAGCAGTCAGAGGTAAACCATCGTTATGGGTAAGAGAAATTAAATGTGTCGCTCGTTCCGGTACTTCTAGAGATAGGATTTGGTGCAACTGCCCATCTCGATTCATTTCGACCACATACACATGCTCGTATTTGCGAATGAAATCTCTGACTTCATCGACGACGGGCAAGGCTCGCAAGCGCAGATAATCGACTTCTAGATCTTCTTCGCTCATGTAGTCGATGGCCTCGCGAATTGCAGGGTCCGTGGAGCCGAAGGCGATCACACCAATTGTCGCACCTTTCCGCTTCACGATCTCCGGTTGGGGCATCACGCTGCGGGCGTGTTCAAACTTGAGCAGCAAGCGGTCCATACCCTTGACCCAAACATCAGGGTCTTCAGTGTAATTGGCGAATTCATCGTGACCAGTCCCTCGGGCAAAGTATCCGCTCTGGGAATGCCGGTTACCAGGCAGGGTTCGGTAAGGAATCCCGTCACCATCGATATCGAGGTACCGTCCCCAAATTTCAAGACCCTCAAAATCTTCCTCCCAGAGCACCTTGCCGCGATCAATCTCCTTGTCTGGATACTTGAATGGCGAAGTCATCCACTGGTTCATGCCCATATCCAGGTCAGACAACAAGAATACTGGGGTTTGGAATCGCTCTGCCAGGTCAAAGGCCTTCCAACCTAACTCAAAACATTCATTCACCGATCCTGGAAGCAGTACAATGTGCTTGGTATCGCCATGGCCGAGATAGTAGGTCAAGTTGATATCGCCCTGGGAAGTGCGCGTGGGCAAGCCGGTGCTGGGTCCCATACGCTGGACATTCCAAATTACGACTGGGGTTTCAGCATAATAGGCCATGCTGGCATATTCGGTCATCAAGCTGATGCCAGGGCCAGAGGTGGAGGTCATCGATCGTAATCCGCCCCACCCGGCGCCCACAGCCATACCGATAGCGGCTAATTCATCTTCTGCCTGGACAACGGCATAGGTGTTTTTGCCAGTTTCAGGATCAGTGCGCAACATAGGCAAATACTCAATACATGATTCCGCTAAACTTGAGGCCGGCGTAATCGGATACCATGAAACAAACTGCACTCCACCATAGATCGACCCCAGAGCACCAGCAGTGTTGCCGCTGGCCATAATCTGTCCCTCGGTCAAGTCCAAATCTTCAAGATAGTAGGGGTCGCTCTTTTGTAAATTTTCTTCAGCCCATTCGGCAGCTTTTTTTATGATATCTAAATTAAGCTTGATGGGTTTTTCTTTGCCTTTGAAATGGAAATCTAGGGCTTGCTCAATGCGTTGAGGGTTTATTCCCAGCATTTGAACCAGAACTCCCACGTAAACCATATTTGCGACATACGTTCGCAAGCTTGCAGGCGCATCGGATTCTTTGGCCAGCTTTTTCACCGGCATGGGATAGGCAACGATATCTTTTCGGGTGATAGCCTGTTTGATATCGTCGGCGTAAAAGAACACCCCACCGGGCACCAACGCAGCCTGATCCTTAGCAAAGGTTGTTGCGTTCATGGCTACCATAACTTCAATGGTTTCAGTGCGTGCCAAATAGCCATCTTTGCTAACCCGGATGGTATACCAGGTCGGCAAACCTTGAATATTGGACGGGAATAAATTTTTCCCCGAAACAGGGATGCCCATCTTGAATAAAGCCCGCAGCAGCGTCAGGTTGGATGTCTGACTGCCCGACCCATTCATCGTGGCAACAGAGATGGAAAAGTCGTTGACTACTGAGCCGCTTGCTATAGCTTTATTGGATTGAATTTTTGTTTCGACAGTTGTCATAAAACTCCTTGGAAAATGCTCACGAGCCTGTCTCTGGGCGACCCGCAATTGGATCTTGGAGCATCAAACTAGAGAAATTTTCATTTATTACCTTAGCTTCGTGGTGTTCTACTTCCCAAACAGGAACATTTGGACTACCACTCTGGTGATCCTGCACCCAGACGGTGATACAGCAAATCAGTGTGATCTACCAAAGCCTGATATCCGGTATCAAGATCACCTGCGACAATTGCATCAACCATTTCTTGGTGATAATTCCAAACCTCGGTCAGATAATTATAATCAGCATAGACGTTCAGACCAACCGCCTCGTACGCTTCCCAATAAGCTTCAAGGATGCCCAAAACAAAGGGGTTTTCCAGGCGGCGGAATATCACCAGGTGAAATTCGCGGTGCTCATTATGAGGAATGCGAATGGGCGTGCCTTTCATCTTAGCCCAGGCAGAAGCCATCAACTCCCGCAATTGATTGTGATCTTCGGGGGTCAGTCCCTCGGTGGCCTCATGCCAGAAACACATTTCGAGATGCTTGCGCAGGCTTGTAAAGAGGTCGAAATTACCCCTATCGACCTCAATGGCATAGGCTAAAGACTGCCATACCGCAGGAAGAAAACTGTAAGGCAAGCGGCGGATACCCGTGCGAGGTTTGACATCTACGAACCCTAAAGCTTTGGCCACTTCCAATTGCTCGCGCAAGCGCGCCACGCTGATATCCAGCTCCTCACTCAGTGCGTTCATGGCAGGAAGCTGGTCATCGTCTGGGGCGTTGCTCAGATTCTCAGCCAAGTATTGGAAAAACTCCGATGGGTTGCGCCAATAACTCATTAAATCTCCTAGGTGGGAATATCTCGGATTAATCGTATAATTCAAAAGAAATTTTAGCACGCGATTGGGAGGCGGTCAAGAAAATGTTTATTTCGATACGCGAAAATCGACAATATGTGTCATTTCAATTGACGATTACTGAGGTTAGTGTATAATATTGGACAACATTAGTCTGAATTACACATCAACGGAGTAATCAATGTGGAATCGAACCTTAGCGATCGTATTTAGTGTGTGCCTGATCGCCACAATGTCTTTTGGTCTGGTGCAAACTGCCCTGGCAGACTGCACCCCCGATGGAACCGCGGGCAGCGACAATATCACTTGTGATACCACTACCGATATGGACGGCAATGGGGATAATGCCGATGACGCAGATGGGGTTCACGGCGAAGGAGACAGCGACACAATCACAGTAGTAAATGGAGCCTCGACCTATGAAGTACTCGGAGACTCTAACAGCGCTGGAGGCACAGCCAATGATAACATTTCGGTTCAATCTGGCGGCGAAGTCACTGATGGTATCTCTGGCGATAGCTATGATGGAGATAATAACAGCGGAGATGACAGCATCAACAACGCTGGCGATGTGGGTATTATCGTTGGTGACAGTTATGAGGGTGATAATAACCGAGGTAATGATACGATCAATAATAGTGGCGTAGTGTGGGGTGAAATTGCTGGCGATAGTTATGATGGGGATAACAACAGTGGAGATGATATCATCAATAATACTGGAACTGCCGGGGCAATTTTCGGTGACAGCGTTGAGGGGAATAATAACAGCGGCAACGACACGATCAACAACAGTGGAACCGTCGAATATATCTTTGGTGATAGTTACTGCGGTTGTGGTAACAGTGGTAATGATACGATTACAAACTCGGGCACGGTAGAAGTCGACGTTGCCGGGAGTGGCGGTGACGACACAATTACCAACACATCAACTGGCCTGATCAAAGACTCAATCGATGGAGATGATGGGGAAGACATCATTGAAAACTACGGCACAGTAAATGACGATATCGAAGGCGACGATGACGATGATACGATCTTGAATGCAGGTACTGTTGGAGATGATGTCGCCGGCGACGCGGGGAACGATACAATTACTAACACCGGAGTCATTGGTGGCGATCTCGAGGGCAATGGTGGGAATGACGTCATCGAGAATAGCGGCACCGTTCATGGAAATATCGAAGCTGGATCTGGCGATGATACAGTTTCGCTTACAGGAACTCAGGTTGATGGCATCATCGACGGCGGCCCAGATACGGATACGCTTAAATTCAGCATGAAGACCAAGAATAAATCCCTATTTGAGCAAGCCAAAGCGGCAATCGAGGCCAGCGGAGATGGCAGCTTCGCCTGGACAAACGGACGCATCGCCTGGCAGAATTTCGAAGTGCTAATAGATAACCTTACCCTCCTTCCTGGACCTGGGCTCTCACTAAAATTCCTAGATGACAAACTACTCGTATCCATGGATACCAATGGGAAACTCTATTTCTATGGCTTGAGCGAGGGCGCTAATGTATATCTAGCGATGTTGGGTTACGATATCTGGTCGGCAGCTAGTGCTGGCCAAGTGCTATTGAATGTCAGCAATGCGAATATTAATACCAATTTGATTGTGACCTCGTTGGGCAATGGACAGATACAGGTGCAATATTATTCTTTAGAAGATGGGTCCCTTTTGAGCAATACGGTGATTTCAAGATAGCAAACGCACTGAATATGCAGTGCTTAGTTGGAATATGCCGGCAAACCTCTATCCATCTATATACAAGTGCCAAAAACTAAGACCGACTTCTGGTAAAGTCGGTCTTAGTTTTATGAGACATATTAAAATTAAAAAGAAATCTGATTTGTACATATGTTGATAAATTTTTAATTGTCATGCTGAGCGCAGCGCAGCCTCTCTGCAGAGACTCTTCGGTCGGGTACACCGCTCCCTCAGACTTGTACTGAGCCTGTCGAAGTGCTTGTCCTGCGACCGAAGGAAGTGTCGAAGGAGTGACAGGCGTAATCAGTTTATATGAACATCAATAAATCGCTTTTCAAATAAAATCAAGAGCCGTGTACTTGAAAGCAGTACACGGCTCTAATTCGTGTTTCAGTAATATGATTACTGCCCCATTAGAACTTCCACTGCAGCGGCAGCCATCAAGGCAGCGGCTTGTGGTAATACATCTTCATCGAAATCAAATTTGGGGTGATGATGCTTGGCATCTAATCCCTTCTCGGTATTTGCTGAACCAATCATGAAGTAACAGCCTGGGATGACGTCCATCATAAAGGACATATCTTCAGAGCCCATGGTCTGGTATTCGGTGATCAGTGGCACGTCGGGGAACATACGCTCAGCAACAGCTTGAACCATTTTGGTAACCTTGGGGTCATTATCAACTGCCAGGGTGACATCTTCGATGACAATCTCAGTTTCACAGCCCAAGGCAGCAGCAGTCCCTTCAACGACCTCATGGAAACGACGCAGCACCAATTCGCGAATCTCGGGTTTGAAGGTACGAATTGTGCCCTGTAAATCCACGTAGGGTGGGATAACATTGAAAGTTGAGCCGCCATGCAAATTAGTGACACTGACCACGGCGGTTTCCACTGGATCAACATTACGAGAGACGATACTCTGTAGGGCGGTGATAATCTGACCGGCAGCAAAAATGGGATCAACAGCATCACTGGGCAAAGCACCGTGGCCACCTTTCCCAGTGATACGCACCGAAAAGGTCTCAGAAGCGGCCATCACCGGCCCGGGCGCCGCGGCAATCCATCCCAAGGGTTTGGCATTCCACAAATGCAAAGACAACGATACATCAGGTCTAGGATTTTGCAAAACGCCCTCTGCAACCATACGTTCAGCTCCACCCAATCCTTCTTCAGCAGGTTGGAACACAAGCTTGACGGATCCAGGAATCTCTTTTTGATGAGCATGCAGCAGCTTTGCAACGGTCAATCCAATGGCTGTATGTCCATCATGACCACAGGCGTGCATAACGCCCAGGGTTTGCGAGGCATACTCAGCGTCAGTTTCTTCCTCAATGGGCAGGGCATCCATATCGAAGCGCAGCAGCACCACCGGGCCAGGCTTTGTGCCCTCGATCATGGCAACCACACCTGTTTCTGCGATCCCCGTGCTGACTTCTAACCCCAAAGACCGCAGTTCCTTGGCGACAATCCCAGCCGTGCGCACTTCTTGAAATCCTAACTCCGGGTGTTGGTGAAAATCACGCCGCAAGTCGCGCGTGTATTCGAATAATTCTTTTGCTTCAGCGTAAAAATCAGGCATGCTTGTTCTCATCCTTCATATAAAAATGGTAACTCAATTACCATTAGGGAACAAAGGCGCTATTCCCTATTCCTAGTGCCGTTATAGTTTTGTGGAAATGAGTAAATGTACAAAAAAGTATTTTACGAGCGATCAGGATATGAAATTTCATCCGAGGAAAATTCTTTTGCCCCTTGTTCCCCCAAATTCACCAGAACCGTTTCTTTGAGAGGGTTCACCTTGAGAACGCGCCCTTCACCCATGGGCGTGATAACTATTTTCTTTACCCGAGGAAGGGTCTTGCGTAATTCAACATAGGTATCGTACTCGTACTGCAAGCAGCAGCGCAGTCGGCCGCACATTCCTGTTATTTCTGATGGAGCCAATGAGACATTTTGCGCTTTGGCCATCTTAATCGAGATAGGGCGGAATTCATCTAAATACATTGAGCAACAGCGCGTTTCTAAACCGCAAGCTCCCATACCACCAATGATTTTGGCAGCATCTCGCGGGCCGATCTTACGCATGCTGATCTTAGCCTCGTAGAGCTTTTCCATTTCTTTGCGCAGCGCGGTGAGTTCGAGCTTTTCATCTTCCTCGTAGGAATACAAAAAGGTAAGTCGGCTTCCATCCAGGGTAAACTCAGCAGAAACAATCTTGACCCCCCGAAGGTTTAGGTGAGAAGTTTTTGCGCGGCAGTTCACTAATGCCTCAGCTTCTTTCTTCTCCCATACTTGCCTGGCAACCAGATCTCGTGGAGTTGCTTTGCGCAATACAGGCTTCCAAGACCCATTTTTGGGCTTGCGAGCATCTTCAACTAATTGGGCAATCTCCCCAAGCTGACGCCCTCGACTGGTATCAACGATCACATGATCGCCAACCTGTAAATCACGCTGCCGATTAGCACTGAAATGGTAAACCTTGCCTACTTTTTGAAATCGAACACCAACAATGAATTCAGTCATATGAAGATTCTACCGCAAATTCGGAGAACTTTGGGATGATTTTGTTTTGAAATCAGAAACCAGGACAAAAATCATTTCGTCCTGGTTTCTTGGATCACACCCTTTAGGTGATATCTCGAATACGTTTAATTCGTCTCGATAAACTCGATGGGCACCACATTATCTTGTCGCATGGCAGCCACACTGACCTTAGCAGCAACATCCTCGGCGATTGCTTTTAGTGCTTTGGCGACGGGGCTATCGGGGTTGGTAATTACAATGGGTTTACCAGCATCGCCACCTACTCGGACTGCTGGGTCCATGGGAATAGCGCCAATAAAAGGCACGCCCGTAGCCTCGGCTAATTTTTTACCACCACCGCTGCCGAAGACATCCATCTTGGTGCCATCGGGGAGTTCCAAGAAACTCATGTTTTCAACTACACCCAAAATAGGCACATCAAGCTGGCGGAACATCTCCAGACCTCGCAATGCATCGTCTAAGGAGACTTGCTGCGGCAAGGTGACAATCACACCACCGCTCAGAGGCAGTGATTGCGAAAGGCTAAGTTGAGCATCGCCAGTTCCAGGTGGCAGGTCTATCACCAGGTAATCTAGCTCATCCCATTGCACATCGGTGAGAAATTGGCGAATGGCAGAGTGCAGCATAGGCCCGCGCCAAATCAGGGGTTGATCAGGCTTGACCAGGAATCCTATGGACATCAACTGAACGCCATATGCCTCGGCAGGAACTAGTTTTTCATTTTGAGGAGGGGGCAGTTTTTCTACACCCATCATTGTGGGGATGTTGGGCCCATATATATCGGCATCCAGCAAGCCGACGCGAGCGCCGCTCTGCGCCAGCGAGACAGCCAAATTCACCGCCACCGTACTTTTCCCAACGCCGCCTTTTCCAGATGCAACGGCAATGGCATTACGCACGGGGACATTCAAGAGCCCGCGCGTGCGCCCATCATTGGGTACATTGGCATCCATTTTGATATCGATCTGACCGACGCCGGGGATAGCGCCCACGGCCGCCAGGGCATCGTTCTTCATCTTGTCCTTCATCGGGCAAGCGGGGGTAGTCAACATGATAGTAAAGCTGACATCACTATCCTTGATTTCTAGATCCTGGATCATATTCAGGGTGACTAAATCTTTGCGTAGATCGGGATCATGAACCTGACTTAGGGCTTCTAGCACTGCTTCTTGAGAAACTTTTTCTTTGCTCATTCGTGTTTATCCATTGATTTATTCTAGTATAGAGGAGGCGAAGAGTCTCAATTCCTATCGAGATTCTTCGCCTCTTGATTTTTAGATTGTTCTGAACTTTGGGAGGTTATTCCTTCGCGGCTGCCTTGGCGGCTGCTTTCGCTTCCCTTGCCGCAATAGCAGCAGCCTTCTTGGCCTCTTTCTCAACCCGGGCGTCCGCTTGAAGTTTATAATTATACGGACGAATAGATTGATAATATTCAGCCGGCTTGAGTAGTTTTTCCTTATCGAAGATATTGGTTTCAAAACGATCGAAGACGGCTAACTCATAATCATGGTCCATGATGATGGCATCGAAAGGACAGAACTCCGCACATAGACCACAATTCATACAAATATCTATGTCGATGAAGAAATTTGCCGGATCGGGGATTGGGCGGCCCGTCTTGGGATCTTCCGAACGCTCAATCCAAATACACTGTGGAGGGCAAACCTTGGCACAGATACCACAGGAAGTACAACGCGTAGTCTGCACTCCGGCTTCATCTTCATCATAAACCAGGAAAGGCACGAAGCGGAATTCCTCGGGGGTGGGCAATTTTTCTTCAGGGTATTGCACGGTGAACAAACCGCGCACGTCTTTACTGCTGCGATATTCGATGCCCTCATCCGTGTAGCGCTTCTTGCCCATGCGGATGTCGTCGATATACGTATCGAGAAAGTGTTTGAGGGTTACGCCTAACCCTTTGATGATTCCTTTACCGTACATAAATAGTTCTCCTGTTACACGCTACAAGGTACAAGTTGCAAGTTGCAGGTTCTATGCAATTGCTTTTTACTTGATACTTGCAACTTTATACTTGACACTCGTTCACCTGTCCGTTTCGCCTAGTACGATATCAATCGAGCCCAGGATAATTACAGCGTCAGCAACTTTATCGCCTTCGCACATCTTGCTCAAACCCGTTAAGTTGATGAAAGATGGGGCTCGGACATGGTAACGCCAGGGATTGGCACTGCCATCGGAAACAACATAGAAGCCAAGCTCACCTTTGGGGGCTTCGACTCGACCATACGCCTCACCAGCCGGAACACGGATAGAATATTTAGGCTTCCCCATCATAATCTCGCCCTCAGGCAAATCGTCCAGCGCTTGCTGCAAAATGCGGATACTCTGACGGATTTCTTCCAGACGAACGAGGTAACGATCGTAAACATCGCCATGGTAAGCTACAGCAACATCGAAATCGAAGCGGTCATAAATGCCGTAGGGATCAGCTTTGCGAACATCATAGGGCACACCAGAGGCTCGCAGCACCGGGCCAACCGCGGAGTAGCCAATTGCTTCTTCGGGGGTGAGTACACCGATTCCCTCACAACGTACGACAACAATTTCGTTTTCGGTCAGGTAGCGGTCCAACTCGTCGATCTTGCGCGGCAGACGCTCAAAGGCAAGATCACGCATCTTTTGCTCCACCCCAGCTGGGAGGTCGCGAACCAGTCCGCCAAAACGAAAGTAGTTGCACATCATGCGCGATCCAGCCGCAGCCTCGAAAATATCCAAAATCAATTCGCGTTCTGTGAGCGCATAAAGCATTGGAGTGAAGTAGGCACCCAAGTCATTCAGCAATGCACCGATGGCCATTAAGTGGTTGGCAATACGGGTGAATTCAGACATGATCACGCGGATATATTCGGCGCGCTCAGGCACTACAACCTTGGGTCCCAAAAGTTTCTCAACAGCCTGCACATACCCCCAATTGGCGGTCATCGATGAAAGATAATCCAAGCGATCGGTAAAGGGGATATTCATCAGATAAGTATTGCGCTCACCGATCTTTTCATGATTGCGGTGCAGATAACCCATCACCGGCCTAAGCTTGACAATCGTCTCTCCATCCAGGGTGGCTACCATGCGGAAAACACCATGGGTCGAGGGATGCTGTGGGCCTAAGTTGACCACAATCTGATCAGTGTGCATGGGATCATCAGATTCGATCTCTGTCATTCCTGCATAAACGGCGGTTTCGCCTTCGGGAGTCCATTTTTCGGGATCAAAGCCCTCTGGATACAGCACGTTTTTTGTGAAAGGATTCTCGTCCTCAGCTCGATACACATCGCCTCCGGGCCAGCGAGCATCGAATGGCTTGGTATCGTTTTCGTGGAAGGCTTCCTTCCAATCTTTGCGCAGCGGGTGACCTTCGAAGCCCTCCCACATCAGAATCCGCCGAAGGTCTGGGTGACCTTCAAACTTTATACCTAACAGATCCCAAGCTTCGCGTTCTTGAAAATCGGCGCCGAGGAAAACATCATAGAGGGACGGTACAACTGGGGCTTGGCGTGGCACCTGTACCTTGAAGATTAGTGCGCCCCCGCCGGTGGATTTGTACATATGGTAGACGACTTCCATCTTCTCTTCGGGCAGGTAATCGACACCCGTAACAGAGGAGAGGAAATCATAACCAAACTCATCTCGTAAGGCTGTTGCAAATTCGATCAGCTTGTCCGCTTCTACGATATAACCTTCGTAGCCCGTGCGTTCATCCAGGGTAACGCCGTCCGAGAAGCGGGTTTCAATATTTTTGGAAATAGCCATTGTTGTTTCTGTCATATTTGTTCTCCAGCTATACTTCTTCCGGCTCTGCGACAACCGCTTGCGCCTTGGCCAGCTTTTCCGCAAATTCTGGGTAATCGCGCGGGTCAATAAGATCAGGTCCCAAAATGGGGATTGGGATGGCGGGCAAATCTCCCTTTTGATACCAGCGAACTTCTTTGAGGGATTGATTATCGATCATTTCCTGCACTCTCATCAGGCCAAATAGGAGCGCCTGAGGCGTCGGAGGGCAACCGGGAATATATACATCCACCGGTAAGAATTTGTCGATTCCGGAAACAACGTTATAGCCTTCTTTGAAGGGGCCACCACCGGAAGCACAGGCACCCATAGCAACGACATACTTTGGTTCGGGCATCTGGTTATAGAGGCGCACGATTTGGGGAACCATCTTCTTGGTGACTGTGCCGGAAACCAGCATCAGGTCGGCCTGACGCGGGCTGGGCCTCATGATTTCCATGCCGAAGCGGGAGAAATCGAAGCGGGAGGCTGCGGTACAGATCATCTCGATTGCGCAGCAGGCCAAACCAAACATCATCGGCCAGACAGAATAGCGCCTACCCCAGTTGTAAATCTTATCCAGAGTCGTAATGGCAACAACATTCTGCATCTCGGGCGGAACATCGTAACCTTGTGAGTTGATATCCTCAGACATTATTTACTCCTCGATTTTTGAAAGTAGAGGTTGGATATTAATTGTGGAAAAACAACGACCCTAATTATACCTGCGCGAATTAGCGTGTCAACGCAGATTAACGCAAATAATTATTTGCGTTAATAAGGTATAATTCCGAAGTTATGCCCAATACGCGTGCCCAAATTCTTGAATATATTCGCTCTCACCAGATGGCATCTGCGCTAGAGATCAGCCGCGCCCTGCCAATGACCCCGGCAAATGCGCGTCATCATCTGAGCGCTCTTGAACGAGAGAACATAATCGAGGTGGTTGGCAATCGCTCAGCAAAGGGGCGCGGCAGACCGACAAAGCTCTTTGCATTAACCCATCAGGCCATGGACCACAATATCGACCTTTTGGTGGATGCTATGCTGAAAGTGTTGAAATGCGAAGATGATCTTGAAGAGCAATTCTCAAGACTTGTCCCCCATCTCTTTGGAGAGATCGAAGGCAGTGCTGCTCCGTTTGCGAAACTAAATAAAACCGTATTACGCTTAAACGAAATGAACTATCAGGCGCGCTGGGAAGCCTCGCCTGAAGGCCCGCGCGTGATCTTGGGGCATTGCCCTTATGCGGCTATTCTGGCCGAAAACCCTGAGTTGTGTCAGATGGATGCAGTATTTTTGGCATCTCAACTCGATCAAAAAATTGAGCAGGTGGCCAAGCTAGAGCGTGGGCCTCAGGGAATCCCCCACTGTATTTTTTCGGTACGATAAATAGAAAAAGCGAATTTGATTCCAATTTCAGTAGATCACAGATTGACTAATTGATGTTACGCAACCTAATGAGAATCTCCCTGGAATAGGGGGTGGGGGCCAGAGCCCCCCACCCCCTATTCCAGGGAAACCTCGCAACGTGTGCGTAACATGAATGACGAATTCTGATATCATTGCGAACGGAGTGAAGCAATCTCCCCCCTTTACTTGGGGATTGCTTGGGCACAAAACGCCTCGCAAATACACAAAATCGTGATCCACTTAATTTGAAAGACCCTTATGCCACATTTTTCTCTCATACTATTCGAATTAATCATGTTGCTGCTGCTGGCATTCTGTCTTCGTCATGCATGGCAGCATGCAGGCTGGCTGAGAGTTTGGGAATTCAGTTCGGGGGTAGTTTTCGGCTGGCTGCTCGAATGGGCGACCATCATGCAGTTGAGTGCATACGAATACGGCGATTTTGTACTTAAAATTGGGCCCCTGCCATTAGGCGTAGGCATTGGCTGGGGAGTTATTATTTACACTGCCATGCTCTTCTCAGATGCCAGCAGCTTACCCCTATGGGCGCGCCCCATCTCTGATGCACTCATGGCTCTCAACATAGATTTAGCCATGGACGCAATTGCAATCCGTTTAGGCATGTGGGATTGGGGGCGCAGCCTTTCTTCTGAGTATTTTGGTGTACCCTTTGCTAATTTTTGGGCCTGGTTTTGGGTAGTGTTTTCATTTTCACTTGCATTAAGAACCCTCAAACAAGTATCATATAGTGGCTGGCGATGGCTGGCTCCACTTGGTGCCATCGTCTTAGGTACTTTGGGTGTGCTAGGCACCAATACCATGATCGTCGATCTTTTTATCCCTGCCGGACTGTATGAGCCTTCAGTTGCAGTAATCGTCTTCGGTGCTTTGGGTTTATTGGTTTATCTACGCCCGAAATACAATTTACACCCTTTAGATCATTTGGTATTCTGGGTACCCTTTACTTTCCATATATATTTCCTGATTATTGGCCTAGTAACAGGCGTAATCTTACAACCCGTAATTCTATTAATAATCAGTATCATTATGTTTGTCGTTTCTGTATATTTGCATCTCGACCATTTGCCATTCTGGAGAAAAAATGAAATCTAAAAACACATTCGATATTTTGCTGCTGATTGCCCGCCCTGCAGCAGGAAAAAGTGAGATTATCGATCATCTAAAAAACACCGCTGTTGAAGATCGCAAAAAAACCTACCACATTGGTGAGTTCGAAGAGATTGATGATTTTCCTATGCTTTGGACCTGGTTCGAAGAAGATCGCATTCTGGAGGATATGGGATACCCACGACTGCACTCCGACATACAGCGAAACTTCAAATATGATTATCTCTGGAATGTACTTATAAAACGGATTTGTCAGGAATATCAAAAAATAATGCGCGACGATCCAGACTATCATGACACAAAAACGACCATTATCGAATTTGCCAGGGGTTCTGCGCACGGTGGGTTCGCTCAGGCTTTCCAACATTTGAGCCGCCAAGTTGCAGAGAGAGCAGCAATTTTATATATTGATGTGTCCTGGGAAGAATCTCTACGCAAAAATCGCAAACGTTATAACCCCGAGAAACCCGACAGCGTTCTCGAACACGGTTTATCAGATATTAAGATGGAAACCCTTTATCGTCATTCAGATTGGGATAAAGTCAGTTCTGCAAACCCAGAATTCATCGAGATCCAAGGGGTCAAGGTGCCGTATGCAGTTTTCGAAAACGAAGATGATGTCACCACCGAGCGTGGCGAGGCACTCGCTAACAGGCTAAAATCTTCTTTTAATACTTTGTGGAATCTGTATCTTGGAGAATAGCTCGATAGTGTTGAAATTTCTTTAATGGGTAAATTGATGTTGAACACTTTGCCTTGTCATTCAGAGGAGCGCAGGAAGCGCAGCGGCTGCAGCGACGAAGCTTGCCCTGAGCAAGTCGAAGGGAATCCCTGGAAGGTCGAGCCAGTTTATACCTGCATTGGCTCAAATGTATTGAACGTATCAGGGATTCTTCGCTCCGCTCAGAATGACATAAGTGTTCAAAGTATTATCACCCATTACATAGTGTTGAAATTTCAAAAAATTTTAGGAGTTACCACCCACGATGTGGTTCGCATCCATTTCGAGAGAGTGTCCCAAATGTCAACGCGGCCTAATCACGACAAAGTATTTATAGTAGATTGTCAAAAAAGTGTCACTCTGAGCGAAGCGAAGAGTCTCCTACCCTACGGGCAGAGATTCTCACCTGCACTTGCAGCGCAGGTGCAAGTCTCACCCCTTGCCACAGGCACGCCTTCGGCGACGGGGTTCAGAATGACAGAAAATTAAAGGACTTACAGAGTCCACTTAAAACTTCTCCGATAAAGGGGTTGCCATGAAAACACAAAACATAGTCGCAATAATTGGCCTACTCATGCTTGCGTTGGGGGCTTGCTCAAGTCCAAGCATTGTAACTGAAGAAACACCTACGCCTAGCGATATTCCTCGACCCACACACGCGCCTGCTGCGACAGCTATTATTACACCTACTTCAATTCCTGAAACTTCAGAACCAGAAAAGTCTGGCCCAATTGGCGTTATTTCTTTTGAAAGCGGAACCGAATTAGTCAGGCTGAGTTCTCTTGACGGGCAGCTGATAGATGAATGGCAGTTTCCTGGATATTCTTTCGGACCTCAATCGGATAACAATTTCCATTTCGGAGGTCAAGTTGAAAATGGTCTGATCGCGTCACCCTGCATCTTTCAGTCATTTCTCAATCAAGAAACACACATTGTCTACCACGAGGACAAAGCGCTCGTACCTCTTCAAGAAATATCCCAATTGATTAATATGGTCGGCGCTCCGGGTAAACCTTTGGTTGCCTATTCATTCTTAGATTCCCAAACCCTGCAATCGTTCAATGAAAAGCGCCTTCAAGCGCCGCCAGACGAGGCAGCCGAAACAACCATTCAACCAGAATATGTTCAAAGTTGGCTGTATGCTGGATCGCCTACAACCTTGGCTGACGCGCAAGCGATCATTTCCAGGGCTGACGATAATGGTTATGTTATCTATCCCCTGTCAGTGCAATTGGAGGAAGATGAGATGGTGGGGGTCTGGTATACGCTTGAGCCCAAAGGCGTCGTTGGTATGGGTCCAATTTTCTTCAGAGGTTTCAGTCGCCTCTATTATGCCGATCTACAGACGGGTTTGATTGATGAAGTGTTGGGACGTGGATTCAGCACATTGGCGCTTTCCACTGACCAAACCACGGTGGCGTACGAAGATAGTGGCATGAACGATCAAGCCATTGTCACCATCCATAATTTGGTCAATGGGAAAATCAAGTTCATCGATGTGCTGCCAGACACACATCCCACCGGAGTCGGTGATGCACACTTCTCTCCATCTGGGGAATTCCTGGCCTGGCGGGAAGTTGGCCTGGGGGAAGAGGATCTATACTCAATTATTCGAATCGCCTCTCCAACAGAAGCATTGCTTTTCGAATTGCACTCACAAGAGATCACTGCCCAAATAGACAGAGAAAATATTCGCTGGATATTAATTGCTGGCTGGTTGGATGACGAGACTCTGTTAATCGAGGTAGATTTTGATGGGGGGACTGATTTATACAGCGCACACATTGACGGAAGTGAAGTGGAGTACTTGGTTTCAGGAAAATTCTTGGGATTTGCGTATCCTTAACTGATGTTACGCAGGACTGGCAGTCCTTAGGAGAGAAATTCCCATGCTCCAACCAAATTTATCAGGACTGCCAGTCCTATAGTGCGTAATATGAGTCCTTAATTCAAACCAAAATTAATCTTCTAGAAGCAATCTTAAATATGTCATTCTGAGTGAAGCGAGGAATCTGAACATCTGATTTCGAGAGACACTTCGGTCGCTCGCCACAGTCGCGGATGCATTGGAGCCATCTTTCACATTGGCGGCTCCCTCAGTGTGACAATGAGTTTTTTCGAGACAAGTACACGCAATCTAGAATCACTTATCCAGAACTTGCCTGGCCTTCTCCCATCCTGCACGTATGCGCATTTCAATAGCTTCCTTGGAGAAATCTAAAGTATCCCCTAAGTTATCATCGGGCTGAATAATTTTGCAATCGTAATATTTGTACGGTTTCCCCTTCTCGTTGTGCAAAGTAACCCCGGCGGCCTGAGCCTCCTTGACATTGTGATTAATGCGCAGGAATTCGCGTAAATCGGTGATGAAGATTTCATTGAGCATGACTTCGAGGGTGTGCAACCCGATATCCAACGCATTGCGCAAGGGGCGTGTGGCAACGGGCGAAGTATCGGGGCTGCAGTTGATGATCACCACTTCGTCTGGGTCAGTATCCAGCACATCACCCAAGGGAGAGATATTGCGCACACCACCATCAACCATATCGGGATATGCGGCTGAAACATGCACTGGTTTCCATACGATGGGGATAGCCGTTGAGGCCAAAATAGCTTGCTCAAATCCAGGCTCTGTGGGTACAAAGCGGACATATTCGCCTGTGCGTAACGATACAGCCCCAATGCGCAAATCGATCTCGACTTTATCAGGCTCAAATTCAGCTTGCAGCAACTCCCGCAGTGGATCATTATTCAAGATCGATTTCGCGCCGAAGACAATTTTCAACATCGACCAAAAATTGAGTTTACCCTTATAAACTTGCTCAGCGGAGATATTCCACCACAATTCTTCAAGGCGCTGATACTTCTTCATCGCCAGCATAACGGCATTAAGCGCCCCCACCGAGACTCCTGCGATCACATCCCACTGGTAGCCTTTCTCCTCACGCGCATACTTCTCTGCGATAAATTGGAAGGCACCTTTAGCACCACCGCCACTCAGAACCAGGGCTGTTTTTTTATTCATTTTTTTTGCTTCCTAAAGTATTCCGTCTCACAAATAATTATTTGATCTGGACTTACGCAGAATTTGTATTTCCAGGGTAGGAACCCAACCGCGTTGGGTGTCGGTTTGCCTGTTCTACGCCCAACACGGTTGGGCTAGCTACCCTAAGTGCGTAAGTCCTGTTGATGTCATTGCGAACGCAGCACAGCGGAGTGTGGCAATCTCCAGACAATGGTTCAGACTGTTTCACTTCGCTCGAAATGGCATAATTAAGAAACATTTTTGGAATTACTTTAACGAGTATTTCTTACTCTTTCTGGAAAGTCACCTGGCCCTCAACAGCGTCATCCCAGGGGTATGCTTCGAATGGTTTGGCCGCTTCACGAATAGCAGGGTCATCGGAATAGCGGCCGCGGAAATCTTCAGGCAACTGCTCAGCAATTTTTTCCATGATGGCATGGCCAATCTCATCAAGCCGCTCGCGGCGCTCACGCCCGCGCCCCTTGACTTCAAAGGGGCCAAAGGGTTCTCCGATATTGATTTTGATCACCGGGCGGTTGATGATCCGCAGCGGGAAGAGATTCTCTAAACCCACAATCCCAACCGGAATGATTGAAACCTTACTGCGGGTGGCGATATAGGCTACGCCCGGACGCGGCGGGCGCAATACTTGCGCCCAGGCACCACCCTCAGGGAAGATATTCAAGACACCGCCACTCTTCAGCCAGCCTTCAGCTAACTTCAAGGCATCGCGCGAGCCGGTGCCGCGATGCACCCAAAATGCGCCCCACAATTTGGGGAATAGGGCAGCCCAGGCAGGCGCGAAACCAGCTACTGCGCCAGCGATGAAATTTGTCTTCCAAGGTGTGATGCGGATCAGCACTACTGGGTCTGCAAAGCTAAAGTGGTTAGCGACCAGAATGTAAGGTCCTTTTTTAGGCTGGTTCTGCTTGCCGTTGATCTCCAATTTGGTAAAGATACCCAGGGCAAGGTAAATCAGGGATTTGAAAAGTAATCGTACGGGGGCGCGTTTGGGGAAATTGTATTGGGGCATTTTTTGCTCTTCGTTGGATTCAAGAATAATGTCAAAATATTCTAACGCGAAGACGCGAAGTTCGAAAGTCGCAAAGATTTTAAATTAATTTCAGCAGATCACGATTTCAGTATCACTCTGAGCGCAGCGAAGAGTCTCCCGCCTTTCGGGTGGAGATTCTTCGCTGCGCTACTAATGACAAACATGTGTCATGCTGAGCCGAAGGCGAAGCATCTCGCGCACGGATGCGCCAGACTCTTCGCTCCGCAAAGCTGCGCTCAGACTTGTACTGAGCCTGCCGAAGTGCTTGTACTGAGCCTGTCGAAGTGCCTGTCCTGCGACCGAAGGAAGTGTCGAAGGAATGACATAATTGCATTTTCAGTTTGAGCAGTGCTTAACGCGCTGTAGATATACTCAGAATGACACTTTGAGACGCCCCACAGGCTACTACGTTGCTACCGCGTCTTTGCGTTAATTAATCAACCCGCCGCTGTCGACCTGGCCTTCTGGATTCTCATCCCAGGGGTAGGCTTCGAACTCCTTGGCCGCTTCACGCAAGGCAGGATCAGCAGAATAACTGCCGCGCAACTCCTCGGGCAACAACTTAGCGATTTCCTGCATGATCATGTGGCCAATCTCGTCGAGCTGTTCGCGGCGCTCACGACCGCGACCGCTAACTTTGAAGGGGCCAAAGGGCTTTCCAATATTGATCACCGGCTTGGCACGCTTGCGTAAGCGAGCTGGAAATACCTGCGTAAACCCATACAAACTAACGGGCAATAATTTTGCTCCCGAACGCGCCGCCAGGTAAGCGGTACCAGGGCGGGCAGGGCGCAGGATGGTGGCCCAGCTGCCGCCTTCGGGGAAAACGCCTAAGACGCCATCTTGCCCCAGAATTGCCTCGCCAGCGCGCAAGGCTTCCGTTGAACCCGTACCGCGATAAAGCTTATGAAAACCCCACAGGGCAGTAAAGAATGGCCCCCAGCGTGGAGAAAAAGGAGGCAAAGCTGCGCCGATGAAATCCATCGGCCAGGGGGAGAAGCGCACGAATGCGACAGGGTCAAGAAAACAGAAGTGATTGCCGACGACAAGCAGTGGCCCCTTCTCGGGCAAATTCTCGCGGCCGAGCACCTTGACTTCGGCGAATAAGGCCAAAGCCGGTATCGAGAGTTGGTGCATCACCCAACGCAGAACTCGACGACGGGGGTATCTGTATTCAGGCATTAATTCCCTCTACCAAAACATACCCAGTCTGAGCGGAGCGCCTCTTCCCCATCGGGGCTCCGCTCAGGATGATAGTTTCTAATCCACCGCGGCAATCGGCGATTCGAATGACGCGGCCCGCGCTTTGGCTTCATTGACAGCCAGCAGGATGATCAGGCCAGCCAGCAAGAAGAAGATGATCGAAACAATGGCGGCGCGCTGACCGGCGATTTCTGCGGAGAGCAGATCCATACCGCGGTCGGCCGCATAAAAGATGGCCGCTTCAGCAGCAATAATACCGTAAACAGTCGGCCCAATGAAAGATGAAGTACGCCCAGCAATGGCGAAGAAACCAAAGAATTCGCCGCTGCGACCTTCAGGGGCAAACAGGCCCACCATCGTGCGGCTCAACGACTGCACGCCTGTCAGGGCGAACCCAGCAAAAGCGCCAATCACGAAATAGCCGTTCAATGTGCGCGTGAAGAGCATGGCCACAACCACACCAATCATCATAACCACCGAAAAGATCAATGAGCGCTTATAGCCAAATTTGTCGCCGATTACCGCAAAGAGATATGCCCCAGCGACGCTGGTCACCTGCACGACGATCATGAAGATGATTAATTGCGTCTGGTTCATGCCAAAGAGCACCGCGCCGATAATGGCAGCAAAATTCATCGCCATCAGGATGCCATCGTTATAGATCAAGAAGGCGACGATGAATTTGATAAATTCTTTGAAATGGCGGATAGAGCGGAAAGTCTTGCCAATTCGCTTGAAAGCGATAGAAATGTAACTCTCTCCCTCGGGCAATGTCTGCGCCTGGGCGCGTTCTTGAATCCAACGGAAAACCGGGATGGCTGAGATGACAAAGAATACCGACGTAAAGACCAGTGCCAGCCGTACCACCAAAGTTCCGCCAACGATCACGATTGGAGGCAATACAATCAAAAGGCACAGAATCCCACCCAACGACCCAATTGCCCATCCGTTTCCGGACACGCGGCCCAATTCCTCGGGTTCAGCAATCTCAGGAAGCAGGGAGTTATAAAATACCTGTCCCCCACGATATCCGATCTCTGCCAAAATAAAGAAGGTCATCCCCAAGAAAATGTCACCTTTCTGAACAAAGAAAAGCAGTGCGGTGAAGGTCCAAGTTACAATGGAAAAGCCTAATAAGAACTTCTTCTTCGAGGCAGAAAAATCGGCTAGAGAGCCTAAGATGGGTGCGATGACTGCTACCACCAACATGGCGATTCCAATCGAGATCCCCCACAGGCGAGAACCCTCTGCACCACCGACAACTTCCCCCTTAAAATAGGCTGAATAAATTGCTAATAAGACCACCGCAGCATAAGCCGAATTACCAAAATCATACAGGTACCAGGCCAGGTGTTCACGGTTCATGGTTTTTAATTTAGAGAACATAAGACCATCCTTTTGTCAGGCGAATAATAAATGTGGATCAGATGATTACCATGGTAAGATTCCCAAAGTTGCTGCTCGCTCGGTAGTGTTGACATTTCAATAATTAGCAAAAGTGCTAGCCGAAATTTACAAGGATCATTTCAGGAGAGAAGTCTCCAAATGTCAACACGGCATAATCTTATCATACGAATCTTTCTATCCCTTTTAGAAACCCGAATACAGGAGAATCGTTACCCATGACACAAAAATCGCTATCCCACCGCAGTGAAGTCCCTATTGAGCAAACCTGGAATCTTGAAAGCATTTTCGCCACTCCGGAATCCTGGCAGGAGAATTATCAAAACGTAATTGCTCGGCTGCCGGAGATTGAAAAATTTCAGGGCAAATTAGGCGAAAATCCCAAAAATTTGCTGCAGGGTTTGAGCGTTTTTGAAGAAATCTTTATCCCAGGTATGCAGGTTTATGTTTACGCCGGATTGGCTGCGTCGGTGGACGTTGGCGATCAGGATGCCGCGGCTCGCTTCGGCCAGGCGCGCGGCTTACTGGCCAAAGTGCGTACTGCGACGGCATTTGTGGAACCGGAGATCATGGCGATTGGATTTGATGCGCTGGAAAAATGGATGGGGGAAGAATCGGAATTAGCAGTATATGAACACTATTTCGATCAACTAAAAAAACGCGCTGCTCATGTTCGCTCTCCTGAGGTCGAGGAGGTGATTGCCATGGTGAGCGATCCCTTGCCTCCGAGGATGACCCTGGCAGCTTACGCCTCGCTAACCAACGCCGACCTGAAGTTCAAGCCTGCGATTGGCTCCGAGGGGGAAGAAAATGAAGTTGGCCAGAGCAGTATCGGCTCATTGATCACACACTCCGACCGAGAAATCCGCCGTACCGCCTGGGAGAATTATGCTGATTCATATTTGGATTTCAAGAACACACTCAGCAGCATCCAGACGCAGGTAATCCAGCGCGATGTCTTCAACATGCGCGCCCATAATTACGATTCGTCTCTGCAGGCTTCGCTGAAACCCAACGACATCCCCGAGGAAGTATTCCACAACCTGATCGAGGTCTTCAAGAAAAATTTACCCACCTGGCACCGCTATTGGCGCATCCGCCGAAAAGCGCTTGGGTACGACAATTTCCACGTTTACGATATCAAAGCCCCTGTAATGGAAAAAACCCCTGCGGTGCCTTACGCCCAGGCCGTAGAGTGGATCTGCGAGGGCATGATGCCCTTGGGCGATGAATATGTCGAGGCAATGCGCGCCGGATGCACCAGCAAACGCTGGGTTGATCGAGCGCTCAACAAGGGCAAACGCCAGGGCGCATTCTCTTGGGGCTCCTACGGCACGCAGCCCTTCATCATGATGAGCTACTCCGATGACATCTTCAGCCTGAGTACCTTGGCCCATGAGTTAGGCCATTCGATGCACTCCTACTATACCCGCAAGACACAGCCGTTCACTTACTCTCAATACTCGCTCTTTGTAGCAGAAGTGGCTTCCAATTTTAACCAGGCCATGACGCGCGAATACTTGGTCAACACGCTGGACGACGCGACCTTGCAGTTGGCTCTGGTCGAGGAAGCCATGGCTAACTATCACAGGTATTTCTTCATTATGCCCACCTTGGCGCGTTGGGAACTCGAGATGCATCAACGTATCGAAGAGGGCAAACCAGTCAGCGCGCAAAGTATGATCGACCTGGCCGCGGAGTTATTCAAAGAAGGTTATGCCGACGAAGTCGAATTCGATCACGACCGCATTGGTATCACCTGGGCGCAGTTCGGCCATATGTATATGGATTTCTACGTATATCAATACGCCACAGGGATCTCGGGTGCCAATGCCTTAGCAGATACTGTTTTAGCTGGAAAAGAAGGCGCCGCCGAAAAGTACATCGACTTCCTGAAGGCTGGAAATTCACAATACCCCTTAGATGCCTTGAAGGCCGCCGGCGTAGATATGACATCGCCCGAACCCGTTGAGAAAGCCTTCGCCGTGCTGGCAAGTTATGTAGATAAGTTTGAAGAATTGGTGAATTAATTTGGGACACGGATTGCACGGATGACTCCACTGAAAAAACTACCAGACGAGGGCTTCCGCCGGAATATATGGGTGTGGTTGCGGAGCAACCACACCCATATATTCCGGCGGGAAACTCGCTTTTTGGAATTTTTTTGATCCAAATAACCTGCGTGAATCCGTGTCCAAAAAGGTATTTATATGAGTGAACAACCAACAAAAAGTGAATTGCTCGAAGTGATTAACCAAACCTGGGCTGATCTCAATGAAATCATTGACGGCTTGAGTGAAGAGCAATTGCTTGATTCAAGCGCGATGAGCAACGGTTGGAGCTACAAAGATATTTTGGCCCATGTCACGGCATGGGAATTATTAGCTATGGACCGCATCAATTCTGCCATTACTGGCGAGTCGTTGAAATATGAAGTTATAGAGAGCGATGACTTCGCCAATGATTTCAATGCCGATATCTACGAGAAGAACAAGGATAAAGCTTTAGCAGAAATTGCTGAAGATTTTCATAGAATCCATGGGGAATTCGTAACGCAAATCGAAGGACTAGACGAGTCTGTGTTACCCCAAAAGCTGCCATTTGATTGGGCCGGGAATTTGACTTATCAAGTGCTGATCTCAGCCAATACCCACTGGCATTATAATGAGCATATTGAAGCCAGCGAGAAGTGGTTGGCAAAGCAAACCTGATCATTCCAGCATACGAGCATTCAAAGTCACCCTAAAAACAGACTCCCGCCAGGTACACTCGGGGGTCCGTTTGAATTTCTCTCCTACGCTGCGGTATCGCTCAAGAATTTGCGCTCTTCTCAAGCAACCTTTCGATGGCCTGCTTATCTTTTGGCTTGGCAAATAAATACCCTTGCCCATTCGTGCAACCCAGCCTCACCAATTCATCCATCTGCTGCTCCGTTTCGATCCCCTCAGCAACAACATCCATATCTAAATCACGCGCCATATTAATGATGGTTCTAATCAGACTGGTATGTTTTTTGTCAGGGATATTTTTTACAAAGGAGCGGTCTATTTTAACAACATCTAGGGAGATCTGTCGCAAGTAGTTCAAAGCGGAATAGCCCGTGCCAAAATCATCCAAATGGATATTGATCCCCAAGTTTTTAATTTGGCGGACCAATTTCTTCGACTCTTCGAAATCTTGGATGATTGAACTTTCGGTAATTTCGAGGTTTAGCAAATTTCCAGGGAATCCGGTTTCTGAAAGTATTAGAGTCAGCTGGTTCAAAAAATCTGGATGCGCCAGCTGCTTTCCAGAGATATTGACGCTCAACGAGAAAGGGGCCTGATTGACAAGTTGCCCATTCCATTGATCCACTTGAAGACATGCATCTCTAATTAAAATATTGGACATTTCGTTAATCAAGCCAGATTCTTCTGCTACTGGAATGAACTCTGCTGGCGGCAGGAGTCCGCGCTCGGGATGCTCCCAGCGCATCAATGCCTCAAAACCAAAGATGATTTGGTCCGGCAATGTGATGATCGGTTGATAGTGGGTTTTTAATTCATTTTGATCCACAGCATTGCGCAGGTCTTGCTCTAATTTCATACGCATATTGACTTCTTCTCGCATGGTGTGATCAAATATTTCGTATGTAGATTTCCCCATATTTTTAGCACGATACATGGCGATATCCCCATCCCTCAAATAAGCCATGGGATCGGAATATTCAGCGCTGCTCATTACGATCCCAATGCTGGCAGTAATCATTAGGTCGTTACCCTGAATATTGTGCGGTGAGCCAAGTTCAGCCTGGATACGCTCAACCAAAGTGACTACACTATGAATACTTTGAACCTCTTCCATCAGAATTGCAAATTCATCCCCCCCAAACCGTGAGGTTGTATCGATCTGCCGCGTGCATATTTCAAGCCGCTTCGCGACTCGGATGAGTAATTTATCGCCAATCAGATGGCCCAAACTATCATTGATTATTTTGAAACCGTCCAAATCTAGAAACAACAAAGCAAAATGATACCCTTCTCTCCGGGCGGCACGTTGAATAGCTTGCTCCAAGCGGTTGATCAATAATGCCCGGTTAGGCAGGTTGGTAAGTTTGTCGTGAAAGGCGTCGTGTAAAAGCTGACCCTGGACGCGCTCGCGTTCGGCAATTTCCACTTTTGCCTGCTCATACAAGCGGGCATGTTCAAGAGCGATGGCAGCCTGACGTGAGATAGCGTGGCACCAGTCGATTTCTTCCTGGGTGAACTCATGTTTTTGGCGGCTTTCCCAAAGCTCTGTGAACCCGATAAATTGTTCTTTGATGATCAAGGGGATATACAAGATGGATTTGACCCCATATTTATCGAAGTCATTGATATCAAATGGAGAATTTTCAACAGCATCATAGTGGTCGAAATCATGCCCACCAGCTTTCATTATCTCAAAAAATTCGGTTTCGCGCTCTATGCTCGGATATTCGACACCTAAATCAGACAATCTTTCTAGGTCGGTAGCATTTTCTGTGAAATATTCTGCGATTACCGTTGCGTTGGTGGAACCCTGTTTGACTTCCAGAATATACCCACTGGTCGCATCGATCGCCTTACACATTTGCTCTGCCAGGCGGGTTAGAATCGTGTTGGTATCCAGCGCAGAAGAAATGATCGTGCTAGCCTCTTGCAGCGCGATCTGCGCCACCAACTGCTTTTGAGTTTGTTCGAAACGAATTGCTCTATCGAGCGCAATCCTGGCCTGATTGGCGATGGCAAAGCACAACTCGATTTCGTCGTCTGTAAAATTGCGCTCGTTTCGACTTTCCCACAATTCAATGTAACCAATGGCATTCTCTTGGCGGCGCAGTGGGATATAAAGGATCGTTTTCCCACCGAATTCTTCCATCTCGCGCCGCACGGATTCGTTGATGGATTCATCGCTAATGCCACTAATGTAATGCTCTCCAGAATTCAATTGCTCCCAGAACATCGGAAATTCAGAACTCGATTCATCATATTCCAACCCTATATCGGAGATACGCTCCATTTCATTTGCCACGAGACTTATATACTCTGCCACTGTAGTCGAGATCTTCCTTTCTTCATCATACAGCGTAATATAGGCACTGGTGATATCAAATGCTTTACACACATGTTCTGCAAGCTGATTGAGTACGGTTTGAGAATCAAGCGATGACGATACGATCGCCCCGGCCTCTTGCAGCGCGATCTGGGCTGCCAATTGCTTTTGGATTTGTTCGAACTGCTGCGCTTTCTCAAGCGCCAGCTTAGTTTGGTTAGCGATATCGAAGCACAATGCAATTTCGTCGTTTGTAAAAACTCGCTTACCCCGGCTCTCCCACAACTCGATATACCCAATGACCTCATCCTGGCGCATCAGCGGAACGAACAGAATAGTGTGTCCACCAAACTCCTCGATCAATCTTCGATCTAGGGGACTGATATCCTCGTCATCAATATGTTGATAATGATAGTGACCTGCGTTCAGTTTGGACCAGAGCTCCAACTCTGCTTCCCCAGACTCGTCATATTCCACCCCCAAATCTGAGATCTTCTCCAACGCATTGGCACATGGGCTGATATATTCTGCCACGGATAAGACAGTTTGTTTTTCTTTGTTATACAAAAAGATATAACTACTGGTAATATCAAAAGCTTTACATAAATGTTCGGAGAGGCGATTGAGGACTGTTTTGGTATCAAAAGATGACGAGACGATCGCCCCGGCCTCTCGCAGGACGACTTGGTCCTGCAATCTTTTTTTTGTTTCAGCATGCAAACGCGCTTTTTCTACTGCGACCGCCGTCTGGCTGGCTAACGCCCGGCTCAGGCGAATTTCTTCTTCTGTAAATACATGTTTGTCAGTTGAGTGATCTAACTCAACGATACCTAACACTTGATCCGATGTGCTGAATGGAAGCATTAGCAAGTTTGAAGTACCTACATCTCGCATATAGGCGATTTCAGCTGGATCAGCATTGGGATCTGAAATATGAATCAAATAATCCACATTTTCTTCTAATACTTTGCGAGTTGCCGGATAATCATCCAATGCATAGGTGGTACCCGGTTGATCTACTTCTTCATAACCATCACGGCGAAATTCGAAGACAGTCACGACCGTGTCGGCCTTCTGATCCCATAATGCGATCGCACACCCATCCGCTCTAGCAGATATTGCCATCTGCTCCGCAATGATCGCCAGAACTTCATCGAGTTCCAGCGTTGAAGCAACCGCCCTATTCGCCTCCAACATAATCTCCAGATCGGATGATTTTTGCCTTAATTGCGTGATATCGTGCAAAGCAAGCATAAACCCATATTCCCGATTCCGAGAGAGACGCAACCGCGCCAGGTGAACCTCAAAGATGCTCAAAGCGCCATTGAACGGATAAGAGATCTCAGCCTTACTTTCTGTTGAAAAATCGCTCTCTTCAACCAACTCCCATAAATCAGGCCAGAGGTCTTTCAAGTTTTTATTGATGATTTTCTTATCCCCAGGCCCGAAAATATTTTTTGCAGATCCGTTTAGATCAATGATACGTTTTTCCACATCCAGCACCATGATCGGCGCAAAGATATTATCCAAAACCTCTTCACGAGTGGCATTCAATATTTCGGCTTTCCGAATGCGGGATAAATTAGCCCCCGCAACAACTCCAGAAATGCCCATCGCCAGACTCGTCGGTTCAAAGGGGCTGGAAGATTTAAAAACCATGGAGATTACCGCGATTCCAATCGGAAACAAGGCAGCAATCATCAAAATAATGGTTTCATTGGACCGATAGTGTCGCGATTCCCTCAGTGATCTGATCATTAACAAAAAAGATCGTAGCACCTGTAAAAAAGCAAAAAACATGATCGCCCATAATCCAAGACCATAGCTTTGCTCTAGAAAGAAATATTGTCCATTCAAGGATAATTCAGCATGAGACCAAATTAAATGATGATACTCATTCGTGAAAACAATTACCCCAAGGAAGATATTGATGGCGATTATGGATGAAATATATTTAGATGTTCTTTTGTAATTAACATAATATAAACTATAAAACAGGAAGCCCGAGGGAGCAAAAAGGATGCCGATATATTGGATTTTATCGAGCAAGAGCATCACATCGAAATCGATAATGCTCAACTCTAAAGCATATGCCAGGTTCCAGAACGCGCTCGAAATCAAGATTACCCTAACCCAGCGAACATCAGGGTGGGTGCGATAACGGTGTAATCTGAATGTGATGTAGATCGAGCTAATCCCAATAACAGACAGTAGGATTGAATAAGGAATTAATTGAAATGACATCAAACAACCCAATCACTGGAGAAAAATAATCGCTTTACCACCCCAAAAAAAAGTTTTTGAAGGGGTTAGGAGCGACGAAAAACATGTAGATACAATCACTTTCCATTAGTTGTCTTATCTGTGCCAACGAGCGGCTGGATTAATTGCTAACCCCATACATAATACTAGAGAAAACCCACACAAGATACAACAATAAGTATAAACCAATCCGCAAAAAATTCAACTTTGGTTCTTTGGGAATCGTCGGGGAGGTTACCTGAATTTAGGGTATGGAGTGTGCTCCGTACACATCGTGCCCCAAAATCAGGACATTGCCACGGAATTCTGGAATTGCCGTGAGAGACCTGACATTTGGGGGTAGGGGGCGTGTGGAGCACGCCCCCTACCCCCACCCTACCACGGCGATTCCTAGAGACCCTCCTAGAGAGCCTCAACTTTTCTGAATAACCGTGATAAAATACTAGAACATATGGGCGACTTATTGCAATACAATATCATGCTCCGTTCTTGTTTTTTCGAACCCCTGGTTTCATGAATGAAATCTTAGATTACTACCGCAGCCACTCCCCCATCACCGACCCAGGCGAATTCGTTTATCTTTACAAAGATCTCCCTGATGGCATCCACAAGTTGATCGATGCCATCCAGGGTCAGCTCATGCACCGCCTGGCTGCCGAACAATTTGGCGTCACGTTGACTCGCGAAAGTCGCGGCGAGCAGCGTCTGCGCACAATGCAGCAGCGCTTAGCTCGCATCGCCGAACTTTCCCCCGATCCATTAACGATCAAACGCGAACCCAAGGAACGTCAGGTTGGAATGTGCCGCGACTTCGCTGTCTTTTTGGTGTCTATGCTGCGGCACAAGGGCATCCCTGCCCGTTTGCGGGTTGGATTCGCAGACTATCTTGGTAAAGAAAGCATATTCAAAGGCGACCACTGGATTGCAGAATATTGGAATACGTACCAGTACCGCTGGGTGTTGGCTGATCCCGATGTGGGCGGTATACCCCTGGGTATGCTCCCAATTAAAGATGGCTGCAACTTTCATGATCTGCGCCACAATGTGGATTTCTACGTTGCCGGGTCTGCCTGGAAGTTAGCTCGTGATGGGAAAGTACGGCCCGACATCTTCCGCTATTCGGGACGTTGGAAAGGTTTCCCCTGCATCCGTGGCAACCTGCTGCACGATTTCCAGGCACTCAATTTGCTGGAGCTCGCTCTCTTCGATTATTGGGACGAATTACACACTAAACCTGAAAACCAACTAACCGTCGATGACAAAACCATCCTCGACAGAATCGCAGACATGACTCTCGATCCTCAGGCCAATTTCGAGGCAATGCGCCAGCTCTTTGACGACATGCCCCGCACCCAGCGAATCTATGCCAAACTGCGCCAATTGGGCGTGATCGATGACAAAGAGCTGGCTAGCGTTGAAGAATTGAAGCCATCAGGAATGGGTCGGCTAACAGAGCTTTCTAATTCAGATCTCTCCAGTGCTGCACGTTCGGCGTTCGACGCCCAACGTTTCACCCAAAACGACGACGATCTTCCTGAAGATCATCCTGCCTATACGCAGCAAACTATGCTCCCGCCCGGATTGGGCGACATCATCGTGCGCGGCGCCCGGCAGCACAACCTCAGAAATATCGATGTTCATATTCCGCGCCACAAACTGGTTGTTATCACCGGGGTCAGCGGCAGCGGAAAATCTTCGTTGGCCTTTGACACAATCTACGCCGAGGGGCAGCGACGCTATGTCGAGAGCCTTTCGTCTTTTGCACGCCAGTTCATGGACCAGATGGAAAAACCCCTGGTTGACCAGATCACTGGTCTCAGCCCAGCTATCGCCATCGAGCAAAAAACCATTCGCCGTAACCCGCGCTCCACGGTGGGTACAGTCACCGAAATCCTCGACTATCTACGCGTGCTGTACGCCCGCTTGGGCATCCCGCACTGCCCGCAATGTGGGCGCGCCGTACAACCCCAAAGCACCCAACAGATCGCCAATCAGCTATCCAAGCTGCCGGCAGAGACGCGCTTTCAACTCCTAGCCCCCATCGCCCGCAAACGCAAAGGTGCCTACATCAACACGTTCAAAAAGGCTCTCAGAGATGGTTATTCTCGCGCCCGCGTCGATGGAAAGTTGATCGATTTGAGCGAAGGCATTCCAAAAATTGACAAGAACAAGAAGCACAATATCGAGCTAATTGTGGACAGGTTAGTTGTTCCCAATACCCTCATCCCCAGCCCTTCTCCCACAAAGAGAAGGGAGTCAGCTTCCCCTCTCCCCGCGGGAGAGGGGCCAGGGGTGAGGGCCGTGGATGAAGAGCCAGGGGTGAAGGCTGAGAGCGACTTCCCCACCCGCCTGATCGATTCGATCGAAACCACTCTCCGCGCTGGTGAAGGCATCCTGATTGTCGATTTGGGAGACGAGGAGATCACGCTAAGCGAGCACAATGCCTGCCCCGATTGTGATATCAGCTTCCCGCAGTTGGAACCCCACATATTCAGTTTCAACTCGCCATTAGGCATGTGTGACGAGTGCAACGGCCTGGGTGTCAAATTGCAGGTCGATCCTGATGTAATCGTCGTCGATCCAGAAGTCTCGATCTTAGATGGCGCTACGTCGTGGTATGGCAATCTCAACAAGAAAAAAGGCAGTCCCTATCGCGCCAGACATCTCAAAGTTATGGCCGAGCACTATAATGCTGACATCAATTTAGCCTGGAAAGATCTACCAAAACAATTTCAAGATGTCATTATGTACGGGTCGGGGGATACTAAATTTAATTTCGAGTACGAATCGCAAGACGGATCTTGGAGCGGCCAAAGCTACCGACCAGCCATGGGGATCATCTACCATGTTAAACGCCTCTTTCGACAAACTAAATCTGAAGGCTCACGTCGCTATTACATGCAATTCATGAGCCGGCTGCCATGCCCGCGCTGCGAAGGCGAGCGTCTCAACCCAGAAGCGCGTTTCGTGACCATAGACAGCAAACGACTTCCCGAACTGACATCTTGGAGCATCGAGGCGCTTCACGATTGGGTGGGCAGTTTGTTGCACACACTCCCAAATGAACAAATCCAAATCGGTGAAGAACTAGTCAAAGAGATTTATGAAAGATTAGGCTTCCTGCGCAACGTCGGCCTGCACTATTTGACCCTCAACCGCCCCGCGCCAACCCTTTCCGGCGGCGAAGGCCAACGCATTCGTCTAGCCAGTCAGATCGGCAGCGGCTTGGTGGGTGTGATGTACATCCTCGACGAACCTTCCATCGGCCTGCATGCCCGTGATCACCGTGCCTTGCTCGACACGCTCATCCGCTTGCGCGACATCGGCAACACGGTGCTGGTCGTCGAACATGACGAAGCCACCATGCGCGCTGCTGATTGGATCATCGACCTGGGTCCTGGTCCTGGCATGATGGGCGGCGAGGTGGTTGCTGCGGGGAGTCCGGATGAAATTATCCTGGACCCCGAGTCGATCACAGGGAAATACCTTTCTGGCAAATTGACGGTTTCACCCCCCAATGGCAGGGAGCGTCGGACTGCATCCGCATCGGGGGTGATGACTCTGCGAGGGGCCGGGCTCCACAACTTGAAGGGAATCGATGTCAACTTCCCCTTGGGCACGTTGATCACCATCACGGGAGTCAGCGGCTCGGGCAAAAGTAGTCTCATCGCCCAGACGATGTATCCAGCCCTGGCACGTGCACTGCACAACGCTAAAATGGCCACACCCGGCCCACATGAGGGTATCGAAGGGCTTGATAAACTTGACAAGATCATCAATATCACCCAAGACCCCATTGGCCGCAACCCTCGCTCTAACCCTGGCACATACGTGGGTGTGTTGAGTGAAATCCGCAAAGTTTTCGCCGAAGTTCCTGACGCCAAAGCGCTAGGATTCAAACCGGGACGCTTTAGCTTCAACGTCAAAGGCGGACGCTGCGAAGAATGCAAAGGCTATGGTTTTAAGAAAGTTGAGATGCACTTCCTGGCCGATGTTTGGGTGCGCTGCGCAACGTGCGAGGGGAAACGCTTCAACAGGCAAACTTTGCAAGTCACTTACAAAGAAAGGAATATCGCCGAAGTGTTGGATATGGATGTGCAGGAAGCGCTGACTTTTTTCGAGAATCACCCCAAGATTAGGCGCATCCTGCAAACCCTGCATGACGTCGGGCTGGATTATGTCAAACTCGGCCAGAGCGCCCTGACCTTGAGCGGTGGCGAGGCACAGCGCGTCAAGCTGGCCAAAGAGTTGAGCCGCGTGGCCACGGGGCGCACCGTCTACATCCTTGATGAACCCACCACTGGTCTGCATTTCGCCGATATCCAACGCCTGCTGGATGTGCTCCATCGCCTGGTCGATGCCGGCAACACCGTCATCATCATCGAGCATAATCTGGATGTAATTCGCACCGCGGATTGGATCATCGACCTGGGTCCCGAGGGGGGCGATAAGGGAGGCTACATTATTGCAGAGGGCACACCCGAAGATGTAGCACTTATTGAAAATAGTTATACGGGGAGATTCTTGAAGGAATTGTTAACATCCAGGTGACAGTCACTTTGGCAGTGACTGTCACCAGTGAAGGAGGAAACCATGATCGAAATGCCTGAAGCAGTTACCATCGCCAGGCAGATGGAGGCAGAATTAACGGGGAATCGCGATTGCCAGTTTTGGGCGCGGGAATAGACACATAAGTTTTTATGGCTCAACCGGCCCAATGAAGAATACGCCGTAATTCTTCCAGGATTGAGAGTGACGGGCGCTAGCAGTTTCGGCCGCTCGATTTATTTGCATTTAGGGGAGCATATGCTCTGGTGGAGTGACGCCGGTGGAAAAATCCTTTATCACGCGCCTGGAGAGAAGCTGCCTAAGAACTACCACCTGGGATGAGAATTCACCGATGTCTCCGCGCTGACGTATGCTTTACAGATGTGGGGCGCAGTGAAACTTCTCGATCAATCTGAGTTCGGAAAAATCCCCAATGACGAGGTTGATCTCTACGGTCAGAAGGGTGGCTACATCCGTTTGATGGACAGCAAAACTAAAGATACCCCATGCCCAAACTGTGGAACTGACATTCAGAAGATTTCGTATCTTGGTGGAGCGTGCTATCTTTGTGTGGAATGTCAGCAATAATTTGATATATTGTCACTCTGAGCGGAGCGGGTAGGACAGTACTTAAACGAGGACATAAAAATTTGCTATAAAGTTGTCATTCTGAGGAGCGCAGTGACGAAGAATCTTGCTCTTTGCGTGACAAATTTAGAGATTCTTCGCTCCTTTTGTCGCTCAGAATGACAGAAAATAAAAAAACTCCCGAAAGAGTCATCCCTTCGGGAGTTTTTTATATCAAACTTTCGCTTATTCTATTCTACAAAAGTCACCACCACCGTCATACCCCAACGCAAAAGTGGATCAATCTCATCAACTAAGATTCGAGCGGTGTAGGTGACATCTCCGCGTTTCTCTTCGAAGAAATCGTCGATCGATTCCACGCTGCCAGTCAGCTCAACATCAGGTAAAGCATCTGGGACAATGGTCACCGACTGACCAACAGACACATCTACGACCTCAATTTCTGTCAGGTTATCAGTCTCGACATACCATTGAGAGAAATCTACCACGGTAGCAATGGGCTGGCCTGGAGAAACCTGCTCACCCACTATTAAATCAAAATCGACGATGGTTCCAGTAAAAGTGGCCACAAGATCCAGATCATCCAAGGCCGATTGGGCGGAGGCAATATTCGCCTGAGCGGCCGAGATGCGTGCCTCTGCTGAAGTAATGCGCGCTTCAGCCAGGGCGATATCATCGGGATCGGGCCCTTCGAGAAGATCGTCGTAATCTTCCTGCGCCTGCTCAAGACGGGCTTGGGCGATGTTGAAGTCTGCTTCGGCCTGAGAAATTTCGAAATCACTGGAAGGATCGACTAAGGAATTGTATTTGCGCACGGCATCATCATAAGCCCCCTGGGCTTCAGCCAGACGGCTCTGGAAATTTGCCCGTGTTAAATCTGTTTCGATTTTGTCTTCATAAGGTTCAAAATCTTCTTTGGCTTTATCTAACTCATCTTCCGCCAAAACAACCTGAGACCAGGCAACATCAATATCGGTTTGGTCCGCTGACGTGGTGCGATAATTGAAGATGCGCTCAGTATCACGAACCTCCTGACGGGCGTTAGTCAGTGTTTCTTGGGCCGCAGTAGCAGCTTCAGGCCAGTTATCATAAAGGGTCTGAAAATCTTGTTGGGCAGAAAGCAACTCCAATTCTGCACCACTCAACTCTAACTTTGCGCTGGCAAGATTGCTTTCAATTTGCTCGCGATCGCCCAATTGAGCCAGCACCTGGCCCGCATCCACTTGATCGCCCTCGGTCACAAATATTTCAGCAACTTGACCAGCAGTCACAAAGGACAACTGTGCTGATTGATTGGGAACCAGGCGCCCTTCGGCAACCACAGCAAAATCTTGGACTACTGGAATGGCCGTAGGATCTTCTGGTTCGGGTGTGGTAGAAAATTCACATGCAGACAGAACGATACTCAAGATTAGAAAAGTTATAGCGAAGTAAATATGTTTGTGTTTCATAATGTTCCTCCAAAAAGGATATTTCAAATAATTACGAACTGCATTTCTAGGCGGAATTCGTCTCCCATCGGAGATGCTTCCCGAAAATCCGCGCCGCTTATGTCAGACTCTATTCGTACGCTAGGCTTTCATTGACACTGATGCGTGTTGCCCGACGAGCTGGAATCCAGGAAGCCAGGATTGAGAGCACCACAACGATACCCAGCCAGATCCATATTCCATGGAAAGCGGGGAAATATTCAGCGGGAAAATCAATTACACCGCCTAATGACTTGACAAAAACTGGGCCGACAGTGAGACCAATCGGAATGGCTGCCAGCCAACTGATCAAACCCAACATCAGGCCCTCGCCCACAAAAATATATCCCACATCCCGTGAAGAGGCTCCGACAGCGCGCATGACGCCGATTTCGCGACGGCGTTCGATAACATTGATCGAGAGCGTTCCGGAGAGACCCATACTACCAACAGCTGCCATTAAGATAGTCATGATCATTAGAATTTGGGTAAGCACACCAAATTGAGCACTGGCCTGGGCACGATCTTCACTAGCAACCGCCGAATAATACACTTCCATTCCTTTCGCATCAAAGAACTCGCGCATGTCAGTTTCAATGGATTTCTGAACTGCCAGATTATGTTCAGTAGCCTGGATCATAGCAACTGCAGAATTGCCGACATTATGCAAGGCGCGATTGAAAACATCAATGTTGGCAAAGGCTGTGTTTTGATCACGGCCATTTAGGTCGAATACTAATCCTACGACCGTCCAGGTTGTATCTCCAACGTCGGGAATATCGATGATGATTTCATCGCCGACTTCAACGCCCATTTTCCCAGCCAACTTTTGGTTTAAGAGAATAGCCTGGTTATCTGCAGGGTCTAGCATGCGCCCGGCAGTAAGCTCGGGTTTGAACATTGGCGAAGCTGAGGGCACACCGCGCACAAAGATTTCATATTCGCTTCCGGGTCCGGACGAACCCGGAATTCGAGTTTCGGCTGTACGAAAGGTCCACATCTCAGCATTGGCGACATTGGGACGCGATTCGATCAGCGGAATGACCTCATCTATGCGCTGGTACTGACTGAAGTTGATTTGTACTTCATACCCAAACCCGGCAAAGATCTTATCGATTGTCTGCTCAAATGAATATTGCGTGCTGAAAACCATCATGAATATGGCGCCTGAAAAGATCAGGGTCAGCAATGTAAGCAGAACTCGCCCAGGACGCCTGAACGTGTTGCGCAGTGATAAAGCTGCCATGCGAGGTAACCCACGCACGCCAGCCATGATTCGGTCGATCAAACGTCGGCCGTATTCCCCTCGTCCCAGGCCCGTCTGGCTGATAGCGTTTGCGGCAGGAATGGCAACACCTCTCAACACAGGAAATAAACCAGCTACCAATGGAACCAGCAAGCCCACTAAAATTTGTAATATCAGCACTTCGGGCAAAATCTTAAAAGGGATCACCGGCACGTTCAAAAGGTACAGCATCCATTGTGCCAAAGTGTTGCCCCCATATGCACCAAGAGGTACGGCAATTAGCAAACTGAGGAGGGCATAAACGAGAATAATAGACATGTACAATCCAGAAATCTGGCGGCGCAGCGCCCCAATAGCTTTCATGATCCCAATTTGGGGGATTTGCTGGGCAATGAGGGCATTGATGGTATTGATAACCAGAAGTGTGCTTAATCCCAGAGATCCGACGGCCATCACGGAGAGCACCATGCCAACGCCGTTGATCATTTCCTGAAGGTAATGCTCTTCAGGGTGAAATGGTTCTGAATACCCAACGGACAAGCCGATCTTTTGGAGCTTTTCATTAATCCTGTCTGCAACTAAATAGAAATTGTCTTCACTGTAATTCGTGAGTGTGATTCTTAATTGGTCCGCTCCACGAAATCCAGCAATCTTTTGAAAGATATCTGGAGTCACATAAAATGCAGCATTCTGCCCAAAAGGGAGTGGCCACTCAAAAGGATTTCTTACAACTCCGTTAACTTCTAGAGCACGGGCTCGTTCGTTGATCTCAAAATAGACCGTTCCACCAATCTCAGGCACACCAAACGATTCGATGTGGGCAGCTTCGACAGCGATTAATTTTTCGGTGGGCCAATTCCCATCCATCAGCGTAAGCTGGTCATATTTTTGATTCTCGTAATCGGTATAGGTGATGATATGGCCATCCTGCCATTCACCATCCAAAGTAGATTTCCAGCGAATTGTGGCGTCTGCAAACCCTTCGATGTCATCCACGCCTTCTACCCGTCGCAGGCTGCGGATAGTATCTTCACTGGCGAGACCCGCAATGTAAAGCACGCCATGTGAAGGATTGCTATCAAGATGAGATTGCGCCATTTGACCTAAGACCATCTGATTGCCAGAAACAACCATGCCAACAGCCATAACACCAATGGCGATACTCAATACAACCATTACCGTGCGGCCAAAGTTGCGCCATAGATCACGCCATACTTTGCGAAATGCGGTTCTCATTTGCGGCCTTTCCCATTGTCGAATAACTCACCATCGAGCACGTCTACCACTCGAGGTATCCGGCTGGCCAACTCGACGTTATGAGTCACCATCATGAAGGTTTTGCCCTGCGTGACGAGGTCCTCGAAAAGGACAAAAACCTTATCCGCGGCCTTCGTATCCAGGTTGCCTGTGGGTTCGTCGCCCATCACTAAAGGTGGGTCATTTGCCAGGGCACGGGCGATCGCAGCGCGCTGCTGCTGGCCACCTGAGAGGGTGTTGGGCAGCTTGTAGGCCTGGTCTGCTAATCCGACTTGATCGAGCAGGTGCATAGCACGCTCAGGCCGTTCACGCGGTTTCCAGACGCGACAAAAGTCCATGGGGAGCATCACATTTTCAATTATCGTTAATGTGGGAAGTAATTGGAAGAACTGGAAGATGACGCCGACATTTTTTCCGCGCCAGCGTGCTAATTTATTTTCATTCAGGTCGTTGAGATGTGCCCCCGTCACACAAATATCACCATTGGTGGGACGGTCTATCCCCGTGATCATATTCAATAAAGTTGATTTTCCGCTGCCCGATGGCCCTCGCACCCCTACGAATTCACCAGAACCCACTTGAATATTTACAGACCTAAGTGCATGTATCGGTCCTGCGGGTCCCTCGAAGGTTTTGTCGACCTTCTCTAAATCAATTACTAATTCTGATTCTGTCATGAGCACACCACTCGTTACGCTAATATAATTTTATGAATTGCTATCCAATATACGCCTGGATGCGAATAAAGTTTCAATAATACCCTAAACTGAGGGAAACGACATAGTCCATGATACTCCGGATAGCAACAATTTACTCTACTCGCTTCAACAAAACCTATTCGTTTGCTATCAACAAGCTAACTAATTCCAATATGAAATATTGAAGCTCAAGTACACTGTAAGAGTCGGTTATTCCGGGGGGTCTCTAGGATTCGCCGTGGTAAGGGTCCTTGGTAAGGGCCCTTGGTAGGGGGTCACATTTGG
>JADHTJ010000072.1 GCA_016785015.1 Anaerolineales bacterium
GCGGTCCATCTGCAGCTGCCAGTCTCCGTCTTGGGGATCAAAGTATCCCCCCTCATCCCAACGCGCAAAACCTTCAACCAAAACACCGTCGGCAGCGGAGTAATCGGTAATATCGCGCCCGGTGACCCAGTTGCCGACATTGACTATGAAGTAATAATCAGCCAGTTCGCCAGTTTGCATGAAGGAAATGAAATCCTCGATATTTGCCGACCAGGTGTGTTCGAAGGTTTCATCAATTTCAGGTAAAGGTGGATCGAATTGGTCCCCGCCGTAGTAATTGGGTACGATCAGCCCATCGACGAAGACACCGTCAGCTTGGTTCGCTTGGAGTTGGCGTAGCACCTCATTGCCCCAGTACTCTCTCCAGGATGTATCCTCCAGATCCATCAAATACCAACCCCATTGGCAATGGAACACACGCTGGTCACCCCACTCGAAAAACCAGCTTTCCTGGGGAGCCTGGGGGTATTCCCGGACCCATTTCTCTCCTTCAATGACTTCATGCCAGTTACCGGTCGGATTACAATTCCCCGTTGTTTCTTGGTAACCTAATCCCAGTCCCAGGCGGTAATTAAGCAAGATGAAATCAGGATTGTGAGCACGCAGGCGGCGGGCGTTGGAGGCAAATATCTTCTGTGTGCCAGTATAGTGGGTCGCAGCAAATTGATACTGCGCCTCGGTCATTTGCCAAACGGCCAGTTGATCGTTGAAGATGTGAATACCCTCGGTTGTAATTGGAAAAGTATGGATGATTGCAACTGAGTCGGGGATTGAGGTTGGCTGGGGGGTCGTCAGGATTACACCTGCTCCCGAGCTCTGTGGCAACAGGGTGAAACTGATATACACCACCGCAGATAATAAAATGAAGATCACCACACCGATTCCCGTTAATTTCAAAACACCCCCTCGGGTTAGAGAATGCCCGACAGCATTATCAGTATGATTCGCAGGTAAGTTGCCTATATCTCCCCTTTTCATTGGGTTAGCTCCTATTCAGTCAAGGTTTCCCAGAGTTGAAATCAAACTCGTGGGGGTTGCCAGTAAATGTGCACCGTTGTCCCCTTTCTGGGAGCTGATTCCAAAGACCATTGGCCGTCAATAAGATCAGCCCGTTCTCTCATGCCAACGATGCCGAAATGGTCATGTTCGGTGAGTCCGCTGAATGTGTCCGGTAGTGAAAAACCTTGTCCATTGTCCTTAATCAGCAGTGACAAAATGTTTTCCTGCCAATTGAGTTTGATAACAACCCGGCGCGCGCTGGCATGCCGGGCGACATTGATCAACGCTTCTTGGGTGATCCGATAAAGGTTAAGCGCTACCTCGCTGGGAAGTTCGCGCAAGATGGCATCGGATTCAAGATCAAGTTCGGTTTCCACATCAGACTCAGTTGCCCACTCTTCGGCCAGGGCGCGCACGGCTGCACCTAACCCCAGGGTATCCAACATAGGCGGGCGCAGTTCTGCGCATACCTGGCGTAACTCGGAGAGCAAGGTGAGCACTTCAGCGCGCATTTCGTTTAGCGCCTGATTAATTTGCGGATTGGTTTCCCCTGTAGTCACCATTAAACCTAACTGGATATTCAAACCTACCAGGGCTTGGATAGGACTGTCGTGCAGATCTCGCGCCAGTCGAGCTCGCTCTTCTTCACGCGAGCGCAGCAGCTGGCGCTGAGCCTGAGTAGCAATTTCCCGGCTTGTGCGAATCTCGTCCAATTGGCGGCGTAAGGTTTCAATCAACAGGACATTGTTAAGGGAAATTTCAGCTTGGCGGGCCAGGGTGTGAAGGATGCGACGATCATCCTCAGACAGATCGTCGCCGTCTTGATGCATTCCCACAGCCCATTGGGCAGGTACTTCGCTTTGGAATTTAAAACGGAAACGCTCTTGTACAGGCGGCGTGGAAGGGTAAGTCGCATTGGGTTCACCGATCCATAAATTCCCGCCACGCAGTTTCATGAGTTCAGGCACCTGTCGGGTAAGAACATAGGCAATCTGTTCTCGTTCGACGCTGCGGGCAAGGGCGTCGCTGATGGTTTCGACAACCCCGGGGTAGTCGTACCAGCCGCCAAAGAATAGACCATCCACCCATCGTTGCACTCGCTTCCGCATCCAGTCAAAAGTCCACCCTACCCACAGTGTCATAACGGAAACCATGAGCATTTGAAGAAACAAATCACCCGGGAAAAATCGGTAAAGCAGTAAATAAGGCCCCAAATATAAGAAAAAGATACCCAATGACAGAATGGCGTAAACCAGTGTTCGGTTGATCAATCGGTCAATACCGAACAGGCTATGACGCAATGTCGCGTAAAGATAACTTATGGGTGCGATGATCAAAAATAGACCAGCTACCCATACAGGTATTTGGTATGGTGATTTAAGAACGACAGGTAGCAGGTAGAACAAAATGGAGGGGGCACCAGCTAATAGCGTGCCAAAGACGACTAGACGTAAGCGGCGACGATCGTTGGATGTGGCCCGATATTGGTAACTGTAGATCATAATGACGACAGCCGCGGTAACCACCAGAATGAGGAAAGAGGCGCCCAATTGCCTCCCCATGCGAATATCAGAAAGCCATGCCAAAAAGGCGGCGGAGGCTAATCCATAGAGAGAGATCAACATCCAAAGTCGTTGGCGAGGGCTGCCAATTTGTATCGGAAATGAGATCGCATAATGGATGAGCAGAGGCGTCGTCATAAATAAGCCCGCCAAACTCAAAGTGATCATCCAGTAAGGGGGTACCCAGGGATGGGGGTGGGCTAATGGAAATAGAAGACTAATGGCGACAGTTTGAGATAACAAGAACAACAATCGGATCTCAATTTGCTGGAATCTTCGCCATAGCAACAACGTCCCTACTCCCCAAAATGTCAACGTAATAATAATGGCACTACTCAGGGACAAATAATTCACCAGCAGCACGCGCACTGCAGGAATACCTATGCTAAGCTGCTCACCCTGGCGCTCAATTTTTATTAGATGGGTTTGTCCTAATTTGGGCGCGTACCAATTCTCAAAGGGAATATCATCAACGCTAAGAATGACATCCCCCGTCTGAAGTCCGGCAATTTGGGCCTGACCGCCAGGTACGACGCTATTCACAATCGCAGAACCGTAGCTGTCCAGATAAAAATCCATTGTGGGATTCTGCCATTGGTAGTAGATATCGTACCCGATTAGCGCAGGCAATACCAAGGCAACCAGAGTATAAATTCCGATCTGAAGATTGAGTCTACGATTTACCGTTGGAGACATCAGGAGTACTCTTCCATAAAGGAACCTGTCCCCATCCATGTTGGATGGCGTAGAGCATGGCTTCAGCCCGCGATGTCACACCCAGTTTGCCATAAATATTGCTGACGTGATTTTGGACGGTGCGTTTAGTAATTGCCAGTTTCTTGGCGATATTTGTATTATCCAACCCCTGCGCCAATAATTTGAGGATCTCCATCTCGCGCGATGTCAGCGGGGATTCTGGATGAGGAGATTTGCCTGCCTCCACGGGCGCTTGCTGCTCCCTTTGGACTGCCCGTTGGATGACTTTGCTGGCAACCGTTGGGCTGAGCCAGCTTTGGCCACGTGCCGCAGCATGAACAGCGTGGGCCAGCGTTTCCAAAGCTTCGTCTTTGAGCACGTAGCCAGTGGCCCCGCTTTGCAGCAAACTGAAGATCATTTGCGTGTCGTCATGAGCGGTCAGAACCAATATCGCAGTGGCTTCGCCCTGTGCGACCAGTTTGCGGGTGACTTCCAGGCCATTGATGTCTGGCAGATTTAGATCCAACACCAGTACATCTGGCTGTTTACCTTTCACCAGGCTCAAGGCGTCTTCTCCCGTGCTGCCCTCGGCAATCACGGTGATATTAGGAGCAGCGTTGAGCACCGTTTTCATTCCTGCTCGCACAATAGGGTGGTCGTCAATGATGATTACTGTAGTCATATTGTTCGACTTGCACGCTATAGGATTCCAATGAAAGCGGTGTCAGAACCCCCACCAATCGTCGCCGAGTAATTATAGCTGCCTCCTAACCTTGTACATGGGAACTTTAACGAGGCGATATCGGGAATAAGTGTGTTCCCCGCCGAAAAATAATCTAATTTATTCTAGCACAAGCGATATTGAAAACAATCCCCTAGCAGTCCCGTTTTTATTCGATTTCTAATCAGTTGTCGTTTCTTCAGCTCGAACCAATGCCAGGGAGGCCAAACGTCCCACCAGGATCATGATGTCCAGATCACCTTCATGGAACGGTTTTCCGCCGCGGGTATTGACAACTTCGATTATGCCCAAGGGCCGTTCATCTGCAAAAAGTGGCACCCCTAAAATCGATGCAGTCTGGAACCCGGTGGTTTCATCAACGTGGGAATACCAGCGCTGATCTTTATGAACATCTGGGATAAGGATGGGGGATTTGTTGGCAAGCACCCAGCCGGCAATACCTTGGTTAGCAGGCATGCGATAGCCTAATAACTCCGCGCGACTCTGGCCGATCACCTCTACAAAAACAAGTTGATTATCCCGTGGACTTAGTAGGAGCAATGAGCCATTTTCTGAATCAACAGCTTCCAATGCGGCATAAAGAATTTTGCTGACCAACCCCATAACTTTTGTTTCAGGGGTAATAGCGTCTAAATTGTATTGCAGTGTGTTGAGAGCATGAATAACATTACGGAGTCGATTATTCTCTGCTTCCAACGCTTGAGATTCCTGCTTCAGAGAGGCATTTGCTGTACGCAAAGTTCGAATAATCTGTTCATTAGATTGCATGTCTCTCTCCTTATTTGAGAGTATTGCTTTTATTATAACTGCTTCTCTCTCCGGGTTGTTGCCAGTATAATTGGGAGCAATGTCTACAACAAAGATTTGGCAAGCATTGATGATTCTGGGGATTCTGACAGCGTTTTTGTTTTCGGGATGTCAGTCGAGTTCTGTAGAAACATCTCCTGTGGAAACTCAAGTTACAGCAACCGCTTCAGAGCAAGAGGATACCGATGCCCCTACACCGCTTCAACCTACAGAGACACCCGTAAGCCTAGCGGCGCAAGTCAACGGGGATGCGATCACCATTGCGGAATACCAGGCGGAGCTGGCACGCTATCGCGCCGCGATTGGCACGGAACTGGCAACAGAGTATGAAGAGTTGGTCATGCAAGAATTGATCGACCAGTTTCTGATGTCTCAGGCAGCTGCGGATGCTGGTTTCGTTGTGGATGATGCTATGCTACAGAGCCGCATTGATCAATTGGATATCGGCGTCGAGGCCCTAGGTTCCTGGTTGAACGAGCATGGATACACCGATGAAACCTTCAGGAGTGCCTTGGGGCGATCCATTGCCGCGGCTTGGATGCGAGATAGAATTGTTGCTGAGGTCTCCCAAACTGCCGAACAAGTGCACGCCCGTCAGATTTTGCTATATAATTCAGATGAAGCTGATACGGTATTCAATCAATTAGAGTCTGGCGCGGATTTCGAAACACTGGCTGAACAGTATGACCCTTTGCATGGCGGAGATTTGGGATGGTTCCCTCGGGGCTACCTCACGGTTCCAGAGCTGGATGATGTTATTTTTAGCCTCTCCCCCGGTGATTACAGTCCAGTCACACAGACGATGTTGGGTTTCCACATCGTCCAGTTGATCGAGAAGGATACTGCATATCTATTAAATCCAAATGCTTACCGCGTGGTGCAAACTCAAACGCTTGAACAATGGTTGCAGGATCGTCGCACGCAAAGCGAAATCAGTATATACTCGCCATAACGACCAACCCCTGTGGAAAGGGCCCTTAAGAAAGGGAGAGAAATATGGACAAAGATGTATTTGATTATATAGATGAGGATGATGATTCGCCAGATCGCACGAATCTGGTGTGGAATATTCTCACAGTAGTTGTCTTAGTGATCGCCCTTTGTGTTGGTGTGATCTTTTTGACGGTTTTTATAAATCCCAATGCAGGTATCAATCCATTCCCACCCCCAACATTCCCAGTAGCGATGGAGTTAGATACGCTTACACCCACACCTAAGCAGGTGCTTCCGCCTACATGGACGATGACACCCACTGAGACGCTGATTCCAACAATCACAGACACGCCAGAGCCAACAGTTACCCTTGCACCAATCACCGAAGCAACCGCAGCGGATACCGTTGAAGCTGATGAAGAAAGCGATATGCCCTTTGTGCTCCATGATGGTAATCCTCAGTATATTCCAAATCTCTACCACGCTGAGTTGGGCTGCAATTGGATGGGTGTTGGTGGGCAGGTGTTGAGTTTGAACGGTGCCCCCGTAACGGGCGTGGTTGTCAAATTGGGTGGGCAGTTGGCTGGCCAGGATGTCGAGAAAGTGACTGTATCAGGTATCGCGACGAAATATGGCCCTGCGGGATATGAGTTTGATCTTACAGATATTGTCGCTGAGCCTACTGCATCATCATTCTCCCTTTGGGTGCAGCTCTTAGATCAGGCAGGATTGCCCATGTCCGACCAGATCTTCTTTGACACGTACCAAGAATGTGAAAAGAGTACGATCATTATTTACTTCAAACAAGTGAAGTAGCAATCAAGAAAAACTCAAGCCCCGGACATAACCGGGGCTTTTTTTTGTTCAGATATTTGAGATTAGATTTTGGAAATTAGTGGTTTTGCAAGTCTGGAAATAAATTTTGCATGTGATCGCCAATCAATTCAACTGCTTGGCGGATTAAGATGCGGTTTTCTTCGATCTGATGCCAGCGGCTGGCGCCAGAAGAATGGGGCAGAGGAACAACACAGCGACCATCGACTTCTTTTTGCGTTCCGATGATATCGGTCAGTTTCATACTTTTGGGGAAGAAAAGGTTGATCGCTAAACGCCCGATTGGGATGATCAAAACTGGATCGATGAGTTCGATTTCGCGGTCCAGGTAGGGCCGGCAATATTCCTGCTCGATGCGGCTTGGGACGCGGTCTCCACTCCCCGAGGGGGCGCGACCAGGATAGCACTTGGTCACTGAGGTCATGTATTGTGTCTTGCGATACCAGGTTTCTTCAATTCCAGCATCTGAGAGCCATTTGAATAGGCGTTGACCAGAACCGGCATTGAATGGCCGTTGGGCTTCGACTTCGGTGATGCCAGGCGCCTGGCCAATACTCATGATGCGCGCACCCATCTTGCCAGTGAAGATTGCAGGTGGGGTGATCTCGTGCCCATCGTCCAGACAGATGCGGCAAGAGCGCATCGTTTTGTGGAGCTTCTGTAGTTCTTCAGTTTTCACATTAGCCCTCACCAGAAATTTCTTGCCACTTCTTTTTGATCAAAATGGCATCTTCCTCGAGGATGGGACTCTCGCACAAGATGCGGCCAGCGCATTTGAGATCTTTCAGTGCTTGCAGGATTGCCTCGAAATTCAGCTCTGATTCTTCGATTGGGAGATGCTCCTTTTCCCCTTTGGGTGTGTACTCGATCCCAGACATATGAATGTGCAACCTCTGAAGTGATTCTACCCCCAGGGCATCTGCATATGCGTTGAGGGCGACCACCCAATCATCGTAGCTGTTCATGCTGCCATCACCCGTGCGGGCAAATAAATGCGGGAAGTCCAAACAGGGTTCGACACCATCGATGGCAACGCTCATTTTCAATGTATCATCTAACGATCCCAACATAGCAGATTTACCCATAGTTTCAGGGCGCAGAATGACCGGGTTATCAGCAGAGCGCAGCTCATCGATGCAGACCTGCAGGCGTTCGATAGCGATGGGAAGTACATCTTCGGGGGGATTGCCAAAATATGAACCAGGATGGAAGATGATATCAGTAGCCCCAGCCAGATTGCCAAAGTGAGCCGCATCCATCAAGCGCTTGCGGGATTTGGGCCACTCTTCATCGTCGGCATTCAGGTTGATGAAGTAGGGAGCGTGAATGCTAATTGAGACATCGTGTTCTTCTCCCGCAGCCTTGATGTTGGCGCAGGTTTTTTCGCCGACCCTCACGGAGCGTACCCAACCTAGTTCAATGGTGCTGAGGCCCAACGAGGGCATGTGCATCACAGCACCAACGCTGCCGCCGGGTTTTTTAGGATTGGATTTTGGGGCGCCAACAGTTCCAAAACGGAAACTTAATTCTGACATAGGAATACCTCTAAGTATCTTCGTGTAAATAACCGCAGATAAACGCTGATAAACACAGATTTCTATCAATTTGGTTTGTAAGTTCTTTCAATTGGGTGTCATCCTGAGCCGCCGTCGCCAAAGGCGTGCAGAGCAAAACGAGCGAAGTATCTAAAACCCTGATCGACGAGATTCTTCGCCCCGCCTATGGCAAAGGCTCAGAATGACAGGTGATAATGGAAATCAAAATATCGAACCTTCAATCATCAATCGTATTTTATCTAACAGTGGCGGTCCTAAAATTAATAGCCCGATGAGTATCGAAGCCACGGCAGTGATCAGCACTGCGGCCGCGCTGACATCTTTACTAATTTTTGCGAGGGGATGCTCTTTGGGTTGGATCAAGTCAGTTAGGGCTTCGAGGGATGTATTGAAGAATTCGGCTGCCCAAACGATTGCCATGGTCAGAATGATGATAGCCCAATCACCGGGAGAGAGTTTTAGCCAAAAGCCAAGGGTAATCACCGCGATACTTAGGGTCGAATGAACCCAAGTATTGCGTTGAGTGCGCAGCACATGCCACCAACCTTCGAAAGCATATGCGATGGCGCGAAAACGGGAACGTAGGAATGAAATCATTTTGATTGGGTTTGATGAATGCTTATTCCGGTAGTGAAATATTGCCGATCCCAAGTGTTTCTAAAATCTCCACCTGTGCAGCCCACATCTGAGACTTTTCAAGCGGTTCAGCATGGTTATGTCCGAGCAAATGAAGCACACCGTGAACGACCAACAGTTGCAGTTCATCTTCGATAGTATGGCCACCTGTTTGGGATTGGGCTTTTGCTTGGGGAAACGAGATCACCACATCCCCCAGGTAAGATGCTCCGCTCTCGGGATCAGTGAACTCTGAGGGAAAAGAAAGCACATCGGTCGGTGCGTCCAACTCTCGGAACTGGAAATTCAAATCATGAAGTTGTTCGTCCGAGGCAATAACTATGCTGATCTCAGCATTCTGTGGAGCTTCCTGGTGCTGAAATGCTGCCAAAGCCGCTTTCTCGATGATTCGCGTTTCGAATTGGGAAAGATAACTTTCTGAGATGTCAAGATGAATGCGCATCGGGCGGATTTGTGCTAGCGTCCTCGTGCACTTTTTTGGTGGGTTCAGTTGGAATATTCAATGTAGGATAGTCAACGCGCGGATGATAAATTCCTCGCAAACTAGCGATAAAAGAATCGACAATGATCTGTAAATCTAAAAGCGTGAGAGATGTATCATCAAGTTGATTCTGGCTGATGCGTCTTTCGATCGTATCAGTAACCAGGAAACGAAGCTGGTCCTCGGTATCTGGTTTTTGCGAGCGAATGCGCGCTTCGCAGCCATCTGCGAGCATGACAAGCGCTGTCTCGCGCGATTGGGGGCGCGGGCCTGGGTAGGTGAACAAACTGGCATCGATAAGCGATTCATCCCCATCCACGTTGTTGATAGCCTGGGTCCACTGGTATTGGGTTTTTAGATTTCCGTGATGTTCAGCGATAAACGCTTTGATGCGATTAGGTAAACGGTGATCATTGGCCAATATCAGGCCGTCAGTAACATGTTTGATGATGAACGCGGCACTATCGGCTGGATCAATGTCATCGTGCGTATCAATCTGGCCCGGAATTTGATTCTCAATAAAAAAGTATGGATTTTGGGCTTTGCCGATATCATGATAGAGCGCGCCAACGCGTGTCAGCAAGCTATCTGCATCAATTCGTTCAGCAGCTTGTTCGGACAAATTGGCGACTTGCAGGCTGTGTTGATACGTGCCCGGAGCATTGCGCAGCAGATATTCCAACAAAGGGTTATCAGGTCTGGAGAGTTCCAATAATTGTAGCGGAGTTATTTGCCCTAAAATTGGTGCGAGTAAGTATTGAATGAGAACCGTTACCCCGGCAACGATGAGGCCATTCAGGAGTGTGGTGGCCGCTTGAGTGGCCAATTCAACCAAATTTATCTCAGGTTGAATCAGGTGAAAGGTTGTGATGATCGCGGCTCCAGTAGCGGCAACAGTGACCCCAACCCAAATATAAGTGGTTATCCGTTGTTCGCGTTTTGGGATCAGCACCCCGAAGAGACTGCTCACACCATAAAATAAAAATAAGACACCGCTGTCCGGATGTCCATACACTGTTAGTAATATGAGTGGCATTACCGAGATGAGGGCCAATTCTTCGCTCAAAAGACTGGCAATAAGCAGTGCATACGCAGATAAAGGGAATAAATATGGGGCTAAGACGTGCATTGGCATAGTCAACCGCCCCAAGCCCAAGAAGGCCAGGAAAAGGAAGACGACCATTAGCAAACTGCTCGTGTTGTTCCCTCTGACAGGTTTGCGCCGTATGAATATGATCGCTAGTCCGGCAGATAAGAGCACTAATAATCCCGTGCTAACGAAATCTTGCCAGCCGCGTTCGGGTTGGGCTAACCCCATGTGGCGCAGTGCTTCGACATCTACTTCTGAAACAACTTCACCGCGTTGAATAACAACTTCCCCAGCGGCGAAGGATACGATTATTGGTTCGACAGCCTCTAAAGCTTGCTGGCGAGCCGCCTCGGTCAGGTTTTCGCTATAGAAACTGTTTGGGGCAATGAAGGCAGAAACCAAGTCGGCGACGATGACAGCCTGCTCTGCAGGGAGAGCGAGAGATACCAGGTTAGGTACGGTGCGGAGCAAATCGTCGACTCGATCTTCTCGGATCGTGTTGCGCATCATTTGCTCGAGAACCACTATGGCTTCCTGCTGTACGGACGTCCAGCGCAATTCGTTTAGATCGAGAATGCCGAGGGCAGTATCTTGACTGAGGTTGATCCCCTGTAAAGCCGCGAGATCAGTTAGCTTTTGTTCTTCAGATGCATACTCATCGGCGCGCACGCTGGTGATATATGCCAATGCCGCACGCAGATGCTCCATCTGTTGGCGGGCGATATTTGTGTCTGCCTGTGTATATTTAGAGGATACCGAGCGCAGCGCATTTTCGCGCTGCTGTTCAGTGAGTACAGTACTGTCGTAACTAATGGCTGAAGGAGCAAGAATATCTTGTGTAGCTACATCCCCCGTTTGCAGATCACCCGCCGTGAATGAGATCGTTGGCGTAAAAATCACAATAGCCATGACAGCCCCACTGCTTACAATCAGGAGGAAGATCAGAAAGATGATTCGCTGCCAAGGTAGTTTTTCTGGACGTGAAGACATGAATCAGTGCTCAGGTAAGGTTTTTAGTACCGTTCACTGTTAACGGTTTACTAGGAAAGTAACTCCCGCACAATTTGATTGGCCTCTTTTCCATCGGCGCGCCCGCGCACTTTGGGCATCAGGGTTTTCATCACCAGACCGATTTCTTTTGGCGAAGTGGCGCCCGATTCTGCAATCGCCTCTCTGACCAAAGCTTCTAACTCTTCGCGGCCGAGCGCTTTAGGAAGGTACTCTTCTAAAACGGCGATTTCTGCTTCAGCTTCGGCAATGAGATCGTCTCGCTTTGCTTTTTGGGCACCTTCAATGGTCTCATGACGGGCTTTGACTTCCTTCTGCAAGATTGCTAAAACGTCCGGTTCATCCAGCTCGCCTTTTTTGTCGACCTCGGCATTTTTGATGGAGGTCATTGCCATGCGGACAACGCGTTTCCGTCGTACGTCTTTGGCCTTCAAGGCATCTTTGAGGGATTGGGTTAGTTTTTCCTTTGTACTCATGTTGAGATTATACCCTTATCCCATCGGATGGCGCATCTTCTGACCCCCGATCAGGTGTAGATGTAGGTGGTAGATCTCTTGACCGCCGTCGCGATTGACATTAATGATCAGCCTGTAGCCGGATTCGTCGATGCCATCTTCTTTTGCCAAGGTTTTTCCCGTTGTGAATAAATGTCCCACAAGATTCTCATCCTCAAGCGTGAGATCATTGATTGTGGCAATATGTTTGTTAGGGATGATCAAAATATGGGTTGGTGCCACGGGATTGATATCCCTGAAAGCTGTTACCAGGTCGTCTTGGTACACTTTCTCGCTGGGAATTTCACCCGCAATGATTTTACAGAAGAGACAGTCGTTCATGGGATCCTCCTAATAAAAATACAGAAGTCAGTGCTTTGATTACAGTATTCTACCGATCAGCCCTTGTGTCGTTACTTCGGTAATTTTTACCGGCGTGATTTTGTTCCAAAGCTTCATGGGAGCCTCGGCGCGGACGCGCAGGTAATTGTCTGTCAGCCCGTTTAGATGCCATCCATCTGATCCTAGAGCAGTGGCACTTTCCCAAAGTACGGAAATGTTTTCTCCCAAAAATTGTTCTTGATATGCCGCTTTAGTCGCGCTAAAAATAGCGCGCATTTGCGCATTACGATCTTTGCGCACATCGTGGGGTACATGATCTGGCATGCGTGCCGCAGCCGTCTCCGGCCGGGCTGAATAAGTAAATACATGCCCTCCAGCAAAATTCATATTGTTGACAAAGCTCAAGCTTTCTTCGAACTCGATATCGCTCTCGATTGGAAAGCCCACAATTACATCCGTTGTGATGGCAAGTTCGGGAATGGCGAGACGGGCATTGGCGATTAATTTAGCATACTCTTCTGGGGTGGTCTTGCGGGCCATGCGCCGCAGTGTCGCCGCGCAGCCTGATTGTAGGGGTAAATGAAGGTGTCGTGCCAGGCGTTTGTTTTCCCAAAGACTGAAAAAATCTTCTTCTAAATCCCAGGGCTCCAGAGAGGAAAGCCTCAAACGGGGGATATCTGTTTCACGAAGGATGATATCAACTAATCTTTTCAGGTGCGTCGCATTTTCGAAATCGTACCCCCATGAGCCCAAATGCACACCGGTGAGAACTGCTTCTTGAACTCCGCCTCGATAAGCAGACTGAATATCTTTAATAATGTCTGCAGTTGGTCGGCTGACTCCACCCCCGCGCGCCACGGTGGTGATGCAAAATGTGCAACGATTGTCACAGCCATCCTGAACTTTGATGAAAGCTCTCGTGCGGGTGCGTGCCCCAGGGATAGGCTCTCGCTCAACAGGTTCAAGATCGAATGATTCGGATGGAAGTTGAAGATACTGCGACACCAAATTATCTTTGTCAATATTGGATACAACCTGGCTTACCCCAGAGAGGGTTGCCGCCATTTGGGGTTCCATTGTTGCCCAGCAGCCTGTGGCAATCACTTCCCCGCTGCCAGCGCGTGTCGCCCCACGGATCTTCTTGCGCGAATCGGCTGCCGCGGCCGTAGTAACCGTACAGGTGTTGATCACTGTCAGATCGGCTTCAGCAGGATCGGAAACCAAAGTGTGCCCGGCGAGACGAAATTGCCGTGCAAAGGTTTCGATTTCACTCTGGTTTAGACGACACCCAACAGTGTCTAAATATACTTTCATCACATCTTAAGAGAACCCCGGTTTCTTTCGACTTTTGGATCCCACTTGGGGAAAGAAGAAACCGGGGTTGTAGTAAAAAACTATGGCTTCTTGACCACAAGATTATCAAATTGAATTTCAACGCCAACTTCGGTCAGTGTGCCAGCCAGCAAGCCGATATCTCCTGAAGCGAAGGATGAGTCTTCAATCTCGGCCAATTTTATGTTATTGGCATACAACACAAAGTGGGTGCCTACGCAATCGGCTCTAATGTGATTTGTGGCATTTCCCTGATTAACGTCTTCAGTGGGCAACATTTGCTCTTCATTAAGTAAGACCCATTCACCGTTGTCGTATTTCCCAATACCGTAAAAACCATCACTGCTGATGATGAAAAAGTAAAAATTTTCCACATCCTGATAACGGCAGATTATGCCAAAATCATTGTCGTCAGGTCCGCCTGCTTTGGTGGCATCGACTTCGACGACAACATCTGTGAAATGCAGTCCAGGATTTGCCCAAATATCTGTATCATCAGTGTTGACTAAAATTCGATAGTGACCATCTTTGTAGTCGGTGATGCCCTCGGTTACACTGACCTGATCCCACCCGCTGGATGTATCTGAGAAGTCATCCTGGAAGAGCACGTTGGCTGGCAGACTAGCCGATTCTTCATTGGGCGCATTTCCACTCAAAGCGGCACATGCAAGAGACGCAAAAAGTAATGTGGAAATGATAGCCAGTAAATAATATTTCTTGTTCATTGTGATCTCCTATGGCCTAGAGATGGCGGAATTTCGCTAAATTGTAGCATAGCGGTGTAATTTGGGGCATTAGGGTAACAGGTTTTCGCGCAGCAGTCTCTGGGCATGATCCGCTGTTGCCGAATTAGGAGCTAAGGTAATTGCCAACGTGAGATGCAAACGCGCCAATTCGAGTTGATCTTGCAAGATGTAGAGTAAGCCCAAATGCAAATGTGTTGGATGATGCTCATGATTATTTGCCAGCGCCTGCAAATAAAATCGTTCTGCATTGACGTAATCCCCAAGGCGGAATAATACTTGCCCCATTACGTCGAGTGCAGCAGGGTTATAGGGTTCCAGCGTTAAAGCTTGGCGGGCTGCGGGTAGCGCGAGGGTGTGTAATTCTACATTGTAACGAATGCAAAACTCAACCAGTGCTTGATAAGAAATTGGGTCATATGGGTCGAGTTCAATCGCTTCTTCATGGAATCTTTGCGCCGTGACCAGATCACCGCTTTGTGCCCACATCTCGCCTAAATGGATAAGCAGCGTGGCATTGTATGGGTCCAGGTCAGCGGCTTTTTGTAAGTAAACTTGAGATTGTTGATGATCTCCGGCGCGCTGCCAGTATAAGGCCATAAAAGTGTTGGCTGCCAGGGAATTGGGATCTAAAATGAGTGCCCACTCTAATTCGGCTAAACCAATTTCGGGCGAAGAATTATCCAACTGTTGGTAAGCTTCTCCTAAATAGGCCCAGGCTTCGGCATAGTCTGGTCGCAGTTCAGTAGCCTGTTGGAAGGCATGGGCGGCATACCGCCATTGATTGTGTTGGGCGAGTTTTTGTCCAGACACTAGCAATGTATAGGCTGGTTCGTCTTTGGGTAAAGCGCGTTGAATGACGAAGACTAACTCTCTGGCCAGGGTTTCCGTCTCGATGTCTTGTTCAGCAGCCTGGAGCAGGTAAGGCGGCGCTGATTCAGGTTGGTGGGCGGCGAGGAGGATGCCGAGGGTGTAGCTGATATTGGATATTGGAGACTTGCCCTGATCCCCGAAGGGGAAGTCGAAGGTTTGGACATTAGAGGTTAGAGTTTGGAGATTGGAAACATTAAATTCAATGAGTTCTTTCAATACGAGGATGGTCTTATCATAATCATCTTTTTTGAGGTAGGCATCAGCCAAGCGAGCGAGTGATTCTTCAGAAGGGGAATATTCTTGTTTGAGAGTTTCCCAGGTTCGGACGGCGGAGTCGAGATCTTCCGATGAAAGAAAGGCATCGCCTAGGGCAAGGTGCCCAGAAACTGAAAGCTGGTTAGCAGTTTGTGCTTTCTCGAAGTATTCAATGGATTCTGCATACGCGCCTGCGTTCATGGCCGAATGCCCTGCTTGTTCCCAGAGATCGTCTCTCCAAGGGAGTTGTTCAGCCAGCAAAGCTAGTTGCTCAGCGGCTCGGAGGCTGTTATCACTTTGGGCAAGGCGCGCCAACTCAAACCCCCGTCTGACTGCGTGCGGGCGCGGAGAGATCCCCAAAAGGGTGATCAACACAAATAAGCCAACAATCCGCTGGATGATGCCCTCATCCCAAAGTTTTCTCATATCTCTCATTATAGTTGAAGGTGGCTGTATTATAATGGGCGCACTTTATCAAAATAGGAGATTTCGACAATGGATTTCGCTTTATCAGAAGAGCACCGCATGGTGCAAAAAATGGTGCGTGATTTCGCCCAAAAAGAAGTTACTCCAGTGATTAAGGAGTATGATCGTAAGCAAGAGATGGTACCTTTTGTGCTGCCACGCATGGCGGAGTTGGGCATTTTGGGCATCTGCATTCCCGTAAAATATGGTGGGCAGGGCATGGATTATGTATCTCTGGGTCTGGCTTGCGAAGAGTTGGAAGCGGTGGATACAACCCTGCGAGTGATTATGTCGGTACACACGGGTTTATGCAGTATGACCATTTTGCAGTGGGGCACGGAGGAGCAGAAAGAGAAATTCCTGACTCCGTTGGCGAGCGGCGAGAAGATTGGCGCGGGCGCATTTACTGAACCCGGCGCGGGATCAGATTTTGGCAATATTCAGGCCACAGGTAAGCGCGGTGGGGATGATTTCATCTTGAATGGCGAAAAGATGTGGATCTCCCTGGCCACTAAGGCCGATTACGCCATGGTGACAGTTCGCACAATCCCTGATACTGAGAAGGGCTACCAAGGTTTGTCGGCCTTTATCGTTGACCTGAAGAGCCCCGGCGTGACCGTAGGGGATATTCATGGTAAGTTGGGCGTGCGTGCCGGGTCCACAGGTTGGATCAACCTTCAAGATGTGCGCGTGCCCGTCGCTAACATGATTGGTGAAGAAGGCGAAGGTTTCAAAGTGACAATGTCCGCCTTTGACAACGGACGCTACACCGTTGCCGCTGGTGCTACCGGTCTGATCCGAGCATCTATGGAAGCCAGCGTGGCCTACGCCAATGAGCGTAGAGCGTTTGGGGTGCCGATTGCTGAACACCAGCTTGTGCAGGCCAAGATTGCCCGCATGGCCTTGGATTACGATGCCTCGCGGTTGCTATATTTAAAGGCAGGTTGGATGAAAAACGTGGGCGAGCGCAATACGCGCGAAACATCATCAGCAAAATGGTATTCGACAGAAAAATCTTTCGAGGCTGCCAACGAGGCCATCCAAATCCATGGTGCGTATGGTTTCAGCGACGAATATGATGTCGAGCGCTATATGCGCAATGCCCGCGGTGCGGTGATCTACGAAGGCAGCAATGAAATCCAACACCTTATCCAGGCCAGCTATGTCTTGGGAAACCGACGTGATAAGTCTCTGCGCAAGGAGATGCCTGCCTACGATCCTGATGAATGGCAGGAAGAGTAGGTGCGTAACCAACAATGTGTGACGAGTTACACTTGTCAGTGACGATACATTAGGCTATACAATGGCTGAGTGTATTTTCTGGCTGTTTGTCGTTTTCTATCACGAATAGGAACGATTGTCATCAATTACACGAATGTTCTTATTCGTGTAATTCGGACAATTCGTATTCATTCGTGATTGACCCAGGCATTCGAGAATCAATACGATAAGAAATGTTTGGTAACTAAGGAAGAGTCTACTGCAAAAAGCCACCAAGCGAGTTTCCCGCCGGTTCCGGCGGAAGCCCTCGTCTGATAGTTTTTTCAGTGGAGTCAAGGAAAGTTTATAAAACATGGGAGGTTGCTTTGAAAATCGTCGTATGTGTTAAGCAAGTGCCCGATACCGCTGCACAAGTTGTGGTGGAAGACGGGCAAGTTTCTTGGGGAGATGCTCCATTAGTGATCAACCCCTGGGATGAGTACGCCGTGGAGGCTGCCTTACAGACGGTCCTAGACCAAGGCGGAAGCACCAAGGTTATCAGTATGGGCAAAGCTGATGAAACCGAAGCCCTGAAACATGCCCTGGCGATGGGCTGCAATGAAGCAGCCTTAGTTTCTGACCCTGCATTGACCGGTTCGGACAATGTCGCCGTTGCCAAGGTCTTAGCTGCTGCCATCCAAAAAGTAGGCGATGTGGATCTGGTCTTCTTTGGCAAGCAAGCCGTTGATAGTGACACAGGAACCCTGCCCTCGATGGTCGCAAGAGTGATGGGTTGGCCGGCCATCACGTTGGTCTCATCTATCGCTGAGCTAAGTTCTGATGCTATCAAAGTTGAGCGAGCTATTGAAGAGGGACGCCAGGTTGTCGAGAGCAAGCTGCCCGCGGTAGTCAGCGTGACCAAGGATTACGGCGAGCCGCGTTACCCCTCTTTCATGGGTATTCGCAAGGCTGCTCGGGCTGAGATCCCGGTTTGGGATTTGGGTGAGTTGGGCATCGAAGCTCCAGCCTCAGTTATCACTTGGCCAGAGATGATCAATCCCCCCAAACAGGAAGTCACCACGGAAATCGTTGAGGGCGACAGCCCCCAAGATATTGCTGAAAAACTGGCCGACAAGATCATGGCGGAGAAGGTGCTCTAATGACGAATAAAATTTGGGTTTATATCGATCAATTCAAAGGTCAGGCATTACCTTCGTCATGGGAGGGGATTGGTGCTGGTTTATCTATTGCTGGAGAGTTGGGCGGTGGGGTAACAGCCCTGGTCTTCGGTGAGGGTGTTGAAGGGATTGCACAAGAAGCTTTCCACTACGGCGCAAATGAAGTGCTCTTAGCTGATGATGCCACTTTGGCGGAATACCGCTCTGAGCCGTACACAGCGCTGATTGCTAAGCTAGCGACTGAACAAGCCCCCGAGGTGATTCTGTTCCCGACGACAACGCGCGGCCGAGAGCTAGCTGGAATGAGCGCCGTTGATCTGGAATCTGGCGTCTTGGTGGATATCACGGCTTTGGAAGTGCAAGATGGCACAATTGTGGCCACTCGTCCCGTTTACGCGGGCAAGCTTCTTGCCAAAGTGCAGTGCAGCGCCAAACCACAGATCATCACCCTGCGCGGTAGGGCGTTTGCCAAGCCTGAAGCTGATGAATCTAGCTCTGGCACGTTGACCAAGGTTGATGCTGTTTTGGCTGAGGGCGATATCGCTGTGAAAGTCTTCGATTATACAACCTCGGAAGCAGGTGTCAGCCTGACCGATGCTGCAGTGATTGTATCTGGTGGGCGCGGAGTTTCCAACAACCCTAACTTGGAAGCGCCCGGTGACCTGAGTGAAGAAGAACAGGAAGTTTGGCGGGCACAGCAGGGTTTTGCACTGGTCAACGATTTGGCCGGAGTGCTTGGGGCTGCAGTTGGCGCCAGCCGCGCCGCGGTTGACGCGGGGTATATTCCTTATGTCAATCAAGTTGGCCAGACTGGCAAAGTTGTCTCTCCCGATTTGTATATCGCCAGCGGGATTTCCGGCGCGATACAACACCTGGCAGGCATGCGCACAAGCAAGTTGATTGTGGCGATTAACAAAGATGCTGACGCCCCGATCTTCAAGTTGGCCCGCTTTGGGGTCGTGGGAGACTTGTTTGATATTCTCCCGCCACTTACAGATGCATTACGGAATAGGTTGGATCAGTAAAATAGATCCTCACCTGGAACAATCTTTAGAGCAGGTCAATTGATCTGCTCTTTTCGCTTAACAAGTTAACGCCAAGTGTAAGTATTTTTTGACTGTCATCCTGAGCGTGCCGAAGGCGGGCCTGTGGCCATGACAGATTTATTAGAAAACTTGCACATCATGTTATTGATATTCACATAAATTGATTATGCTTGTCACTCCTTCGACACTTCCTTCGGTCGCAGGACAGGCACTTCGACAGGCTCAGTACAAGTCTGAGGGAGCGGTGTTTGCGTCCGAAGAGTCTCTGCAGAGATGCTTCGCTGCGCTCAGCATGACAATCAAAAGTTTATCAACATCTGTAAAGGTCAATAGTTAGGATTTTTTAGGTAATTGCCCAAAAAATGTCTTTGCAAGAAAGGACTTTAGATAGGGAAGTAATCTATTACTCCAATCCATTTATTGTGTCAAAAAGACTGTGTTGTTCGTTCAGTCCTTTTGTAAAAATTATTGACGCCGGAGAGTATAAAAACGGTAAAAATCCATAATTTTCTCTCTAAATCAGTCGAGAAAAGCTATTTGAAACTAGACAATTTTTATCCACAAAACTGCCTTGCCTAGTGTATGGTTGTGATATATAATGAACTTAGTACTAAGGTATGACGTACTGCGGTGCTATTTTTATTCATTTTAAAATGCAGTAGCAGGTTTTTTGCCTGGTTCTGCGCGCTTATTGGGGCTGATTGCAATGAAGGAGGTCGCCTGTGTTTGAAACTGATGCTCTCTATCAAAATGACCCGAAATGGAAGAATGTACCTCTCGGACACCAGAATAAAGAAACGATTGGTACCTGGGGATGTTTGTTGACTTCAATGACCATGGTCGCCAATGGTTTTGGGGCAAACGAAACCCCTGAATCTATGATGAATAAACTTAAAAACGCTGGGGGTTTTCAGGGTGCGTTGGTGATACCAGCGACCATGCCTAGTGTGGTTCCTGGCATAGTTTTTAAGGGTTATCAACCATGTGAGAATCACCCTGCACCACTTTCTCAAATTGATGCCGCTTTGGCCGCTGGAATGCCGATTATTGCCCAAGTGGACTGGTCTCCAAAGGCTGGATTGCAGACTCACTGGGTTGTCGTCTATGGCAAAGAGGGCAATCGCTATTTGATGAAGGACCCCTACAAATATCGCGGTGATTCGCCTACCAAAAAGTTGTACCTGACCGACCGCTATAAGCATATGGGCAAAGACCCAGGTGGAGCGATTACTGGTGTCGTTTGGTTTGAAGGAACTCCGGCAAGTGGCGCCACAGCAGCTGCACCAGCGGTTGTTTCAAAACCTGAGAAGATTCCTGTCCCTGCAAATACATTCAAGGTTTTTGGCACAGCAGACGGCCTTGCTTTTCGAGCATCTCCCTCAATTGCTGGCGGATTGATTGCACGCCTACCATTGCATGTCGAACTTACATCGTTAGAGCCTGCGGCTCAAGGCAAAGTTGGCGTGACCAATGAATGGATGCATGTCCAGGAACCTGGTGGAGATCAGGGTTACGTGGCTGCGTGGTATTTATCGAATTCTATTGAAGAAGAAGAAGAGAAAGCCTCTGCGCCGAAGACGGGTGATAATACTTTAATTGTACGGCCCACAACGGATGGATTGGCCTTCAGAACAACGCCTCAAGTTGCACCGCATACGATGATCAAGCGTTTGCCGCAAGGATCATCTCTGATCGTTCAAGAACCTCAGGCAACTGCACAGGCAAAGATTGGTGTCAGCGGTCAGTGGCTAAAAGTCAAGGATGTTAGTAACAAAGTGGGTTATGTAGCCGCATGGTATGTGACCAAAGGTGGTGAACCTGCTCTCGGTGTTCGCCAACAGCAAAAAAGCGCCAAGCCAACAGCCGATCCGGATGATGAGATTATTCTGCGAACGACCACCGAAGGGGTTGCGCTGCGACGTGAGACTCGTGTCGCACCAGATACTCTGATCAAGCGCATGCCCAACGCATCTGAACTTATCCTTTTAGATAAGTCAGAAGCGAGCAAAATAGGTGTTCAGGATCAGTGGATTCGTGTTGAAGACATCGAGGATGATGAAGGGTACGTTGCGGCCTGGTACGTTGTCAAGAGATAATATAAATTAGGGTGACTATCTAAATTGCCAGGTCACCTTATATTTGTTTTTTAACCATTTAGCAAAAACCTTTCCGTGAAGTGAAACTTCACCAGGAGAAGATGTTATGGGAAAAATTCTAATGGTTCACTCTTTTCGAGGTGGTACCGGGAAAACGAACACATCTGCAAACGTTGGCGCGCTACTGGCAACAATCGGTTTGCGAGTAGCCGTAATTGATACAGACATTCAGTCCCCTGGGATTCATGTTTTATTTGGTCTTGATGAAAAGGGAATTGATAAAACGCTGAATAGCTATTTGTGGGGTGAAAGCAAAATTGAAGAAGCGGCTATTGATGTTACTGATAGATTGAGTGATGCTGCTGAAGGGAAATATTTTTTGATTCCTTCAAGTATTAAAGCCAGTGATATTGCCCGTGTATTGCGCGATGGATACAATGTCACTCTTCTGGATGATGGTTACAAGAATCTGCTGGATGCTTTGGAGTTGGATATCTTGATTATTGATACGCATCCAGGATTAAATGATGAAATTCTATTGTCGATGGCCTTCGCCGACACGTTAGGAATCATCCTACGACCTGATCAGCAAGATTATCAAGGGACCAGCATTTCGATGAAACTTGCCAAAAACCTTGATGTCAAAGACATTATGTTGATAGTCAATAAATCCCCTCAGCTTTTCCAAGATGAAATGGTCAAGGCTAAGGTTGAGGAGGCCTACAAGGGGGAAGTGGCTGCTGTAATTCCCCACTCAGATGAGTTGCTGGCACTTTCTAGCGCAAAGCTTTTTGTTGTTGAGCACCCTGATGATCCGATTACGAAAATCTTCAAACAAATAACCAAGCGGTTTATTTCATAAGGGCGGATTTATGGTTCAGCAAACCAAGAGCATCGAGAACATTCAAGCCAATAATAATGGGCGGGTTGCTTTGCCGATTGTGCCGCAATTCTTGGATGACCCATTATCTGGGTACGCGCTGGAAATGTTGCGCATGAAGCGTGGAGAATCTCTCATTGATGACGTATTGCTCGAGATGGAGGAATTAGCGTCCATAGAACAGATTCCCATCATTGGCCCATTAGAAGGTGCTGTAATTCAAATATTGACCCAAATTCGACAGCCCGCTCCCAAACTAGTGTTAGATATTGGCACAGCAATTGGATATTCAGCATTATGGCTGGCAAAAGCTCTTCCTAATGGTAGTCAGATAATCAGCATCGAGATCGATGCCCAGCGAGCTCAAACTGCAAAAAAATTCATTGAGAAAGCCGGGTACCAGCACCAAATCGAAGTAGTTTGTGGTGATGTTTTGGATCTACTGCCTTCGATGGAGATTTTTGATGTCATTTTACAGGATGTCATCAAACATGTTTATTTCGGAGCGGATTCACGATTATCATTGCAGTTATTTGAATACTGTCTTGATCATTTGCATGATGGTGGTATGTTATTGGGGGATA
>JADHTJ010000073.1 GCA_016785015.1 Anaerolineales bacterium
TTGGTCGATTGAAGGTTTTTCGCATTTTGGGTGATCGTTATCGCAATCGACGTAAACGTTTCGGCCTGCGTTTCAATCTCATTGCTGCTATCTACAATCTGGAACTTCAGGCTAAATCATGACTTTTGCAAGAGGTCTAATCAAAAATCCCTGCCGCTTGGACAGGGATGGTGGGGTTTTGTTTGTGTTCGTTAATGATATTCCCACCTCCTTACCTCGAGGTACGTGGAAATCACGATCTTGGCGGGCGGCCTGGCTCTGAACAGTGGACAGTGGACAGTGGACAGTGGTCAGTGATTATTTTCAACTGATTACTGTTTACTGGTTACTGTTTACTGGCCATTACAGTTGCGGGACAGCGCCGGACTTGCTCGATTTGTATCGAGAACACCGGCTTCGCCTCGGAATAGATTGTCGTCTACCCGAACCTTCCCATCCGGGGGTTAGGTACCAATATCGGATTTTTTGAATTGATAAAGTGCTATCTTGGTGGAGATTCTATCACAATTCGAGATTCCCCTTCTTCCTGTTCTGTAAGGTATTTTCCTTGATTTCTGTCAGGAGTTTTCCTGGTTTTGAAGATGCTAGGGGCAGGTGCGATAAAAGCAAAAGCACTTCCTTAGAAAGCAGTTGGATAAAATAAAAAGCAGATCACCATGGATTTGGTAATCTGCTTTCTCAAATCTGATCTGTCAGTTCAATCTGCGAAAGATGGCTCAACTGCTTCGGCAAGTTCGCTATCTCCAGGTGAATCTTGGGGGGCATCTGGGAGCGCATCTGGGAGTTCGTCATCAACCAGGCGGATGCGCGGGTTTGCGTAGGCCACCAAAGTGGCAGCCCACCCGAAGAGAGTCGAGAGCACAAACATTAAGCCGATCCCTCTGGCAGGACCAACACCTAAGATATCTCCCACAAAAGTATTGCTTAAAGCACCTCCCTCAACCAGTAAGGGATTGAGCACTCTATCAGCCAGCGGCCCGGAGATTAAGTAAGCAATTGGCATAATCGATTGGGAGATCATTCGGCGAATGGCAAAAACCCTTCCCTGCACACCAGGTGCCACTTTGGATTGGAATATCGCCTGACTTAGGCTGGATGCAATCGGGACAAAGAACATCAAGATGAAGGCACCAGAAGCAATGAACCAAATGTTCGCTTGCAGACCAGTGACTAACATACCGCTGATCGCCAGGGCGATGGTGCCAAACAGCCAGCGCACCCGGCGTTGAGGGCCGCCCCAGGCGCTCATGATAAGACTGCCTATCAGCATGGAAACCCCAAATACCGTCTGCACGACTCCCAATTCCGTAGGCGTGCCAAACGATAGGATTAACGGCCCCATCATTACACCAGAAACATTCAAAAAGAAATTCACCATGGCAAAATACAATAACAAGCCAAATAACCCTGGACGAAGGCGTAAGTAATTCCAACCAAAGAATGCATCTTTCCAAATGGATTTTTTCTCATCCTTGGTTTTGGCAGTGACAACTTTGGGTTGTGGGATGTGTACCATCAGGAGAGCGCCTATGGCGAACAGGTAGGTTGCCGCATCAATCAAAATAATGCCCTTCAAACCGATAAATCCGTAAAGTGCACCAGCAATAACTGGTGTGAGGATCGATGATATGGCCTGGCCCATTTGCATCATTCCGCTAGATCGGGCTAAATCTTTCTTGGGCACCAACATGGTTGTCGATGCCAAATAGGCTGGCTCTTGAAAGGCTGAGAAGATCGCACTAAACAAGGCTATCAAGTAAATATGCCAGATCTGCAAACTCTCAGAAAAAATCAGCAATGCTGCCATAAGAGTGACGACCGCAGCACCAGTGTCAGCCAAAATCATGATGCGGCGGCGGTTATAGCGATCCGCAAAGGAACCAGCGATGGGAGACAACAACACCTGGGGGAGCGAGGAAAATAATGCTGTCAACGCGAATGGTGTTGCCTGGCCTGTCTGGTCATAGATCCAAACAGCCAAACCGAAACCTGTCAGGCCAGAACCGAGAATCGAAATCACCTGACCAAGCCAGATCGTGACAAATGAGCGCATATTTTTGGGGGCGGGGATGGATTCATTCATATTCTTATTCCACTCCTTTCATTCACTCTCTGTATCTTCATAATAGAAAGTGGGGTAGAAAGCAATTGTCAACGCGTAAACCGGGGCATCAGCATCTATTTCAGGGTCATCGGCAGCAGAAAACTCTTTTGCGAGCGCATTAAAGCGTTTCATAAATTCTTCAGCTTTTTCATCAGAAATGTGACTAAGCTCGCGAGTGATCATCACCTGCCGCGGGTGACTCTCAGCACCATGTTCCAAATTGAAGGTACGCGCCTCCAGGCTGCGGAGCAAATCTTGGCGCGTAGTTTCAAGAGGTGCGAGCATTAAATGACTAATGTTCTGTTTTCCTTCAGGAGTCGAGAAATTGAATAAACTCTCGTCGACACGGTAATCCAGGGCAGTGACCCAATAGTGCTTTTCGACAATGTTGCCCCGTTGTGTAGTGTCAACAACCTTGATGAGTCCAACTTTCTCCAGGAGATTGACATGGTAATAAAGTTTACTGGGAGCCAGACCTAATTTTGTTGCGATCTGGTTGATGGTATTAGGCTCGGAAACAAGCATCTCGACAATCTGACCTCGCAGAGGGTCGGCGATAACCTTGATGGTTTCCAAATCTTCAATGGTAAAGGTGGGCGCAGGTTGAAATTTCTCCATAACAAATCCTTTTCATCGCTAAAATATTATTTAACGATCTATATTATTATAGCGAAGGATTTATTTTTGTCAAGCACTGAGAAGGACTTATGTGTTTGTCCCACAGGTGGTAGGTGAAATAGGGGCATAGACTAAAAGGTGCACTTCCCCCTGTATGCTTCCTGTTCTAGTTGATACCTCTCCCAGAAACCATCTATCCAGAATGCATCCCTTTCCAGTTTTTGCATTTCTGCGAACGAGTTTGGATTGCAGCTTAGGGCACAAAAACCACCCAAAAGCTATTTTGGACCTTCTCATCCATAGTTGTCAATCTAAATGCGATTGCCCTGCACTAACACCCTACTCCAATGGCAAAGATCTAGCAATTGGGCAATTAGTTGGCTCCCCATACAATATCAGTTAGAGTTCGTCCAGCGCTTTCATCAATGCCGCAAGCAGCATATCTGCATGTCCCTTCTGGAACACCATCGGCGGACGGACTTTTAGGGTTGCGTAGTGTTGACCTGTCGTTCCAATAAGAACGCCATTCTCTCGCATATGATTCAGGATACTGTCAGCCATCTCGGAGTCAGGCATGCTATCAGAATTAACGATATCAATTCCTTGAAGCAATCCGGAACCGTGAATTTCACCAATCACAGGATAGTCTCTCTGCAGTATTTCCAAACGTTCACCTAGATATTGACCGACTTCAAGGGCATTGTGCTGCAAAGCTTCCTTTTCGATCACTTCAAATACAGCCAACCCAGCGGCACAGGAAACAGGGTTACCGCCAAAGGTATTGAAATAGCCTGTTTCTTTCTCGAGGATTTCTGCAATCTCTGGGCGAGTAACTACAGCAGCAAGTGGATGTCCGTTGCCCATAGGCTTTCCCAAGGTTACGATGTCGGGAATTGCATTATCATACTGAAAACCCCAGAAATGCTGACCGAGGCGTCCGAAACCGCCTTGGACTTCATCAGCGACACATAGCCCTCCGGATGCATGTGTCTTTGCAAAGAGTGTATCGAGATATCCCTTTGGCGACGTGTAAATGCCATCACTGACGAAGGCGGTATCTAAAATCAGCATTGCAGGTTGATGCCCATCTTCGTTTAAGGCCTTAATCGCACTATTCAAACCAGAATCCGGCTTGTGGAAAGTGGTATCTGAGGTGGGTGCGAAAAGGGTTTGCACGTGCGATGGCAATTTCTTTTCAGGAATACTCTCAGTGCTAAATTGGGAGGTTGCAGTGGTACTACCATGATACGAAAATTTGGTTATCAAAACCCCGCTGTTACCCGATGTAAGTTGAGACATACGCCAGGCAAGTTCATTGGCTTCTGATCCAGTACACACAAACATACATACGCTCAATGGCTCCGGCAACCGTTTGGTAATCTGTTCCGCTAACTCAAGAATAAGACCATGCATATAACGCGTGCTGGTATTGAGTTTGCTCGCCTGTTTTGCAATCGCGTTCACCACATGTGGGTGACAGTGACCAACATGACTGACATTATTGTAGGCATCCAGGTATCGGTTGCCATCAACATCATATAGCCAAACACCTTCGCCGCGCACAATATGCAGTGGGCGCTTATAGAACAAGTAAGTGCAAGGACCTAGGAGGCGAGCCCTGCGAGCTAAATGAGATTGAGTGGTTTCATTTGGCAATTGTGGTTTAGGTTCAATTTCTTCCTCTTCCCATAAATTACAGGCCCGGAAGAATTTCTTTGTGACCTCTGCTGGATCCAGCGCGCGCCAGGCCTCTAGCGTTTGCCATGTTTGCTCAACTCCTCCGGTAATGTATTCTTGATTATCTGGGTGGATCGTCACTCGCCAAAGTGCAATTACGTTCAACATTACCAAACGTGCTGCTATCAAATCATAAAGAATGCGAAGTTCTTCAGCTTCCAACGGCATTATTTCGTGATAACCGGCGACGATCTCGGTTGCTGCATCCACAGGGTCAGTGTGCCCACGGAGCATCGATGCAATGGTGGTGGCCAAATCAATGATCAAGAGTGTATGAACCATATCCCCAAAATCAATAATGCCAACAATCCGTTCGGGATCATTTTCTGCTACCAGGATATTGTCAGGAGTCAAATCATTGTGAACTATTTGCGCCCTTAGTTTTGGCATCAGGGGAAGCACATTCTGATCGAATCGATCCAGAAAATAGCTGACCAGCTCGTGATGATCGGGATCAGTAATATGGGACAAATACTGTCTGAGCTTTGAGGTATGCTTCAGATCCCAAAGCAATTCATAGTTTGCTGCTGAATGAAAAAAGCCACGTAAAGCAAGAGTGAGCTTTGCCAGGCACATTCCCATCGGACGGAGCAGCGCATATTCAGTGGGATCGTCCTTTGGAGGAGCACCCTGCAAGTAAGATAATATGCGCACACTGTGTTTTGTGCCACTTTCAGCCTGTATCTGTTCAATAGTCAAACCATTTCTTGACAGCAAGACTTCAGGTACAGGTAATTCAGGGTCAACCATAGCGATATGTTCCAAGGCTTTACCTTGTATATCAATGATAGCTGGATCTTCAGCACTGTTGGCAATTTTTATTACAAATTGATCCCCGTTCTCAGTGCTGATTCGGAAGTTCTGATCTCGCTCACTGTCCAGCGAAAACAGATTACCAGTCAACCCGTAAAGCACGTTGGCGATATCTTTGACTTGTTCGAGTGTGAAATTAGGGGATGGGGTCTTTAAAATATCGTCTTGAAAAATGTCATGATTCGCCTTAGGCATATCAGATCTCCATTTATGCAAAAATATTATCAAGAATTCTAATACATTCGTTAAATCGCTAGAGATACTTTACCTTCCAATTAGGAAAATATACATCCTGAGTATTAGAAGATTTGCCGTTCGAGTCGCCTTACGTCCTCAGGATAAGAATACCGTTCAAACATTGAGCGGTTCGAGTTGTGCCGTCGAAGGACTAAGACCTACTCTTTTCCTCGTATCTCAAACGGTAACTCTTCTAACTTTCCCCGCTGATCAAAGCGGATTAAAGACATACCCTAGTTCTCTTGAACTGGGGCGGCGCAAGGTAGAATAGATTGCTGCCTTGCGTGCAAAAATCGCCATTTGCCGTAAGCAAAAGCTCCGCTGAAATTTCAGCGGAGCTTTTCGCGACAGTGCCCCCACGCGGACCTGTTCCGAACCGCCTTCCCCATGATTTTTGGGTGAAAATCATGCTTGGGGGTAATGAGTCACATCAAAATTACCTATCAGAATGATAATTCTCGTAAATGAAATCGTCAAGCAACGCTGGCGTTACCTAATTTACCTTCCAATTGTCGCTGTGATCTCAAGGCTAATCCTATGGATATCCATTGAGTTCTAAGAGCGTAAGTGCGGGTTGGTATAATATACAACAAGCAAGATAGCCACCAATTTGTATCTTGAATATCCTTGTTTTAGTTGGACATCTTGGTCACAACGGAAGCACTCCAATCCCTATCCGCCGAGATGTTGCTCTCCGCCTTGGAAAGCCGCGCTGAAGGTTGTATTACCAGATTGAACTTCCGCCCTCAAATCCGCGCAAAACCTTTGGTTCATTAAAACATCAGATGCTGTCATTATTTGTGTGATGGAAAATAAATTTATAGAAACGGCCATTCTCCGCATCCAGACGTTGGGCCCATTTCAGACCTGGCGCCACCAAGAAATTCTGTCCTGGCCAACCCAGAAAAACAAATCGCTGTTCCAGATTTTATTGGTTGAACCGGGGCGACACGTCCCGACAGATCAGATTCTGGAATATTTGTGGCCTGACTTGCCGCCCCGCAAAGCACAAAACAATCTTTGGGTCACTGTCAGTCAACTACGCCGCGTATTGCAACCAGACTTGCAGCCTCGTGCCCGTTCTGCTTATATCCACAAACAGGGTGAAGGATACATCTTTAACTCAGAGAGCGATTACTGGCTGGATGGCGACGCATTTGCCATACATCTTGCCAGTGCTCAATCAGCGACTGATTTTATAACACGCATTACGGCCTGGGACGCAGCCCGCATCCTGTATAAGGGTGACTACCTGGAAGATGAGCTCTATGCTGAGTGGGCACAGATTCCCCGTACGCAATGGCGGCGACGCTACGATCAATTGCTGATCAATCTAGCTCAAGCGTATGGGAGAAACGGGCGTTTCCAGCAAGCCATCACCCATTGCCGTGAAATCCTGACTCTGGATACCACCAATGAAACAGCCTACCAATTGCTCATGCGCTGCCATGCCGCCTTGGGCGAGCGTGCAACCGCGCTGAAAGTATATGATGAAGCGGTACAAGCTTTGCAGGATGAGATTGGCGTAAACCCCATGCCGGAAACGGCTGAACTCGCCCGCCAGATAAAGTTGCCGGAAGGGGATTGGAGACTAGAGACTGAAATTTGGGCAATTTCCAGTTCCCAATCTCCAATTTCTTCTCTCTTCGTAGGCCGAGGGGCGGAAATTGACCAGTTCACTCGACGGCTGACACAGGCAGCAGCTGGCCAGGGACAAATTGTGTTGATTACCGGAGAAGCGGGAATAGGCAAGAGCCGCCTTGTACAAGAAACGGCCGTCCTGGCCCATCGGCAAGGGTTTCACCTGCTAAATGCCCATTGCTACCAGGTAGAGCAAACCATGCCCCACCAACCACTGGTAGACCTGATCCGCCAAGTGATGGCGTGTGATGATCTCTGGCATCAGTTGGCTCCCGTCTGGCTGCACGAATTGGCCGTCTTGGTGCCGGAAGTGGGTGAGGTGGTTGCTTCTGCAACGACCGTTGCCACTCTACCAGATGAGCCGGACGAAAACCAGCAAGGGCGGCTGTTCCAGGCGATCTTCCACCTCTTCGCAAAGCAGGCAGACCAGCATAAATTACTGTTAGTAATCGAGGATATTCACTGGGCCGATCCGGCCACGCTGCAATGTATTCATTACCTGGCCCGCCATATCGCCCGGGTTCCCATAGTACTCATTTTCACCCTGCGAGGAGAAAATTTCTCAACCGACGCCGATCTGGTTGCCATCCTCCATAGCTTGCATCGGGAAGCACACGTCACATCCCTTTCTTTAGGGCGCCTAACCGAGGCAGACACAACTGCGCTACTGGAGCAAAATACCGATACCGCGCCCTATGCCGACCAGCTGAGCCATTGGCTGTACCAGGAAACAGATGGCAACCCTTTCTTTTTCACATCCTTACTCCAATCAATACGAGAAGATGGATTGCTAGCTAACGCCGCTAAAACAGATTGGCAAGCGTTAGCTAGAATGGACCCGAGCCTGACGTTGCCCGATGCTATCCGGGATTTGGTGCGTGATCGCTTGCAACGTTTACCGCAAGCAGAGCGTGAAGTACTGAATTTTGTGGCAGTTTACGGCCGTCGCCTTGATTTCTCTACCCTGCAAGCCATTAGCCACCAGCCACAAATGACATTGTTGAACGCTGTAGAACAACTCGGGGAACGGCAACTGCTGGCAGAAACAACAGGACAGTACGATTTCGATCACAATAAAATTCGTGAGGTTATTTATTACGATCTGAGTGCTGCCCGGCGTAAACTCTATCACCGCCAAATAGCAGAAACAATGGAAGTGGTGCCACCATCTCCAGATAGGGCCTCAATATTGGCGCATCATTTCGAACGCGGTGGGGAAAACGAAAAAGCATTGGCTTATTGGATGCAGGCTGGTGAACACGCTCTGAACACCTATGCTTACCAGCAAACGACGCGCCATTACGAGCGGGCATTAGCCTTGGCTGACAAGCCAGCAGCACAAATGGATTCTTATCTGGGTTTAGGAAATGCTTTCATGCTGCTGGATGAACACAAAGCGGCAACAACCGTTATCCGGCAAGGTCTCCTGCTAGCTGAACGCTATGGCGACGACGCCCGCCGCGCTTGGCTCCTTTACGCGCAGGCCAAGAACGCCAGCCGTCAGCATCGTTCTGATGGCGGCAAACCAGAGGTGGAAATCGCCCTTGTCGCTGCAGAACAGGCGGGTGACGAGTATTACCAGGCGCAAAGTTTACTCTTGCTCACCGAGGTTCATGAGAGTAGCGGCGACCTGAGCAACGCGCTAGAAACAGCTACTCGAGCTCAAATTGCCAGTAACAAACTGAATGACAACCAACTGGAAGCTCGTGCCCTGGTAGAAATTGGCTTTTTACATACTCAAAGAGCCGAGTTTAACGAAGCGGTCAACGCCGCTGAATTGGGGCTGAAATTGCTTGCCGAGACAGATGATCGCAACGCCATCGCTTATGCCTGGAATATCCTGGGGCGGGCATTGGGCGGACGCGGCGATTATGGCAACGCCCTTGACGCCTTCCAGCGAAGTCAAGAAGAGGCGCAGATAATCGGTGACCGCTACCTGCTGGCACAAGTGTTTAATATGCAAGGCTGGCTTTATCGTGAGTTAGGTGATTATAAAAAAGGGTTGAATTTTGACAAAGAGGGGGTTGATTTTGCGAAGCAATGGGGCAAGCCGTCTCCCGAGATTAGCGCCCGTCTGAATGTATGCTTGGACATGTTGCACTTAGGCGATTCAAATCAGGTTTTGACGTTGTTGGATGAGATTGAGGGGCAAATAAATATTGGATCATTTGGCTTCCACAACTGGCGCTGGCAGTTGCGGCTCTTGCACATGCGTGGGTTGTGTTTTTTGATGCTCAACGAACCAATTAAGGCACTTGAGTTAGCGGAGGAAGGATTGCCACTAGCGGAAACAAATTTTACCCGCAAGTACGTTGCCCTATATAATGATCTAAAGGGGAAGGCACTGGCAGAACTGGGGAATATTGATGAAGCCATTGCGTCCATGGAAACGGCTATTTTCCTGGCCGATGACATTCAATACCAACCAATCCGCTGGGCAAGCCGTAACCATCTAGCAGTTCTTTATCATCAAAAGGGTCGGAAAAAAGAAGCAAAAAACATCTTGGCTGAAGCAGAAAACATCATCCAAACCATCGCAACAGCATTAGAAGATGAAAATCTTCGGGCCACATTTTTAAACGCGGCTCTTCCTCAATAGCGTCAACTACAGGGCATCGAGATTCAAAATAGCAAAATCATTCACCCAAAATCTGGCACTGTCCCCCCTCTCCATAAATCCCATTAAGTTCTCATTAAGTTGCTTGGTCTAGAATGTGGCATCAATCCTAAACATATTGCCAACACATGGCAGAAGGAAAATACTATATATGACTCACCCACTTGTAACCCAGCTCCGTTTTGCTCGCAGCGAATTTGTTCGCTGTTTGGAAGGCGTCTCTGATGAAGACGCTCGCCATCGTATCATGCCCATGAACTGCATCAGCTGGATGGTTGGCCACCTGGCTGCCCAAGAGCAGTACTATTTTGTGTTTTTCCCAAAGGGAGAAGTGCCTCACCCTCAACTAAATAAATCGGTCGGTTTCGGCCAACCTGCAACCACACCGCCGTTGGCAGATATGTGGCAGGTTTGGAACGATATCACTGCAGCAACAGACTCATTTCTGGACTCACTAACAACTGAAAACTTGCAGACGCATTTTGAGCAAGAGCCAAAGGCAATTGAAGATTCTCTATTTGGAACAGCCAGCGAAGAGGTACTTAGAAAGATAATGGCTCGAAACAGTATCCGCTCTAGAGAAAACATCGGCACTAAGCTGCTCCGTACTACCTATCATTACTTTTTTCACACGGGTGAAGCCCATGCCGTTCGCCAGCAGTTAGGACACCCTGATTTGCCATTTTTCGTGAGAGGTGATATGCCAGATACTTTATGGAAATGAGAGGTGATTAGAAGAATTTACTATGGATAGACGAGTAATCAAAAAATAACAATCTGTTGAAAATATAAAGGAGAAATCATCATGAAAATAAAAAAAGAAGATATCCCAGTAATAATGGAAGCACCCGGAACAGTAATGCGTAAACTTGAGGGTTTTGGAAATATGGATGCTATTTATCATGAGCTTCCAGAAGGCACTGATTTCACGCCACTGTTGAAAGGATTGCCGAATGATAGCTGTCATTGTCCTCATTGGGGTTACATTTTCAAAGGCGCGTTTCGGTTTATTTATGATGATGGAACCGAAGAGGTATTCGAGGAAGGAGATATGTTTTTCGCTCCGGCAGGTCATACCGCAATTGTAGACAAGGACTTAAAGTTTATCGATTTTAGCCCTACAAAAGAGAATAACGAATTAATGGCAAACGTCGGAAGAGTGATGTCTGAAATGAGTGATTAGAATCGAACCAGTTGCTGAAGGTGATGCCGTTTGCTAGCGCGTTCGGCGCACCTCAGCTTTAACATTAGCGTGACTGTAAACAGATTGTGCTACATGTATTGGAAATGAGAAATGATTGGAAGAATTTGGCATGGATGGACAACTCATCAAAATGCAGCAATCTGTTGAGAAAATAAAGGAGAAAAAATGTCTGCAACGCATATCAAAGAATCTGTAGAGAGTGTAATCGAATATTATACGAAGAATCCTGACGAAGCCCGAGGCCCAGGTGCGCCAATCACTGCCGTAATGGACGAGGGGCTACGTTGCCGAGTCCTTAAGCAGGATGGGACTGAAATCGTAACAACTGACATGTCAACTGGAATAGGTGGAGGTGGATCTGCTCCCTCTCCAGGTTTGATATTCCGGGCAGCCTTAGCGAGTTGTGATGCTACCTTTATCGCATTACGCGCGGCCCAAGTAGGTATAAAAATAACCACACTAGAAGTGACCGTCGAAGGCGATCCAGACGATATGGGCACCCTGGGTTTCCTAGGTATTGATGACTCGATCTCCGCTGGTGAGTCCAGCTTACGGCTTAACTTCCGCATCGGTGCTGAGAATGCAAGCCCTGAACGCCTGCGTGAGCTTGTCAAGTGGATTACGGCACACTCACCAGTTGGAGAGAGTGTCAGTCGGGCTATTCCAATAAAGGTTGATGTCAAAATTGTGTGAGGAGATTTCATGCTCAATGTGGAACCGAGGCGTGATCCTGAGAACACCGAACGTAGATTTTTACAAACCTATTTCCCACGATCAGATGGGCGCGTCCTTGATATTGGGTGTGGCGATGGGAGATTGACTCGGCTCTTTGCACGCAGTCCTGGACTTGGAGTGGGTACGGACATCGACATGGATGAACTGTGGATTGCAAAAAGTACGCAGTCTGAGGCAGTTTCTGCGAAGGTATGTTTTGCTGCTGCAGCGGGTGAGGCGCTGCCTTTTGTGAATGAGTTATTCAGCATGGCACTATTCAGCTGGTCGCTTTGATGAATACCGCATGAGGGCATGGTTCATGCCCTGGCAGAATGTTGGAGAGTTTTGCGAGCTGGTGGAAGGTTGTTAGACCTGCGCCCTCATGTATCGGGATGGCCTGTTGAGATCGTGAGCCAAGATACGCGTGTTCTTGTCGGCCAGCTCGATGATAAAGCGGGAAAAAGTGATGATATTTCAGCCGATACTGCTATTTCGGAGGCTGTCCGCAGGCATTGGTTCGAGAAGGAAAACGAAAAGTTCTTTGAATATGCATATTATTGGGATACGGTTGATAAGATGAATGCCTTTATCGAAGCAGAGTGGTGCAACTTGGCTGCCGTGCCAGATAACGTTTTGTCTGAAGCCCGACGTCTGTTAAAGTTGACGAGTGAGCCAGTTCAGATCCACGTTCGCAAGACCATGCTTATCGGTAGCTATCGAAATCTCAAGTCTAGAGGAAGAACCTGGTAAATCATTATGCAACAGCCAATTCGCAAAGCCACATTCATCGTCCGCCTGTGGACAAATGGCGACCCGCTTGATGATAACGCTTGGCGCGGCACAGCCGAATTTATTGGCAGCGGCCAGTCGCGTCAGTTTCAAACGCTTGATGAATTTATTGATTGGCTGCGTCAAGAACTGGCAAAGACCGAAGAGAAACCAGAATCATAAGATGGAGGATGTTATAGGAAGAATAACAAAAATTCCTTGTTTGGGTGAGTGGTGCTAGCTTCGAAATCTATTCACCCAAATATCAATTTTACTTTGTTCAGATAAAGGTCTCAAACCCATCTTTCGTTTCAAAATAGTGATTTCTGGGTATTGGACTCGAACCAAAATCAGATCATTTTAATCAAAAGAGCCTATTTCAATCCCCAACTGATCTAGTTTTTTCCTTTGCTCAAAGCGTAATGAAGCCAAAAACCGCTCGACGGATACGTCAAGCGGTCGGAGTGGGCGGTATTGGACTCGAACCGAGAACCTAAAAACTGATTAAAACACCCAAGCGGACTCGAACCACTTTATGCACAAAAAGAGACCTAATTCCCGCCTTTTTCCATCATTTCTTCCGCTTTCGCCCTTGAATCAAACCTTAATAATGACAAAAACCGCTCTACGTCATCCGTAGAACGGTCTTTTTGAACGAGTGCCCCCACGCGGACCTGTTCCGAACCAGCTTCGCTGTTCCCCATGATTTTTGGGTGAAAATCATGCTTGGGGGTAATTAGTCACGTCAAATTTACGTATCAGAATGATAATTCTCAATACACAAACCGTCAAGTAATCTAGTTGTTACCTATTATTTACACAGGGGCTCCACTTGGAATAACTCTTTTTCATCACAGGTTAGTTCTCGTACAAATCTATTTTTCGCAATCCAATCAAATAATTCTTCCGACGATGGGGTATATAGCTGCCATTGGATGATCATTTGATCCGTTCCGGATGAGAGAGCACTCTGTCCATCAGGGCTTATCGCCAGATCAAAAATAAAATCAGTGTCGTGGCCTCTGAAACGGTAAATTTCTCTACCTGTATGCAGATCCCACAAAGCCAAAGTCCCATCCCAACCACTGGAGAGAACGGAGTGTCCATCATGGTTGTAAACCACTCGTGTCCTTCCTACCGGTCCAGTCCCCTTATGCCCCGTGAACCGTTGGATTTCTTCCCCAGTTTCTAAATCCCACTCGATCAGCAGGCCTTCGGTATCAGCAGAAATTGCCCTTAAGCCACTCGGACTAAATGCCACTCCAGAGACAGTATCGTTATGTCCCACAAGGTTATGAATTTCTTCCCCAGTTTCAATATCCCATAAGATTACCAAGCGATCATCAGCACCGGATAAAACAGTTTGCCCATCAGGACTAACGGCCAAAGCCCAAACGCCTCCTTCATGCCCCGCAAAGTGGTTAACATCCTCACCCGTTTCCAAATCCCAAAGTATTATTGTGCTATCAATAGCTCCGGAAAGACCTATGCGACCATCAGGTGCAAAAGCGACACTTATCACTGGTAACGCATGTCCTTCAAAACGTCGGATTTCCTGACCTGTTGCCAAATCCCAAAGCCTCACGCTTTGATCAGACATTAACCCTGATAGTACCCTGCGGCCATCAGGGCTTATATCAATTTGAAAAATATCATTTTGATGCCAGTTAAGAGTTCCAATTTGTTGACCGTTCTTCAAATTCCACAACCGCAAACTATCTTCCTCGACTATAGGCGCGGCTGGATCCGGAAGTCCCGAAGCAGAGATGAAATGATTACCATCCGGAGTAAACGCCACATCCAACACTGCTGCTTCATGTCCTTCGAAGCGATTCATTAGAGCAGCGTTATTAAGATCCCAAACAACAATTGTTTCATCAGCTGCGACAGAGAGGGCAATTCGTCCATCAGGACTGATGGTAATGTCGTTGATCCCTGCGCTATGAGCACTAAAGCGGTTTACCACTTCTCCCTTTTCTACATTCCACAAAATCAATTCCCCATCCCCGCCGCCAGAAATCGCTCTGCGCCCATCAGGGCTGAACTCAACTTCGCGGACGATTTCATTATGACCTTCCAAGGTTGAAATTTTCTCTCCCGTTTCCAGATTCCAGAAATAAATGTTATGGTCGGTAGAACCAGATATGGACAAACCATTACAATAGTCTCTTTCAGTTTGAAAAAAACTAGCGCATTTAGGACTTATATCAACCGCAGGCAAATCACGATCAATTCCTTCAAAACGTCTAATGATTTCTCCAGTTTCTGTATCCCATTGGATCAAACTATAAACTTGTCCCGGTACCCCCAAATAATCTACCTCCCCTGAACTAGCGATAAGATGACGTCCATTGGAACTGATGGCAACATCGACTACGCCTGCATCATTTCCTTCATAGCGACGAATCTCTTCACCAGAACTGACGTCCCACCGGATAAGCTCCCCTGGCTCCAATGGTGACTTACTCGAAAAGCCACCTGATACCGCTGTGTGGCCATCCGGGCTGAAGGCAACGGCCCGTACAGCCCCAGAATGACCTTCGAAGGAGCGAATCTCTTTACCTTTATTGACATCCCAAAGAATGACCATTCCGTCATCCCCCCCCGACATTGCCGTGAGGCCATCTGGACTGAAAGCCAGATCATTAACTCCACTATGCGCGACTACTCTTGCGGGATCATAATCCCCAGGAGTGTGTCCGATAAAGCGGCGAATTTCTGCCCCTGAATAGATATCCCATAAAACAATCGTTCCATCGAAAAAACCAATCATTGCTGTGTTCCCATCAGGAGCAATAACAACACTTAATGGGGGACCCTGAATATCCTGGAATATCTCGGAAGTCGTATACAGTTTCATCGGACCAGGGAAAAACGCAGCTTCAAGCAATATGCGTTGTGATTCTTGTGGCGGTCGTTCAATTTGGTTTGCGGCCAGTGCGAACACCAATGCAGTTGTAGAATCCTTATCACTCAACGCCCGGCGTGCGTTGGCAGCCAAACTAAGACTATAGGCTTCGATTGCCTGGCGTGCTTCATTACGGGCAACTCTAGCAAACCCAATTGAAACAAGCATCGCTAATAATAAGACAATGGTAAGAGCTTGAAGAAAACGTCGTGACCGCTGTTCCAATATATTTTCCCGTTCTTGCCGAATGGTTTCTTCTCGCTGGCGTTCCAAATCTGCTTGAAGACTATTCTTAATGAACCTTCGTTCCAACTCGCTTAGGTCATTTTGTCTCTCTCTAAGCCAGTTTTTAGCATTTGATAGCGCGACTCCGTGTAATAGGGCGCCTTCGTCCTGATCGGAATCATCCCATTGATTGAGTGCGATTCGCAATTGTTCCTGCCACACTCGAAATTCTCGATCTACGTCCATCCAGTCACGCAATCGTCTCCACCCCTGGATCAAAGCCTCGTGAATGATTTCTACTGTTTCTTGTCCCTCATTATCCTGATCTGTAACAACCAGTCGTTTATCAGCCAAATTTTGGATAACATCCCAGCAATCATCACCAAGTTCGCGGCGAATTGCTACTCGACGAGTATCTTCCGTTCCTCGACCAGGCTGTACCAATTGCACAAAAACTTGCCGGGCTTGCGAGCGCTGCTCATCATTAAGTTTGTCATAGACTTCATCAGCATAACGAGCAATAGCCCCTTCCACCCGGCCAACTTCTTCATAAGCGGCATGTGTCATCCAACCTTGATCCAGTTTTTCCCAAAGCAGCGTCAAGGCAAACTCCAACAATGGTAAATTCCCAGGTTGGTCACCGACGTCGTCCAAGATACGCGCCACCAACCCTGTTTCGAAAGCCGCTCCCTGTCGTTGGGCCGGTTTCTCGATTGCGGCGCGCAATTCTTCCAGATTCATTGGTCCTAAAATCAGCGCACAATCTTGCAAGGCATCGGCAAATGGTCGATGCGCCAGCGCCCGACTCATGAAATCTGCTCTTAGGGTTAGGATAAGTACGAATGATGATTCAGAATCTGAAACCGCTGCCTCGCAAGCTCCAAACAAAATATCCAAGAAACGAAGACGCAATTCCGGCTCTGAACAGTGTGTATAGAGTTCTTCAAACTGGTCAATGAATAAGAGAAATCTATCGGCTCGCGGGATATTCTGTAAACGTCGATTAACGAGGTCGATCAAGGAGATATCTTTATCTCTCAGTTCAGCAGCCAACTCTTGTATTTCACTGTAACGATTAACATTAGACGACCCACTATGTGGAATAGGTAACAAAGCACTCGCCAGTGCATGGATAGGTTGATTGCTTGGGCGCAGATTCACTAAAAGCCATCGCTCATCTTGTTGAAGTTTGGGAAGTAGACCAGCATATACTACTGAAGACTTCCCCAAACCAGAAGAACCAACGATAATAGCCAGATTAGATTGATTTTGTACAACGTTTTCAAGGTGACTGGTAAACGGCTCGCGCCCAAAAAAAAAGGGGGCATCGATCTCCCGAAAAGGGGCCAAACCTCGATAAGGGCATTCGCCGACCGTCTTGGGCTGGCGTCTCAAAATGATGGTCGTTTTTGGCGATTCGGGTATTTTGCCAGTCAAGATCCTGGCATGCATTGCTTGAGTTTGTTCAAGGGGTTCCGTTGCCAATTCTTCCTTCAACAATTTCCGGAAACGCTGATACTGAGCCAGTGCCTCGTTGCGCTGCCCATTGAGCGCAAGCAACCACATAACTTGTTGCTGCCCTGTCTCCTGATAAGGTTCCAAAGATACCTGGCGGTGAGCAAATCTTAGAGCCTGATCATATTGGCCTATCTCTTGATAATAGCCTGTCAACAGATGAAGGCCATTCAAGGCCTGACGGTGCAATGCCTCGCGAGTGATAAAAACCCAGTTTTCAAATATAGTTGCTTTTCGTAGATAAAAACCTGCCAAAAACTCTCCCTGGTACCGATCTAGCGCATATTTCAGAGATTCAAGGTCATTTTCCAACTCAATACTGTGATCACGTGTATATTGGCCTATACCTTCTAGGAATAACTTAACATCCAGCTTATAGTCGCTGTTTGGGTTAAATTGAATCGTCTGCTGGGTACTTGACAGAAAGCAGGGTTCAGCTTGTTGATCACCAAGTACCTGCCGCAGGTTCGCCAGTGCACTGCGTAAGTTTGTTCGGGCTTTGCGTTCTGGGGAATCGGGCCACAACAACCCAGCCAATGCTTCACGACGATGCGGACGGTCCGCTTCAACGGAAAGGTATGCCAATAATGCGCGTGCTTTATCGGATTTGAAGCCCGAGACAGGTTTATTCTCAAGCGAAACCTTAAATGAGCCAAGCAATGTTATTTGCAATTTGGCCATAATTCCTCCTCATAAATATTATACGCTAATCTAATCATTCAAAATTTTCTCCACGCTTTCACCACGCTGATTTGTTACATTACGGTCAACGAAGTTGAAACCATTTCAAGAACTGGAGGTTCAAAATGAATGAAAAGCTTCTTTATATTTTCCTGTGCCTGCTTGTATTACTGAGTTCGGGATGTACTGCTAAACCAGAAGATGTCATGTACAAACTTGCGGAATTTACAAATACCAAAGATCTGGAAGCCGCACTCGAATTATTCGATAACGAGGCGGTGGTTACCTCGGTTAGCCCTGAGCCTTTTTCTGGCAAGGCTGAAATACAAACCTGGTTGGAAGGCATGTTCGCCGATAATTTTCACTTGGAGACAGAAATTGCTGAAGTGAATGGCAACGTGGTCATTGGCAATGACACCATGTCCATGGATTCCATGAAATTCTATGGAATTGACACAATGACCGGGATTAGCGAGATAACCGTTGTTGGTGGAAAAATCACCACGCTCAATTTTAGTTGGAGTGAAGAAACTCTAATCGATTTGCAAGGAGCACCTTTCGTAGCCCGCGAAGATTTGATTGGAATTTGGACTGTGGGAACGTATATGCAAATTAATGAAGATGGCACATTGCGCGTAGCAGGAAAAACGGCTGACCTTGATCTCCCTGTAAGTGAAGATCATCCTGGCAGTTTTGAAGAATGGTCATATGATGGTATGGTGATGACGATGAGGGCAATCGAAGCCATTGGCGAGGGTACAAGTTGTACACCTGTTCAAGTCGGGGTCTATTTTGTCAGATGGGCTGGCGATGACCAAGACCGGCTGAAGTTTGAGCCTATCGATGACCCATGCGGATCTCGATATGGCGGAATGCAGTGGGGTAACTGGAAGTCGATATCTCCATAGAGATTTAACAAAATAAAAGGGTTCATTTCAATGGTTTGAACCCTTTTATTACTAATCTAAAATCTATTTGATTGACCCACATGTAACATGATCATATCCCCTGTGTAGATTTTCCAAAACCATTGATATCCTCTTGATGAAATCAAGTAGACCTTGGAGATTCGTATTCTGTATGAGTCAATAGTATGACGGAGTTCAAGGAAAGTGTGTTACAGCGTTTTCCCCATAAATTGGTTGCCAGGTTCGCTAAAGGTTGTCTATGGGCTGATCGATTGGCAATTTATCGTTCATAAATCAATAACGGAACCAGCTATCGTACCAATTTCTTGGGTTGATAACCGGTTCCGTGTGTTTTGCAATTGAGCATTTTATTCGCTAATAGATAATCCTAGACCAGGATATTGTGCGCCTGAGGAGACATACACACATGAAAGCATATACTCTCCAGGTTCCAAGTCTAATCCTTGTTCATTCAGAGTTTTCCCCGATAACACACCTTTGGTGCCAGAATATATTGCTGCACCGTTAGGAATTTCACTTGACCCACGCTCAAATAATGAAATTGCATCATCGGCATATAGGCCATCATCCAGCTTGGCTATTCCAATTCGGGCAGTTTCTGAACTCTGGTTTTCGAAACCGAACATCACTCGGCCTGCTGAGGCAGAATCCGGCCCAGAAACCAGGCATTGCTGCCCATCAAAAGAAACTGTGATTTTTGGAGTCGTAGGTTCTTCCACTACGGTTGGTGCTTCTTCCTCCACTGGGGCTGGTGCATTTTCCTCTGGATGGGCAGTTTCTTGACATGCTGAAATACCAAACACAATGGCTAATAAGAGAACAATTATGGTTAGATTTTTCATTTTTATTTCTCCTTTTCGCATTTTAGTTGAAACCTAGGATGAGAATATCAAAAGCGTGTGACCAAATCGTGATTTGATTGCAAATCCTTCTGAACAATACTTTAACTCGATTTGGGTAGATTTTTCTCATTTAGTTGTGAATCTCGTAGGACACTTGGTTTTCTTGAGTCAGTTTTTTTGGTTTCGATTGAATACGGTTGAGATATCTATAATGCTTCAGTTAACAAGTCAGAACGGAATTGAAAACGAACCATATTTGCTCATTATTCTGAAAAAAATTCAATCCCCTAATGATGTAACTTTTGCCTTTGCTCACAGCGAAATGACGACAAAAATGGCTCGATATTCAAATCAAGTGATTTTTGTGTGCGGAATAGGCCACGAACCTATAACCTGAAAACATATCAAAACCAAAGCGGACTCGAACCGCTAAAAGCTTACTTTTTCTTGTTCTGGATCAGCTTCTATCAATAATTCTTCCGCTTTCGCCATTGAATCAAACCTTAATAATGACAAAAACCGCTCTACGTCATCCATAGAACGGTCTTTTTGAGCGAGTGCCCCCACGCGAACCTGTTCCGAACCACTTCCTTCCCCGATTAGTTCAATAAATTCGGCTTCGGGGGCAATGTGTCTCTAGAATATTACCTATTGAGAAGTGTTATTCTGCGCAGTAATAATAGCAGAATATGGAGATTTAGACAAGTTCCGATCTACAGGCATTTTACAATTTTGGTGAACTCATTAGTATCTACCCCACGTTTCTTCATTGAAATCAGAATCATTGACCCCACTTCAATGATCGTAAGAACTTGATGATTTTTTTGTTCTCCTACAAGATACTGAATTTATTCTACTTTTACAAGGACAGCTCTCACCGCCAGACGCCATCTGTATTTTCCACTGGATTCATCGAAGCCCTGGCAGGTAACCAGGGTGAGCACATCGTAGTCTTCATGCGGGAATGCGCTTATATCGTCTGGTCGGTACTCAGTGACCTCACGCACTTCGTAGATATGCTTCTGCCCCCAGGCGTGGATAATGACTTCGTCACCGTGGCGCAAGTTGTGCAGATCTACAAATGGGCCAGGGTTGTTGTCAGCGTCCCAGACATGGGCGGTAATCGCTGTGTTTCCCGCCCAGGTAGGGTAAGCAGTTCCTTCGAGATAGCCAACCTGGTCATCCAACCAGGAAACATCCCATCCATTCAGGCTCAATGGTACGCCAACTATGGGTACTTCCAGGTCAAGAGCAGGTATCTCCAGATGTAGGTCACCCATAGACGCATAGCTCTTCTCTGCGGGTTGTTCATCTATTGTTGTCACCATGTCAGGAGTAAATCCAGTGGATGGCATCAGAGGGATACCTAATCCAAATAAACTCAAACGGTTGACGGTGGTGCAGATATAGCCATCATCCACAAAGGTATCCAGCACCTGCCAATCTTTGCCCCCATGCTTGTGGAAGATGTTGATAAGATGAGGGTTACCACCTGCAGCGCTGAGTTCAGCTGCAGAGGGCTTTATGCACACAATCAGCGGGAAATCAAACTCGCTGACAATATTGCCCCGGTAATCACGAACGATGATGTCAAAAACGCGGCCATCACTGCCTAAACGGATATTATCTCCGCCAGAAGGGACAGCCACAGGGAGGACGTATAAGCTTAACTGGGGGAAGATGAGTTTGACCGGACCGTAAGTGAATACCCCGCCTGCGGTGCCAATCTTGATTCCTGTGTCGCCATCACCGGAGCCAGGCGAAGTGCTGCCAGCACCTTCGGTCACATTGACTGTGTCGGGGTCGGGAATACAGTTGTTGTTGCCTTCGTCGGTTTCGAGTACTAACCCGTCTGGATCCACCTTGCAGATGCCGCCCCCTGCTGGATTGATCAGCACACCAGTTATCGTCGGTGTGACGTCGAAGACCACATTGAAAGAACCACCCGATGCGATGGTGACATCGCCGCCATATGCATCACAGTTGAGGATACGTTCTCCACTACGCTTGGTAATATAGCAATCGATATTATCAATGCCCGTGATATTTGTGAAGTTCTGGGCTGTAGGTGCGTCATAGGATGGTTCAACAGGCAGTTCATCCATAATGATATTCTCGCCGTCTCCAAAAACAGCGGTTCCATCCCCTGTATTTGAGATGGTCACCGACCAGTTGAAGGCTGTCCAGGTAGAAGCGTTACCTCCAGTGTTGTTGCTTTTTGTTGCTATCAAATCGAGCACCACGTAATCCCTTACCGTGGCTTTACCTGAATTCCCGTCCTTATAAGCCACAAAGGGTTTGCCGCTGCTGTCCAGTGCCAGGGAGGTGTAATTTACACCCCCAGCGGAAAACCCCGCCTCACCCACCAACTCCCAATTGGTGCCGTTGAATTTCATCACCGTGGCTTTAAATGAATTTCCACCATCCCGATAAGCCACATAGGGTGTGCCGCTGGTGTCCAGCGCCAAGGAGGTGTATTGTGCCTGCCCTGCAGAAAATCCAGCAGTGCCCACCGTCTCCCAATTGGTGCCGTTGAATTTCATCACCGTGGCAAAAATATCCGCATAAACCACATAGGGTGTGTCACTGCTGTCCAGCACCAGGGAGATGTATTCTGCTCCCCCAGCGGAAAATCCCGCTGTTCCCACAGGATCCCAACTGGTGCCGTTGAATTTCATCACTGTGGCTTTTCCTGACTTCTCACCATCCGCATAAGCCACATAGGGTGTGCCGCTGGTGTCCAGCGCCAAGGAGGTGTATTGTGCCTGCCCTGCAGAAAATCCAGCAGTGCCCACCGTCTCCCAAGTCGTGCCGTTGAATTTCATCACCGTGGCTTTATATAAACCAAAAACTTCCGCATAAGCCACATAGGGCGTGCCGCTGCTGTCCAGCGCCAGGGAAGTGAAATTTGCATCGCTAGCGGAAAATCCCGCTTTTCCCACGTTCTCCCAATTGGTGCCGTTGAATTTCATCACCGTGGCTTTATATGACTCCACTGAAAAAAGGGTAGTGTCTACCCTCCTCAAAAATGAAGAACTGAGATAGGATAAGTACATCTCAAAACAGGATGTACACAATGTTCCGGACAAACA
>JADHTJ010000074.1 GCA_016785015.1 Anaerolineales bacterium
GTTGCGTTCTCGATTGCTACAGCAACTTGAGATGCTGCAATCGTCAGCAAATGCTCATCATGCGTTGAAAAGGCGTTGGGTAAATCACTATCGATCGATAAAGCTCCAATGATACGATCTTTTGTTTTAAGAGGAACGACTAACAGCGAGCGCACTTCTTCACTGAAGAACCTAAACTCGGGGTCTGAATGGGTATCAGGCAAATACCGGGACTGACCTGTTTCGACGACGATTCCACTGACGCCTTCGCCGACTTTCAAGCTGAATTCCTGCACCCAATGATCATCAATCCCCGCAGTAGCACTCAGAGTGAGTATATTCGTTTTCGGATCGAGAAGTGCAATCGAGACCGCCCTAGCTTTCAACATAATTTTTAGGTTTTCAACAATTTGTGTAAATACTTCATCTGCATCCAAAGTGGATGTTTTTTTAGCCAGATTATATAAGGAAGACATGTCATACAGGCTAGCTTTCAATCCGGCAGCATAATCCGCATTCATCAGAGCAATTGCAATTTGACTAGCAAGAGTCTCTAAAAGATCGCAATGGCTTTCATCGTATGTGTCTGGTTGAAATGACTGAACTGAGATTGCCCCAAAAATTTGACCATGCGCAATCAGCGGAACACCTAACCATGAGCGTGCCGGTTTTCCATCATGCTTTAGGCTAATTGGAAAAGTTTCTCTTTGCAGGTCTTTAACGAGTAAATACTTCTTATTCTTGATAACTAACCCAGATAAACTACCTTCTTCAATGGGAACTTGCAACCCGATCCATTCAGATAGCTTTTGCCCCTCTTCTATAGCCAATAATATCTCAAGAGTATTCTCTTCAGGCACGAAACGCACCACAGCAAAAGAATCTGGCGCAAATAACTGTTCTACCTGATGATAAATCCGCTCGAGTAATGCACCAATTTCTAGAACACCGCTTGTATCCAAGGAAGCTTCGATTACTGCGCCCAACTCCATCATTTGTCGTTCAGATTCGGCAAACAGGTGCGCATTTTGGATGGCCACACCCGCCTGCCGTCCGACCGCCTCAGCTAATACCAAATCTCGTTGGGTGAACTGGGTTTCTTGGGATAATCCCATCAGACCCAATGCACCGATTGGTTTTTCTTTGTCCCAGATGGGTACTCCAACAACACTAATCACACCAGCTTCGATCCAATCTGGGATAGCCTTGGGAAATTCCGGATAATTATCAATCAGGATTGACTCGCCTAAATCGATAACATCTCGGGTTGCCCCCAATGGTTCGGGCAACGGTCTCTCGCTAAGTGAATCGGGCAAATTATGAAGGTATGGAAATCGAATAGTGCTTTCATCGGAATCCAATAGGGCAATAGCACCGGCATCCGCTCCAATCAGTTCCGCAGTCAACCGAACAATATCTCTTAATATTGTTGGCAAATCTATTGTTTTGCTGAGCATGTGGGCAATTTCAACCAAACGCTTCTCGCGCTCCAAACTTTGATTAGTTTCCAGCAACAATCTGGCATTTTCTAATGCAACTGCTGCCTGATTGGCGAACTGCGACAAAAGTTTCAGATCGTCACTTGTAAACTGGCGTTCTTCAACATTATCATTCACGTGTAGAACACCAGTCACTTGGCCGCGCCAGGATAATGGTACACAAATTACGGCACTGAAAGGCTTTTCTTGGTCATATATTTCCGCCCGATCAGACCAAGTACGATAATCATTAATGATCAATGGCTCGCCGGATTGAGCAACAACCCCCGAAGATCCCTCGCCATATTTGAGCACCACTCCAGTGTAATCTGCAGTGGTACGGTAACTCACGACACAGCGAACTTCGTCTTTTTTAGAATCAGTCAGATATAACCCGCCTGAAGGCGCAGATAAAAGATGAGCGGCCGTTTCAACAATTTTCTCAAATAAGGTTTGCAGATCACTGGTTGATGTTATTTCAAGAAAAATTGCATGAATTGCTGCCAATTCATCCACCCTCCGAAGCAGGCTCTCCTCAGATCGAAACAGCGCAGTCTCAAGCTGGCCATATGAACCAAACAATACATCGAAGGAACTACGTTGAGAAATCCTTCGAAAAGTTGGTTGCTTTTTTGAATTGCTCGTTAAATAATATGCAGAGATTGGCCAGAGCACAATCCCAGAAATTGTCTTTCCAAGAATATGACCAAGAAGGAAATCTAAAAAATATGGCGTACCCGCGTATGTTATTGATGAGAAGATAAGAGCATCCACCCAAAGCGATCCTATCAGAGCGCATCCCACTGCCAACCAGATCGGAATGCTGCTTCCAGGAGGGGCTTTCCACCAATGCTGACGGGTACCGAATCCGCATCGATTGATGATGTACTGATATATGATCGCAAGCATATACACATCTACTACGAAAGCAATTGCAGACGCAAACACCTTTCGAAGAGAATATTGAAGCAATGGCGAATCGCTGGTAATACCAAAAAAACTGCCGCCGCCAGACAAACGAAAATGATACGACAAACTGCAGGAAACAAATAATGAGAGAAAAACTACTGCAACAATACCCCATATTGCAAAGCGGGCAGGTGCAGTGCCCTCCGTGATATAGATCAGCAAAATTCCGAGCAATATCACTGGGATCAAGACATTTGCGACTAGCGTTAAATTTACCTCAGGAAAAATATTTACAAATATCCCCATTGGCGCAGAAAATTGCACTGCCGCCGCCAATCCACCTAGAAATACAAGCAATAACGTCAGGCCATAGCGGGATCGAAAGTAATGCAATCCCAAAACCAATCCCCCTAGCACGAGCAACTCAATAATAAGCAATAGAGAATTTAATGACATAACTATATTGTCGATTGACTGCTACAGCAATAAACGTCGCAAAAGCATTTGCCAAACCCTCAAAGAGATTCTACCTCAACTCAATATGATCATACCGCATTAGTCGGTAATATAAATACTGCTATAGTACTAGATTATCAAGATGAGACAAAAGTTGGGACATTTTTGTTATTGCGAGCCCCGCCGCTGGCGAGGAGCGACACTTACACTTGTGGTGCCAAGTGCAGGTGAGCAATCCCCGTTGATGGGCGAGATTGCCACGTCTGGTATCAAGCCCGCCTTAGGCGCGCTCGCAATAACAGGCTAAATCTATGGGCTTTCTGAATAGGTCGCCAATTTTCAACACGACCTAATACATGGAACAGCAAACCATCCTCTTCATATACAAGAGGATGGCATCATTGTAGGAACAAGTTATATTTATGAAGTAGCAGAGACCTTGCGATACCGCTTAAGAATCTTCCATCCTACTAATTGACGACTCTTTTCATCCCATAGCCGCAGCCGCAATGACTTCAAGCTGCTCGCCAGCGTAATTGGCTTGATGTGGAAGATCGGATTTTCTTTGTAGCATTTTGGCAAATTGTAGTTGGGAATACGGGCACTCAAATGGTGGATGTGATGATAGCCGATATTTCCGCTAAACCATTGCAAAACCCCTGGGAGTCTGTAATATGAGCTTCCCTTCATCGATGCCATGAAAAAATCCCATTTGTCATGTCGCTCCCAATAGGTTCCCTCAAAATTATGTTGAACGTAGAACAACCATACTCCTGCAGATGAGCCCAATAACAAAACAGGGATATGTACCAGCAAATATGTCTTCCACCCAAATAACCAGATCAACACCGCAATCATCGCTGCTATCGCCAAATTTGTCCACCACACACTGGAGCGTTCGCGCCTGCCCTGTGAGGGCAATGGAACCCGCTGAGTAAATACGAAAACTATCATTGCCCCAATCGTAAACAATATTATTGGGTTTCGCATAATTCGGTAGCCAATCTTCTTCCACCATGGTGCAGCGATGTACTCTTCGACTGTCCATGTGCCTACATCGCCAATACCGCGTCTGTCTAAGTCTCCCGCTGTAGCATGGTGAATAGCATGATCATACTTCCAGCGTTGGTAGGGTGTGAAGGTCAGTACACCGGTAATATTTCCTAATACAGTATTTGCTCTGCGAGATTTAAAAAACGATCCGTGGCCACAATCGTGAAAAATGATGAACGTACGCACCATAAAACCAGCCGTGGGGATCGAGAGTGCCAAAGTTAGCCAATAAGAATACTCAACGCTGCGAAGCGTTAAATAAAAGAGTGCGATATAGGGAATCAGTGTATTTGCGATCTGCCACAGGCTGCGCCAAATGTCCGGGATCGCGTATTGGGAAACAATCTTGCGTAACTTCTTTTTGTCTAACTTCAATTTATCAGACGAATAACTAAACATATTTATCTCCATATTCGAACTTTCATAAGTGATCTACGGGTAATCGTGCGATAAAGGTTGATCCTTTCCCCTGCTTGCTTTCAACCCAAATCTCTCCACCATGCGCTTCGACAACCAATTTGCAATAGGCTAATCCCAGACCTGTGCCCTTACGCCTGCCGTGAGTCTTTGAGTCAGTTTGAAATTTCTTGAATATTTTCTTTTGCGCTTGCGCTGATATTCCTGGGCCGGTGTCGCTCACACAGAGCAGCATGGTCGCCGGGTATGCTGCCTCGTCAAGCTCTGCCCAAAGTTTCACTTCACCATCATCAGGTGTAAACTTGATAGCATTATCTAAAATGTTGCCTAAAACTCTGCGTATGTGCTTTGGATCTGCGCGAAGGTCTGGTAAATCATCGGGCGGAGAGACATTAATTTTAATATTGGCCTCTTTAGCTAGTTGCGAGACGCGGTACATCACATCACTAAATAATTCACCGATGGGAACAGCTTCCGTATACAACGGCATTTGGCCATCTTCTAATTTGGCGATATCCAATAAACCGTCGACCATGCTCATCATTCGTTCAGTGCTGCGTTCTGCCATTTCGACGAGGGACAATGTTTGTTCCCGAACTAAACCATCTTCCAAATCTTTTCGAAGGATGCCAAAACTTCCCCTTAGAACGGTCAACGGAGAACGAAGATCATGAACTAACATATGGGCCATATCCTCCCGCAATCTGGCCAATTTGATTTCTTCGCTGATATCACGAAGTACCAATAACCATCCTGCAATCTCATCTTGGCTATCCATCACGGGAGATAGCGTGCGCTCCAGATGGCGTTCGGGTGGTCCGACAATTTTAATAACTCGTTTCTTCTCGCGCCTGCCACCAGTCATGAGCACCTGACACTCAGCTCCCAATGTTTCTAAGGTGTACCCTAAGCGCTTTAACAATATTACAGATTCTGCCAGTTGAATGGATCCCCAATCACCACCAGACAGATCTGCCATGGGGGTTTCTAAGAAGTTCGCCAAGGCTCGATTGGCAGCCAGGATTCTAAAATCCAGATTGAGCATCAACATGCCTTCAGCAGAAGTTCTCAAAATTGAGTTTAGTTCTTGAACTCGCCGAGACAAGGCTTCATCGGTCTGCTCATATAAACGGGCATTTTGAATCGCAACGGCCGCCTGGGCAGCGATTGTCCCCAATATATCTTTATGATGCTCGTCGTACAGCTCTGTAGCTGTATACGATTGAACCGCAATCACCCCCAAAGGATTGTTTCCGCTCACCATGGGCACACCTAACCAGGAGGCGGCCGGCGTGCCAATATGTTCAATATCAATTTCTTTCAGAGTTGCTTCTACGTTGGAAGAAATCAACAGAGGTTCTTTCCTGCGAAGCAAATATTCGGTTAATCCGCTACCTGCCTGCCGCGATTTCCACTTAACTTTCTGATCGCCTTCTACTACTAAGGGAAATGATACTTCGTCTTCTTCTTGAAAATATAGCGCAACATAGAAATTATGCACTGGCATTAAGGTTGCCACTTGCTCGTATACAGCAGACAATATTTCATCGAGATACAAGCTGGAACTCAGGGCTTGGCCCACAGCCTGGAGGCTATCCAACTCTTGAACACGCCTCTCAAGCCCGCGGGACGTCAGCGCTAAGTTGCGGGCGATCAATGAAGCAGCAACAATCGCCAAGTTGAGCAGTATGAATATTCCAAATCCTAAGCGAGTATATACCAACGGCAATAGGGGAAGAAAAACCAAGGGAGCAATTTCGTACAAAACCAAATTGGGCAACGATCGGATATACATCTGAAGGGCAGCTTTTCCTCGGGCATACATAAACCCCCCTGCCAAAAACAGATTTGCGACCATATAACCCAAGACCAGCAATAGAAGGGCGGCTAGGCTTTGGAGCGAGAGTTCGCTGAAGGGCAGCATTCTATTTGTTAAACCATAAACCCAGCCACCAGCCAATATGCTGATGCTTTGCATGCCAGCATTCGCAAAAGCAACGGCTACAGCGCCAAGTTTAGATGGTACCTTCGGGATGCCAAAATGATCTCCAAAAAGCTGTCGCACACCCTGATGAAGAAGTGCCCCCAAAAATGCTCCCCACCCTGCGGGGATGAGTCCGAGCACCAAGAATGTTGCCAATATGGACATGGGCAGAAATGAAACTGTACCACCCCCAAAAGGAACTCCAAACATGGTTGTAAATACGATGAGAAATAGGAAAACAATAAAGACAATGGGATTTCCAAATGCTGGCCGCGTTTCTATGGTCCCAAAAATCAATAACCCGAGCACCAATAGCCCAATACTAATCGAGAGGTAATAACGGTGTTCTGTTTTCATGGAGAAAAAACACCTGCCCTTTTGAATAGTTGATCACAAACTTAGTTTAAATCAATTGTAATTGATTTAACTGAGGAAATCTATTGGAATTGGATGGCTCTCTAGGATCCGCCGTGGTAAGGGCCCCAAATGTGAGGTGTCTCACGGCAATTCGTATAGAACCATTTGGAAAACTCTTTTTGTTTTTGTGTGTTCGTTCCCCCAAGCTGTGTAACTTCACTATGTCATGTGGCTATGCGCAGTATTTATGTTCAAACGGATGAACCCATGTAAAAATGCGTACCTGGGTTCATCCGTTCTTTCAATTGACTATTTGCTGCCCAGTGATTTAACCGTACTCCCCCCAGACGTATTGCTGGTCAGTTGCAGTTCTCCATAATAAGAGATGCTGCTTCCACCACTGGCGTTGACAACAAGTTTATCGGTGACCCAAACTTCCGCATCCCCTCCCCCGCTGACATCAAGCCCAGCCTCACTGCTTTCCAGGTTCCCAGCTTCGTAGCTGCTGCCACCACTGAGATGGATATTTTGCTCAACAACTTGACCAGAAACCGACGCATCTCCGCCTCCGCTTATGTGGAGATTAAATTCTTCGGCAATCAAGCTATCGATTTCAGCTTCACTGCCGCCGCTCAGGCGTAGATCTAGGCTATCGGTCTCGATCGTAAAAGCATCCAGTTCGCCACCACCAGAAATCTCGACAGCGCGAATCTCTGCTATGGTCAGATATATGCGTATGGGGCGCGTAGGTCGATACCCAGTTTCAGGGTATTGATCTCGGTATTCAATCCTCAAGGAGTCACCCACAACCCGCGATTCAATTTCGGCCAAGATATTATCTTCCGCCTCGATCTCCAACGAGATTTCATCTCCCTGAGATAAGATCAATTCCATACCACAGCAAACATCGACTTCATCGAAGCCACTTACATCCCTCATCTCACTGACAACATCCCCTGAGCCGCGCACTATGCGCGCAGCACATGCCGAGAGAATCAATGTCAAGGATAAGATGGCAACCAAAATATTTTTCTTCATAAGCGTCCTCCATAAATTGTAGCAAATCTAATCATAATCTACGACTAAATTACGGATTGGTTGTATATTTTCTATTTTTCTACCGTACATCCAAGAAATAAGACGCGGATTACACGGATTTGGCGGATTTTCGCGGATAATTTCTGTGGTAATCATATTTTTCAGACCAGCTACCCGACAGTTTCTATTTTGTACACGGATTTCACGGAAAAACACGGATGTTTTTATGAATCTTTACAAAAAATCCGTGAAAATCAGTGTAAATCCGTGTCCCAGAATGTTTTTTTCTCAAACTGTCAGGTGGCTAGTTTTTTAGATTGATTTATCCAAATATTTTGTTTGAATCCGCGCGAATCTGCCCAATCTGCGTTATCCGCGTTCAAATTTTTAATATGTTTGCTCAAATGTACGGTAGCGAATTTTCTATAAGATTTACAGAAATTTAGAATTTTCTTACTGCCCAGATCTATCAGTGTATTTCAGTGTTCATCTGCGTCTAATTAAGGCGTAAGCCCCAATATATCTTTAGCTTCACTAGGCGAGGCAATTTCTCTTTGAAGTTGATGAACCAGCTTGGCCGCATTCTCAACAAATTGGGCGTTGCTCTTAGCCAAAACCCCTTTCCGGAAATACAGATTATCTTCTAGTCCTACACGGATATTGCCGCCTAACAATATCCCCGTGGTGATCATGGTCAATTGCGATTTCCCTACACCCAGCACAGACCACTTGGCATTCTTTGGAAATTTGCTTTTCATCAATAGTAGATTTTCAACTGTGGCTTCAATTCCCCATTTGACGCCCATACAGAGTTGAAAATAGGGAGGATCATCAAACAATTCTCCCTTAAGCATGTCAATCGCCTGAGAGATATGCCCTGTGTCAAATACTTCAATCTCAGGTTTGACCTTATGTTCTCGCATGCGTTTGGCAGCTATTAGGCCCCATTCTGGCGGATTGACGAAAACTCCACCGCGAAAATTAAGCGTACCGATATCTAAGGAGCATATCTCAGGTTTCAACAAAACCGGTGCAAGACGAATATCGAAGAGGTCATCAGGATTCCCCTCAAGATGAAAACCCGTTGTTGTCAGGTTGATCAATATGTCGCAATGATCTCGAATGCGTTCCACAACTTCTCGAAACAATTCGATCTCAGAACTTGCTAACCCCGTTTCAGGTTCCCTGACATGGATATGAGCAATGGCTGCTCCCGCCTGCCAACATTCGATAGCCGAATTAGCAATTTCTGCCGGCGAATACGGCACAGCTGGGCTCATCTCTTTTGTCGGTGCTGAACCTGTAATGGCGGCAGTAATGATGACTTTTTCGGGCATTAGTAATCCTTCGCAGTTTTCGTCCACACTATCACCAGGGAGCTATCTTTGTTTCGCCAAGAAATCCATCACAACCCGATTGAACTCTTCAGGTTTTTCGGCGGGGGTTGCATGCCGCGAATCTACGATCACTACCAACTCAGCATTCTGCATCATGGCAACAAAGGTTTCTTTTTCACCAATCCAAGTGTAATCCTGGTCTGCGGCGATCACCAAGGTGGGAATTTCTATCGACTCAATATGTTCCATCACACTCCAGTTCACCAGGGACCGCATCGAGGCCAGATATGCTCGGCTGTCATTCTCAGCCCAACGTTCGACAAATACATTGCGAATATCATCATGCTCTGCTTTAGGAAAAAGCCTCGCGCCCAACACTTCGCCCATCTTACGCATTCCGATCAGGCGCACAATGAATTCGCGCTGCAGCACAACCATGCGATCCTTGAAGGTTTGCACCAACAACTCGGGAGTGGCATTTGCGATAGTCATACTCCTGATTAACTCTGGATGATCTACAGCCACCTGAAACGCGATCATGCCACCCATGGATATGCCGACAACATGTGCTTGCCCAATATCGATTGCCTTCATGAAGGCAGCCGTATCCTCAGTAAACATGGATATGCTATAAGGGCCTCTAGGTTTGTCTGTGCTGCCATGGCCGCGTGCATCGAAAGTGATCACCTGAAAATATTCTGCAAACGCTGGAATTTGTTTCTCCCAATCTCGCGAACTAGATCCAAGGCCGTGGAGCAGCAATAGAGGCTGACCTTCGCCGGTGATCTCATAATGCATGTTAATATTATTAATTTTTATTGTTGGCATGTATTTTCCCTCTCACTCACCCTCTATAAATTGGTTGGAATACCAAAGCGATGTCTGGCCTGGCAGCGTAAACCATGTCCTGCCGCGCGAGTCCATTTCGACGGCGCAGTAGAAGGGGCTTAGATCCGCGATAAAATGAACGGACTCACCCGAAATTTCGTACAAACGATATCCGTCACACAGCCACCCATCTCCCGTCGAGGATAAGGCCAAATCACCAGGGCCGTCTTCGCTGATCAAATTCCACTCGCCATCGATCAATCGGTAAAGAATGTACAGTCCGGTATCACAACTGGCTCCGCCACAGGGGGCAAATGTAGCCCAAACGGAACCATCCGCCCCTAATTCGATCTCGGCGATATATCCCCAGCGTGCGCCCCAATCGGAATTAAACTCCGGCGAACCAAAGTTCTTCCAACCCCAACGCCAAGTGTAGCGCCACAGATCTTCATCTACGCCAACCCAGATCGTACCCGTATCATCAACCTCGACATCTTCCACACATCCCGAACCAACAACCTGTGAAGTTCGCCCCCACCAGTAACGGCCGGTGAACCAGCGCGCGCCCTGACCTTGAGGGCCAGGTCCCATCCAGGCGCAATCAGTTATCCATACGTCCCCAACATTGTCGATGGCCATATTGTTAAGGGAATACGAAAACTCGCTCTCGATCATTTCGTCCGTGGGGTAATATCCTGCTTGATCAGCGTCGTAAATGCGCCAGCTCTCGCCATCGAACCTGCGAACATCTCGGCTTGTCGACAGCCAAACCCAGCCACGCTCATCGGTGATGATTTCTTCGCTCACCGTAGCATTGGGTCCCGCGCGCCAGACTGGTCCAGCCGGATTCCAGCCCGTTTCCAGGCCATAGATTTGCCAATCTTCACCATCCCAGGCCGAAATTGATTGGCTCTCTTTGTCAGTAACCCAGGTGCGTCCAAATTCATCAAAACCAAGAATTACTTCCCCTTGAGCGGGATGAAGAGTCCAGGTAGTTCCGGAAAAACTTTTCAAACCCTGATCGGTAATCAGCCACAAATCACCATTGGGTGATACAGACATCTCAAAGATCACTCCAATTGAATGGTCACTTAAATTGTCAAAAGGAACGAACGAACCGATAGACTCAAGAGTTGGCGTAAATGTTGGGGTCGCTGTTGGCCGTGGAGTAGGCGTCTCAGTTGGCGGTTGCGCTGTTTCGGTTGGAATATTAGGATCAGTAGAGGTCGGTGTGAATGTCGATATCAATACCAAAGGCTCGGTGGTAAGAGACTTTTTTGGGGAATCGGTGATTTGCGCGCAACCAGCGATCAAAGTAATCAACAATACGTAAAGGGCGATGATGTGCCAGCGGATGACCATATTTTAGCTATTATGAGTTGGATTGTTCAGTTTCAATAATCCTACCCCCGCGAACTGTTGCCCCCAGAACCAACCCTGCACTAACTAAAACCAGGTTCTTGATGATGTATTGCCCCTCTAATGTGGGCACGATGGGAATACGGGTGAATGTCTCGAGCGGGAACAAAAACAACGGCGTCATGGTTCCCAACATTTGGCTGAACAATAAAAACAGGGTCACGCGCATAAAAAGACCAGAGATCAAACCCACTCCGATTAATGTTTCCCAGGCAGCAAGAATAATAATTGATACATTGGGGGGAACAAGCCCAAAAGTTAGTAATTCAATCGTGCGAGTTGCCAGTTCGTGTGCAGGGCTCAACCCTGGGAAGAATTTGAGAATTCCAAACCACAGGAAAACGATTCCTAAACTCACTCGCATGAAGGTAATGCCATAGAGGCGCATAAAATTCGTGATGCGATCATCTGCGCGCTGATAAAAAGTAACCAAGTTTGTCATTTCATATTCCTTTCAATTCAAAATTACTTATGTGATGTGAATTTTTCTAAAAGATGTCTCACGCATCTGCCAAACCAGTCATCCGTTCACTAATTTCCCAGAGACGTTTCCAATCTTCTTTTACGTAAGTTGCGGGATCGGAATCAATCGCTTTCTCTTTGTAGAAATATTTCCCGGTGACACCCTCAACTTCGGGAGAACTAACCAGATAAACTACCGTGCGGGCGCCTTCTTCAACGGGAATCCCGCGCCATTTCAAGTAGAGCGGCTGAAAAATCTTCGCAACCAGACCGTTGTTCTTGCCCATGTTGGTGACAACCAACCCAGGATGTAACACATTGACAGTGACTCCCGCATCAGCCAATCTGTGCGCCAATTCATACGTGAAAATTACATTGGCAAATTTGGAGCGGCCATAAACCTTACGGAGGCCATAATCGACTTCATTCTGCAGATCATCAAAATCCAGTGGGGATTGCAAATGCGATTTAGATGCCACATTGACAATGCGCGCAGGCGCACTGGCCTTCAGGGTGTCCAAAAGAAGGTTTGTCAACAAAAAGTAGTTAAGATGATTCGTTGCGAATGTCATCTCGAATCCATCGACGCTGAGCTGCCGCCGCAGGAATAGCGCGCCCGCATTGTTGACCAACACATCCAAGCGAGAGAAACGGCGATGAAATTCCTCGGCCAGTTTTCTGATTTGCTCCAAGGAAGAAAGATCTGCAACTAAGAAATCGACATTTGCAGAAGGCGCTTGTTGCATTATCTCTTCAGCAGTACGGGTGCATTTTTCAGGGCTGCGCCCTACTACTATGACGGCAGCACCCATCACAGCTAATTCGAGTGCTGTTTGTTTGCCTATTCCTGAAGTCGCCCCGGTTATTAAACAAATTTTCGATTCCATTGTGTTAGATTGAACCATGTTCGCATTCATGTTCTCTTCCTTAAAAGTGATCCCTCAAAAACCACTCCAATAGTATACCGAAGATTTCCGTTATAATTCAACGTCATGAAAAAATACTTCCGCCGCTCCATTGCCATTACCAACGAGCACGGCTCTTGGGTATTTCTATTAAGCCCCCTGCTGATTGGATTATTCGCCGGAACAAGCTGGTCGACCCCGGCAATCTATCTTTTCGTAGCCGCCTTGTGTGCTTTTCTCATCCGCCAACCCATCGCCATGGCAGTCAAAGCCTACAGTGGCCGACGCCCCAAGCACGATCTCCCAGCAGCCCGTTTTTGGATCATCGTATATGGCAGCCTGGGCTTGCTCGTGCTCTTGGGGCTGATCTTACGCGGCTTTGGTTTTCTGCTCTATCTTGCTCTCCCCGGAATTCCTGTTTTCGCCTGGCATTTGTTTCTAGTCAGCCAGCGCCGCGAGCGCCGGCAAATGGGGGTCGAGATCATCGCCAGCGGTGTCTTAGCCCTATCAGCACCGGCCGGCTATTGGATTGGCTTAGGATCTCCTGATTTCACGGGTTGGTTATTATGGGGCTTGACTTGGCTGCAATCGGCCGCCTCCATCGTACACGCATTCTTACGATTGGAGCAGCGTGTTTGGGATGAAATTCCTGATCTTCAGACTCGTTTTAGAGCTGGCAAACGCGCCTTGCTTTACACCAGTTTCAACCTGACCTTTGTGGTGCTTCTGTCTCTCTTGGGCATACTGTCTCCGTGGCTTTTTCTGCCCTTTCTGATCCAATGGCTTGAAACCCTTTGGGGGATTTCCAACCCCGCGGTGGGATTCAAACCAACTTCAATCGGCTTTCGTCAACTTGCTGTGAGTATTGCTTTTACCATTGTATTTATCCTGGTATGGAACTAAGTATTTATCGGAAAGTATCAAAAAATAGTGTCACTCTGAGCAAAATTTGTCATGCTGAGTGAAGCGAAGCAGCTTGCTTTTCTTCTGAATAGCCTGCGTTGGCTATGTGTGAGATACTTCGTCGCGGTGCTCCTCAGTATGACATAGTTTTCAGGTTTCTGTTGACCAATATAGTTTGAAGATAAAGTAGTCATGTTTTTTATATCACGCATCCTCAGGTTCGCACAGCGCACGCTTGGCGTAGAAACCCCGCCTACGGGAGTTTCTTTATCACGACATCTGATTCACCACTCATTCGCGCGTAACCCGAATACTCAATTAGGGTTATTGTAGATGTGTGTTAGACAAGATAAACAGATTATTGTACAATTCTGAAAGAAAATTAACTGCTTGCCTGTGGAGGAATACCTTATGACCGAACAACCAATCAACCCCGAGATCACCAGCGACGATAAACTTTGGTCCGCTCTCGGCTACCCCATCCCCTTGATTTCGATCATCGCCCTTCTGATGGACGATAAGAAGGATCGCCCATTCATCAAATTTCACGCCGTACAATCGATCGTTTTCAACGTTGCCATTTGGGTTGTCATTCTCGTATTGAGTGTAGTGACCCTGGGCATCGGAGCCATCTGCGCGCCGATTTTCTGGCTGGTTACGCTTTGGCCTGCATTCGATTCTTATAGCGGTAAATACACCGAGATCCCTGCTATTACCAACTTGATCAAAGGTCAAGGCTGGGTCGAATAATCAACCGATCCAATCAACAAAAAAAGTGGTGTGCGCCCAACCCGGTGCACACCACTTTTTTATATCTTTACTCAGTTCGATAAGAATTTACATAGCGATTATGAAATTCAATCCAGCGCGGCAGCACATCCTCCAGTAAAGGCGTAGGGGGCAAAAACGCAATCCTTAGGTGGTTTGTCCCAGCTTTCTGCCCAAATCCGGAACCGTTCACCGTACATAATCCCGTCTCTTCCAGCAGCGCAAGGCAGTAATCAAAATCGGTTTTCCCCTCTGGGAGTTTGTTCAATCGGGGGAATAAATACATTGCACCCGTTTCGCCAAAACACTCCACGCCCTCCATTTGGGCAAACGCTTCTCGGACTATGGCTGCCTTTTTTCGCAAATCGCGCAATATATTCTTTTTCTCCTGAACAAATTGGACATAAGAGTGACTGTCCTCCTCGGGAGGGCTGACCATCAAATAAGTCAACAGTTGTCCAGCAGTGTTCGAGCACAAACTCACCGAAGCCTGCTTCAAGAGTAAGTCTAAGAAATCTAAATCGCTGCCCTGCACCTTGGGCGGATTCCTGACTTCAAGGTACCCACCCCGGTGTCCACACTCGCCATAAAATCCTTTGGAAATACTGTGCAAGCTAAACAGGGGAACTTTCAAATCTCCAAGTGCCTTAGCAAAAGATATAAATTCGCCGTTGTAGATATTCTCCTGATAAACTTCGTCAGCAATGATCACCAGTCCGTTCTCTTTGGCAAATTGGATCACTTCGTCAATGCTATTCCGATTTAGCACTGCGCCCGTTGGGTTACCGGGATTAATCACCACAATGCCTTTTACCATCACACCCTGCTGCCTGGCTTTATCTAACGACTCATCAAGCACATCTCGGCTGAAGGTCCAATCGCTATCCTCGTCGGGATAATAATCGACCTGTACACCCCCAGCCTTCTTGATCGATGCCGAATATAGTGGGTACTGTGGAATGGGTATCATGATGCCGTCATTCGGATCGGCAATCAACAAATCAATTACATACTTGACCCCGCCGCTTGCCCCAGTAGTCAGGAAGATTTTTTCAGGGTCCGACTTTACCCCTCCCGACCCTTCGACATCATCTCGCTTATCGATAAACTCCGCAATTGCTTCTCGAATGAAGTCAAAGCCCTTACTTTCGGTATAGGCTCCCGTTCCATTCTTCGTCATGCGAGTAATTTGTTCACTCAGGTCAAGTACATCATCAGATATGAAATCATCATCCTTAAGTTCGCTCACGGGGCTTTCTTCGAACAACTGCTTTAACTGTCGTTCGCGCTGAATTTTGGAAGGATCTTCAACCAAACTGAGCACCTGGCGGTAATAGGTCATTGAGGGTTGTCCCAACGCCTGAGGGTTGCCGATATTGCAAAAAATGATCGGTTTTCCCTCGCGCTGAAGTTCCGCAGCTCTTTGCGGAATGGGACCTCTGACAGCATATTCCATTTCTAATATATTTTGATTGACCTGGATGATGGGTTCCGAAGAAGTTGTCAAAACTACCTCCAACTGAGATCAGATTGGGTTGAGCCGATAGGAAGTATATCGTAAATTCGCTAATTGATTCATGTAGATTGCGTTGGTGGCTTGACTTTTCAGGCACAGCACCATAAAATTGAACGCATCAAAATTGAATACCCGAACGCTGGGGAGAGATCCGCAATTTATATTCCGCGGGCACCGAAGGGGCAAACTCCGAGCAAAGACGAGGAGTGAAACTCTCAGGTAAAAGGACCCAACATTCGTAATCCCTCTGGAAAGTTGTAAATCATGAATTACGACACCGACGGGGCAAACTCCGAGCATAGTCGAGGAGTGAATCTCTCAGGTCTATGACAGAGCGCACGCAGCCATCTTACGCGTGCGCTTTCGTTTTTGAAAGCGGTCTCCGCTCGCTTTCAAAAACGCTCCAATGCAGAGGTATTCGTGTCATCCTGAGCGCAGCGAAGGATCTGAGATTTTGATAAGTGAGCTACTTCACCCGAAATTGTCAGCCATACATAACACAAATTCATCCAACCCCATTGGATTTAGAAAAGGAGCAAAAAATGAACTTCCCTAAAGAACTCAAGTACACCGAAAACGACGAATGGGTTCGCGTCGAAGGTGACGAAGGCACCGTTGGCATCACCGACTATGCCCAAGACCAGCTTTCGGATATCGTCTTCGTGGAATTCCTCGTCGATGTTGGCGAAACCTTTGACAAAGGTGATACCTTTGCAACCGTCGAATCCGTCAAGGCCGCCGCAGATGTTTATATGCCAGTTTCTGGCGAGGTCGTTGCCATCAATGAAGATCTTCCCGATGCGCCCGAACAGGTCAACAGCGACCCCTATGGCGAGGCCTGGATGATCAAAATCAAGGTCAGCGATGCCTCTGAACTAAGCGATCTGCTCGATGCCGCCGGGATCGAAAATCTGGAACGAGATCACTAATCAGTGGTCAGTGATTAGTGGACAGTGGTCAGTCTAACCACCAACCACTACCCACTCACCACTAACAAGGAGTTAATATGTTCTTACCCCATACCGACGCGGATCGGGAGGCCATGCTGCGAACTATTGGCGTGGATTCACTTGAGGATTTGTTTTGCGATCTTCCCGATGTGAACCTATTTCCAGAGATAAACTTGCCACCAGGAATGACAGAAATTGAAGTGCTTGAAGAGATCCAACACATTGCGGACGCCAATGAAACCACAGGAGAGTTGATCTCCTTTTTGGGTGCTGGTGTATATAACCATTACACCCCCGCGGTGGTTGACTCTATATTGCGCAGAGGCGAGTTCTACACAGCCTACACCCCTTACCAACCGGAAATCTCGCAAGGCACACTGCAAGCCATCTTCGAATACCAAAGCATGATTGTCGCACTGACTGGCATGGATGCATCCAACGCCTCGCACTACGATGGAGCTACTGCCGTTGCAGAGGCCGTCAACATGGCCTATCACAACTTCCGCGGCAAACGCTCGAAGGTCATTCTCTCTCCGGGGCTGCACCCACACTACCGGGAAACAGTACACACTTACGTGGTCGATTCAGACATCCAGCTTGAAGGTGAAGATACCCCTTTCGATGCCGGCCCTGAGGCGCTGATTCCCCTGATCGATGAGAATACGGCCCTGGTTTCTGTTGCTTATCCCGACTTCTTTGGCCGCGTATTCGACTATACAAAATTAGTCGAAGCCGCCCATGAGGCCAAAGCGCTGGTTGCCATACACGTCAACCCCCTTGCCCTGGGATTGCTCACACCACCCGGCGAATTTGGCGCTGACATCGTCACAGGCGAAGGCCAATCATTGGGCATCCCCATGGCTTTTGGTGGTCCCTATCTGGGCATTTTCGCAACCAAGGATAAATACGTTCGCAAGATGGCTGGCCGAATTGTCGGTGAAACCCAGGATACACGCGGGCAGCGCGGTTTTGTGCTCACCCTGAGCACCCGCGAACAGCATATCCGTCGCGAGCGTGCTACATCTAATATTTGCACCAACCAGGGCTTGCTGGCCTTGGCCGCAGCCGTCTATCTGAGTCTGTTAGGCAAGAATGGCCTGCGGCAATTAGCTGAACTTAATTATCACAAAGCGCATTATGCCGCCCAACAGATTGCATCAATTGATGGTTTTGAACTGGCAAACTCTGAGACTTTCTTCAATGAATTCACCATCCGCTGCCCAAAATCAGCGGCCGAACTTAACGAAGCATTACTCCATTATGACGTTCTCGGCGGCTACGACCTCGGGAAGTCTTACAAAGGGCTTGACGATCACTTGCTCATCGCTGTAACGGAGATGATCTCCAAAGAAGAAATCGATCACTTTGTGAATGCCCTCAAGGAGGTATCCAATGCCTGACCTTTCGACTTCGCTCAAGGTAGAGCCGACCGTATTTGATATTTCATCCCCAGGACGACAGGGACATTACTTCCCTAAATCAGATGTTCCTCAGACCAATCTTCCCAAGGGATTTGTTCGAGAGGATTTACCTCTCCCAGAGATTGCTGAGGTCGATGTGGTACGGCACTTCACGCGTCTCTCGCAGTTGAACCACGGTGTGGACACAGGGTTCTACCCCCTGGGCTCCTGTACCATGAAATATAACCCCAAGATCAACGAAGAGACCGCTCGATTAGCCGGATTCGCCAAGCTGCACCCCCTACAGCCCACAGAGACTGTCCAGGGCGCCATTGGGTTGATGTACGAACTCCAAGAATGGCTCAAAGAGATCAGCGGATTTACCGGGCTCAGTTTACAACCCGCTGCAGGCGCGCACGGCGAGCTAACTGGCGTGTTGATCATGCGCGCTTATCACAAAGCGCGCGGCGACGAAAAGCGCGTCAAAATGCTCATCCCCGATTCAGCCCATGGTACCAACCCAGCCTCATCAGCGATGAGCGGGTTGAAGATTGTCGAAATACCATCAGACTCCCGCGGCAATATCGACATGGACGCCTTGTGCGCAGAATGCGATGACACCCTGGCTGGGATCATGATCACCAACCCCAACACCTTGGGTTTATTCGATGAAAACTTCAAAGAAGTTTGCGATTGCGTTCACGAAGCCGGCGGCCTGATCTACGGTGACGGTGCCAACTTCAACGCCATCATGGGCATCTCACGCCCAGCCGATATAGGTGTGGATGTGCTGCACTTCAACCTGCATAAGACCTTCTCCACGCCTCACGGTGGTGGTGGTCCTGGCTCAGGCCCCGTAGGTGTGACGGAAGAACTGGCTCCTTTCCTGCCCGGCCCAATCGCAGCCGTCCTCGACGAGGGTAACGCTGAGGAACCGCCTTTGTTCGGTCTGATCAACCCCGAAAAGAGCATCGGGCGTGTCAAAGCCTTCCACGGTCACTTTGGTGTCTTGGTGCGCGCTTACACCTACATGATGATGCTGGGCGGCGAGGGTCTCAAAGCTGCCTCAGAGCACGCAGTACTCAACGCCAATTACATTCAAGCGCGACTGCGAGATACTTTCACAATTCCTCATGATCGTATTTGTATGCATGAATTTGTCCTTGAGGGACATTGGGATGATGCGCTGGACATCCACGCTTTAGATATTTCTAAACGCCTGATGGATTTCGGCATCCACCCCCCGACAAACTACTTCCCGCTGATCGTCCCCGAAGCTTTGATGATCGAACCCACCGAGACCGAAAGCAAGGAAACGCTGGATGTCTTCGCTGATACGATGATCAAGATCGCAGAGGAAGCGCACACCAATCCCGAGCTGCTGCAAACCGCCCCGCACAACACACCCTTTGGCAGACTAGATGAAGTCAAAGCGGCACGCGAGTTGGTGCTGTGCTGCTGGTTCCCCGAGGATAAGGAAGAATAATTTCCAATTGATCTAAACTGTATTCTCGGTTCCGATCCGCCCGGTGCCGGTTCGTTCTACGAACGATTGGCGGTATGACCGAAGGTCACGAACCGAAACCCGCCGCAAACTCATCCAGCGAATGCTTTGATGATTTCGAGGCAAAAAATCTTGATATGATCACTCGATCATATCAAGATTTTTCTATTCCCAACAATCCATCAACCAATCCAGATTTCCTGTATTACAATAGCATTCTGAAATTTGTGAAATCCTGGTGATTGCTATGGTCAAAATACTAACTCGCTCGATGCTCGATGAGAGCAAAAAAAATTCCGAAACATCGCCGTTCAAATTCGTTGAGCCGCGCCAATCCATTGAAATTCATCTACCCGATGAAAGAGTAATTACTGGTCCACGCGGGGCGACAACCGGCGAATTCCTGGTTGCCCTCGAAGAGGAGTTCGATGTCACTATCGTGGGTGCAGTGGTCAATGGCTCATTGCGTGAATTGACATTCCCTCTCGAGTATGACTCACTAGTTCGACCCATCACCATGCGTGATGCAGACGGGATGCGTTTTTACCGTCGTTCGCTGACCTTCTTATTAGAGACCGCCTTTCACCAATTATTCCCCAAGGCGATTCTTGCCATTGATCATTCTGTCGCCTCCGGCGGCTATTTTTGCCAGGTATTCAACAGCCCGTCGCTGGAAAAGTCGGACCTGGATAAACTCGAAGTACGCATGCGAGAGTTGGTCTCAGCAGACCTACCGTTCGTGCGAGAGAAAGTCCCCTTGGATGAAGCCATCGCATACTTTGAGAAAAAAGGCTACGAGGATAAAATCCGTCTATTAGAACACCGCCAAAAAGAGTATCTCATCCTATACAAAATGGGTGATCATCGGGACTATCACCATGGCTACATGGTGCCCTCTTCGGGATACCTACAATGGTTCAGGCTTACTCCTCTGGGGGATGGTTTCGTCATGCAGTTCCCCCGCAGGCACTTGCCAACCGATATCCTGCCGCTCCCCGATTACCGCACCCTGGTAAATACCTTCCGCCAGTACGGTGATTGGCTGCAACGCCTGGGCATAGACAATGTTGGGACACTGAACCAGGCCATCCGTGAGAAACGCAGCCGTGAGGTGATCCTGATTTCCGAGGCGCTGCACGAAGGTCGCATTTCCGAGATCGCCAGTCAAATCTACGAACGGCTCAATGAAATTCGTGTTGTGTTAATTGCCGGCCCGTCATCATCAGGAAAAACGACCTTCTCTAAGCGTCTCACTGTTCAGTTGCTCGCCAGGGGGATCTCACCCTTCCCGCTCGAAATGGATAAGTATTTCGTCGATCGCGAGGAAACACCGCTCGATGAAAATGGCGAATTTGATTTCGAGACCATCAAGGCTGTCAACACAAAGATGTTGGGCGAAGATATCCAACGCTTGATCGCTGGAGAGCGGGTTCAACTTTCACACTATGATTTCAAAACCGGGATGAGTTCACCCGGTGAGGTGGTTCAGCTTCGACCTGGACAAATCATAATTTTAGAGGGCATTCATGGATTGAACCCGGAACTGATCCCAAACATCCCATCCGAGCAAACCTTCCGCATTTACGCCTCGGCGCTTACGCAGCTCAACTTGGATTGGCACAACCGCGTCTCCACAACTGATACACGTCTGATCCGGCGCATTGTGCGCGACGCCCGCGAGCGCGGCTATTCTGCCCAGGATACGATAAAGCGCTGGGAATCTGTCCGTCGCGGCGAGAAACGCTACATTTTCCCCTACCAGGACAACGCCGATGTGATGTTCAACTCCGCACTGGTGTATGAGCTGGCGGCGTTGAAACCACTGGCATTGCCCGAATTAAGACAGGTGCCCTTTGGAACACCCGAACATGTAGAGGCAAAAAGGTTGTTATCTCTTTTAGAGTGGTTCCAGCCTATTGACGTGAGTGTGATCCCAGACAACTCGCTGCTCAGAGAATTTATTGGCACTTCGATTTTGAAGGGTCTGAAAATATGGGCCAACTGATCGATGAATTGGGATAACAAAATCATGCGCGCCGTCCGCTGCCGCAACCCCCAGAATATCGGCACCCTGGCTGGCCTGCTGACGGCCATCTCAGAAAGCGGCGGCTTTGTTGGTTCAATTCGCACGATCTTCGAGGGCTATCAAGGAAGGGCTCTCCAAGTTTGAGTACGTGCCGTATGTTGAGTAGGATAAAGATATGTCACTCTGAGAGAGCGGAGCGAACGAAGAGTCTCCCGAGCCAACCTACGTCGGAGCAGAGATTCTTCACTTCGCTTTTCTTCGTTCAGAATGACAAAAAGTGAAATGATAATCATATGACCAAAAACCATCTCCAAACACGCCGAGAAGAGAGAGCTAAGAAAATGCGTCTACAACGCATCATACTTATTGTCGCGCTGATTGCTTCCATAGCGATCTTCAGCTATGCCAGTTGGGCGCGCAACAAACCTACAGAAAGCATTCAAATTCAAGGAGAAAATATGGTAACTACGGATTCAGGACTTGCTTATGAAGATACAGTTGTTGGGGAAGGCCCCCAAGCTCAAGCTGGGGATACTGTCTCAGTGCATTACACTGGATGGCTAGAAGATGACACCAAATTCGACTCTTCTAAAGACCGCAATCAACCCTTTGAATTCCCCCTCGGCGCGGGAAGTGTCATCAAAGGGTGGGACGAGGGCGTCGCCGGGATGCAGGCTGGCGGCACGCGCAAATTGATTATCCCATCTGAGTTAGGTTATGGCTCACGCGGCGCTGGCGGCGTAATCCCCCCTGACGCGACATTGATATTCGAAGTGGAGCTTCTTGCGATCAATCCCTAATTCAATATTTCGACCAAGCTAGCTTATTTATCCTCATTCCCCCTTCCCCGCTGGAAGGGGGTTTATGCAAAAAATAGGAGCAACTGGTAAAAAACACCAGTTGCTCC
>JADHTJ010000075.1 GCA_016785015.1 Anaerolineales bacterium
CCTTCCCCGTTTCCTAAGTCTGAGATAGCTCTTAGCTGATCTCGTTACTGACTTGTGTAGGGTGCTTTTTGACCCGTCTTATTGAGCGACTTTCTCTCTTTCCTTTTCTCCTTTTTGGTTCCGGCTCGTCCGGGTTAGGTAATACAACCAGAACGAACCCAATCGCGATGACCACTTCGCCGAGGATAACCCCAGCAGCCTGTAAGGGTCCAAAATAGGGGATTTCCGGGAAGGGCTGTGTTCCAAAGCCGAACACATCAGCTAACCCTGAAACCAGGGCGATTACGTACCCGGTACTGACCAGGCGCAAACCGATATCTGCGGCGATGGTACGCTCGTCTCCTGCCCACTGAAGGGAAAAACTCATATACCCACCCAAACAAATGAATGCCAGGCCAACCAAGAAAACCGCAATCTGCACAAAACCAACTACCGGGCTGCGATCGGCGCGAAAAAGGTCGGGCTCAAGTCCTAACAGAAAGAGAACTAAACCAATGAATACGATCCATAATCCAAACCAAACCCGACGAGGACCATATTTGGGTTTATTCGCAAGCAAAATAATTATCCTTTCGGCAGGCTATCTTCTAAGAAGGTAATCCAATTTTGTCCTAAAATAGCAGCGACATCTTCATCAGTATAACCCTTTTTTATTAACAAGGGAGAAAGTTTCCCTAAATCGGCGACGGTGTCAATATCTGCGGGCGTACTCTGGAGGCCGAAACCGCCGTCGAAATCGCTGCCCAAACCCACGTGACGGGCATCCCCAGCGATCTGGCAAATGTAGTCGATCTGCGCAACGATGCAATCAAGGGTAACGAGATGACGCCCATCGCGCTCCTGCCATCCAGCTAATAGAAATTTATTAAAAGGTACAACCCCGATGGTCGCATCGCGCTCGATGAGGCCATGAATCACGCGATCAGACAAGAAGCGATTGCTATCGATATCGTCAAGCAAAGCGATGGCATTGGCATGCGATGCAATTATCGGGCCAGGATAGGCATCCAAACTTTGCAGTACTGCCTTCTCGTCCATGTGGCTGATATCCAGGGTGAAGCCTAAATCAGCCATACCCTCCATCAATTCGTATCCTTCTTTGGTCAAGGGGCCAGGTTCACCAGTACCACCACAAAAACGCGTCCCAGCCCAAGCCGGGCCAATGATGCGCACACCGCGCCCCCACCATTCGACCAACTCAGATGGAGAACCCACTGCCTCAGCGGCTTCCATCAAGATTACCAGGCCCACGGGAGGAGAAGCCATTTCCACTTCCCATTCTGCCAGGTGCTCCGCCAGATCAGCTTGTGAATCCAATATCCGGAATTTGTCTGGGTGATCATCTGCCCAACGGTGATAGACATCCAATTGAGCCTGATAGAGCGCAACCGCCTCGGGAAAGTCCGCATAACACTGCACGTCCCACTCGCCGAGTCTACGGCGGGTTGGCGCGGCGAAGAGAGTCGAAAAGACAATTCCAATTCGCCCGCGCTGATAATCGGGCCAGCCTAAAAGAGTATCTCCATTAAAGCGAGGGGCATCTTTACCGCGTTCACGGGCGCGGGTTTCGGCTGCCGAGAGAGTGTAATCTCTATCGAATGAAAGTACATTCCAGGCCAGGTCTTGGTGAGCATCGACGATTAGCATGTGTTTACGTTTAGCCTTTCAACTTATTGGCGATTTGACGGTCGATCTTTCCCATAGGATATTGATTGAATTCTACAGATCGTACCCAACGGAGATCAGTATGATCTAAGGGTTGAGGGGTTCCACTAAGGATAGTGGAGCAGAAAGCATGCAGCGTGATGCGGAAGTGTGTATAGGCGTGCTCGTAAACCCCAAAAGGTTCACCGATTGTGATTTCAACGCCCAGTTCCTCACAGATTTCTCGCTCCAGACAGGTATGCAGGGATTCTCCGGGCTTTGTCTTGCCCCCGGGGAATTCCCACATCCCCCCCAACAAGCCACCTTCAGGTCGTTGGGCAATGAGAATCTTTCCATTACGTTGGATCACAGCCGCAGTGACCGTATGGTGGGGCACCTGAGCTTTTTTCTTTCTCACAGGACGCTGTTCCTGAATCCCTAGTTTGAAAGCCTGGCAATTTTCATTGACTGGGCATAGCTCGCACTTGGGATTGCGCGGTGAGCATAGGGTCGCTCCCAACCCCATCAGCGCTTGGTTATAATCCGCGGCCTGCCCTGATGGCAGATTCTTTCGGGCAAGATCCCAAAGCCGCCGCTCTGCTTCAGCAGTTCCTAGTGGCTGTTCAACGTCGAAGAGGCGCGCCAATACCCGGCGGATATTGCCATCCAGAGTGGCCTCGTCTAGACCAAAAACTATCGAGGCGATGGCCGCGGCCGTATAGGCTCCAATTCCGGGAAGACTTTTCAGAGCAAATAGATCGGCGGGAAGTTGACCATTGTGCTGTTCTACAACGATTTGAGCGGCCTTGTGGAAATTGCGTGCTCGACTGTAATAGCCTAATCCTTCCCAGAGATTAAGCACATCCTGCTGGGAGGCTTCTGCCAGCGTTTGAATATCTGGAAATTGTTGCATCCAACGCTCGTAATAGGGAATTACGGTTTCGACGCGCGTTTGCTGAAGCATGATCTCTGAAACCCAAACCGCATAAGCATCAGGATTGTCGCGCCAGGGCATATCACGGGCGTTTTCAGTGTACCAATTCAGTAATTTATTTACAAACATGTGATTCTTTGCCAATAGAAGTGTCATTCTGAGCCCCCGCCTTAGGCGCGCCTACGGCGAGGGCGAAGAATCTTTATCTTGCTCAAGTGGAGCACACATCTAAGACAGCTCTATGGATAGTAATGAGTGCCGTTTACAAAAACAGCAGACTCTTCGCGCGCCTTCGGCGGCTCAGAGTGACAAAAAATGGTAATTCCACAAATAAAAAGATTGATGATTGAGTGTTGCCTTCAATCATCAATCTCTGATCATCAATAATTTACATCTGGAACCCAGGTCGATCTCGAACCGTTCTGAATTCCAAGTCTTTGACGAAATCGAGCAAGCGCGTTGTTAGGGCATCCCACTCCTGGGAAAGGATTATTTGCCGCAAGTCATCGGGATTATTTGTTCTTGCCGCAGCCAAAATTTGGGGATGATCACCATACACAGTTACCCAGGCTTCGGTTGTCTCTAAACCCAACTGTTGGATATCTGGGATGAACTCGCGCACCACAAATTCAAAGTATTCTTGTTCGCGTCCAGGCAGAATATTCCATGACATCAACAGTTTTACTGGCACAATTTTTCTCCCAAGGCTACGCCTGGTAATCCAGCACAACTACCTGAGTTTCTGTAGGTACAGATGAAGTTGTAACCGAAAGCTCTTCCAGGGGCTGGACGGTTCCCAGGCCCATTTCTTTGAGGAACTTGCTGAGTGGATCGAGTTTGATCTTACATTTAGGTGTACCGTAATGCATAGGGACCACAATCCCCGGCTCTAACAAGCTGATCACTTCCGCAGCTTTGGCTGCATTCAAGCCCACACCGCCGCCCACAGGAACCAGGGCCACATTCACAGTACCCAACGCCTCGACTTGAGACTGGCTGGGAACTCGATCCAGGTTTCCTAAATGAGCCACAGAGACACCCTCGTAATCAAAAACATACAAGGTATTGCGCAGTTCGTCTTCTTTCCGCTTGCCGCCGTTGGTGCGCACTGCAGTGATAAATACACTTCCTATTTCATACTCTCCCGGTCCGTTGATTACGCGCTGGTTGGGTTTCACCGCACCGACATTATTGTAGGCTGGTGAGTCCTGGCTGATCGAGATCAGTTGTCCACGCAGGTTCAATGGACCGTAACCGACTACTTTTTCGTCGTACGGATCCGTGACGACTGTTGCCAATCCGCGAGAAGAGAGTCTGAAACAAGAATGTCCGTGCCAAGTTATTTTCATTACGAATTTTCGTCCTTATTTTCCTCTGAAGTCTGTCCGATTATACTGTATTGAAAGGAAAACCGCCAAAATTAATGATATTATTCCGCCATGAAAAGTTTGCACTACAACATCGCCATCACGCTCATTTTAGTTACGCTGACGGCCTGCAAAGTAAAACCCAGCGATACCCCTACAGTCGCCGCTCAATCCCCAATTTCCAGCGCTACCCCCGAGCCGGCAGTAGAGGCCGCGGCCGTTACACAAGCCGAACCCGAGAGCACACTCACACCTACAGAAACGGCAATTCCAACGGAATCTCCCACGGCAAGCTCAACCCCCACAACGCCTCCCAGGCCAGAGATCCAGTATGTATTCTCCACTGATTTGGATTATGCAGCTCTCAAACTCACAGTCGCGCAATTTATCAGCATCCCCAATAAATCAGCCACCTCTCTCAATGAGATCATGCTAATAGTGCCGCCAAATCTTTACCAGGGTGCTTTCCAATTGACGAGCATCACCTGGGAAAACGGACTGGAGATCACCGATCACAATTTGAGAGGCTCTCAAATGTATATCCCCCTGCAAGAGCCGCTCGACCCCGGGGAGACAATCAACATATTCATCTATTTTGATCTTTTCCTGCCGCCGAACAATTCTTCAGCCGAAGCTGGACCGACTCCTTTTGGCTATACTAGCCGACAAATTAACCTGGTCGATTGGTACCCCTTCGTGCCGCCTTATGAAGATGGAAAGGGCTGGATGATGCGCGACCCCTGGGCCTATGGTGAATTTCTTGTCTACCCCATTGCCAACTATGATGTCACCATAAAACTAAAGAATCTGCCCCAGACGGTGACCATCGCAACTGGCGCCCCCGATATCGGAGATGGAGAAACCCACAGATACCGTATAGAGAAAGGTCGCAACTTCGTCTGGTCGATCAGCCAATACTACACAATGTTCGAAGAACAGGTAAATGGGACAACAATTAGGGGCTATGTTTTCCAACCAGATATCGTTGCCGGAGAAGAAGCATTTTATGCCACTGTGAACGCTTTCGAACTCTACTCCGAGCTCTATGGCCCTTATCCGCACCCCATGCTGACCATGGTCGAAGCCGATTTCGATCACGGTATGGAATACCAAAGTTTGTATTTCCTGAATAGGGGATTCTTTTCATCTTATGATGGTACCGCTGGGAGCTTCCTGATTGCCATTGCAGCCCATGAGACTTCCCATCAGTGGTGGTACGGGATGATTGCTAATGACCAGGCCCAGGAACCCTGGCTCGATGAAGCCCTGGCCACATACAGTGAGTACTTGTTCTACGAATACTATTACCCGGATCGATTAGATGATTTTTGGTGGGATCGACGCGTAAATCCTTATCATCCAAGCGGGTGGGTGAACAGCACAATTTATGGTGCCGAAGGGTACCGCGAATATAGAGACGCAGTCTACCTGCAAGGCGCCATATTCCTGCACGACCTGCGCAATCTGATTGGCAACGAAGCCTTTTTTGCTTTCTTACAGGAGTATGTATCCGTTTATTCGAATCAAATTGCGACCGGAAACGATTTTTTTAGGATCTTAGCTGGACACACCAACGCTGATTTTGGCCCTCTGCTTACAATTTACTTTCAAAGATAAGAAATCAACTTCAAAAAATACGGTTGGGAATATAATTGCATCACCCATTCAACAGTTTGCGTATCTAATATCCAACCGCAGACCGAGTAAGAATTTCATCTGGCGACCGATATGCGCAAGAGGATATTTCCTTTGTCATCATAAATATGAACGAATGAAGCTGGCATGACCAGCAAATGTATGAAAGAGAGGTGAGTATACAACACGATAGATGATGAAAAATGCAGAAAAACCTAGACAAGTATAAGAATATATGCTATTTTTGGATATTAATAGTCCGAAATGTCGTTTATGTAACTTTCTCGTGACCCTCAAGGGAGAGTGAATTCATAATCAGGGCATATGACCCATTATTTGGCATCAAGGGTGTAAAGATCCCTTTCGCAATTAGCCCTTCAAAACATATTGGTAGGAGAGAAATAGTGAAAATAGAAAACTTTTCAAAAACAAATCGCATGGGCATAATCGCCTTATTGATTGTCACAGCCCTGACCCTGTCAGCATTTAGTGGCGGTCAATATGTAGCTGCACAAGATGAAGACCCTTATTTAGAAATTGTCAACGAAACAGACATGGCCCTGTGCCTTTTTGGCGCAGTCCCGGAGGGCGTTACAGAAGTTACACAAGAGCATATCTTCGCCGAAGAAGAACTCGAACCGGGTGATGATTTTTGGCTCGAAACCGGCTTGGAAGGAACGTTCACACTGATTGCGACCGACTGCGACGAGTACACCATTGTCGTCGAACAGGCTGGAGTCGTATTGGGCCAGGTTCCAGTCGTATGGTGGGTTGGCGATAGCGTAGAATATCTGGGAGAAATTGAAGAGCAATCATCTGTTGGTGAGGCTTCTTCATCAGATGCTGGTTCAAGCTCCGATGCTGATTCTAGTTCAAGCAGTTCTTCTGCTGCATCAGGTGGCGCAGACTCTGGTTTCCGACCCGGTGTCAATGGTTTCAGCTTTGAAAATTATGGCGACAATATCCAAACAGCAAACATGACCGCGGTCGAAATGCAGCGTTTGTTTGGAGATCAGGTTTGCGCCAGCGGGTCTGGTGAATCATGTATTTTAACCCCACCCTCCAAGCAGTGGATGACCCAAATCAACGGCTATATGGCCGGTGGTCACTGTGAGGGCATGGCCGTACTCAGCATGTTAATGTACAGCAACCACATCGACGCCGGTAATTTCGGTGGCAGCAGCGCCCAAGACCTGTCGATCGATGACGAAGCACTGCAGCGAGAGATCGCTATGTGGTTCGCTACTCAGGCAACCTGGCCGGCGGCGGGTGTGAAGGTCAACGAAACCCCTTCCGCAGTCGTAGATGTCTTAATCGAGACTTTCACATCTTATCCGTCTCCTCAAGAAGAATGGGTCATGGGCATCTATATGGCTGATTTCAGCGGTGGCCATGCAATCACGCCTTACGCGGTCGTAGACCAAGGTGGTGGGATCTACCACATTATGGTGTATGACAATAACTGGCCGAATGAGGAGCGGGTTGTTGAAGTTGACTACAACGCCAACACCTGGAAATATCAGGCAGCCACCAACCCCAATGCGCCAGAGTCTCTCTACGAAGGCAATGCAGACACGCATACCCTCGAAGTTGTAGGCATTTCCCCACGGCTTCAGCAGCAAGATTGTGACTTCTGCGCCAACGGCGGTTCTACTGGCATGACCAGCGGACGCGGATTGGCAGCACCTGCTGAAAATGAAGCTTTCAACCAAGTTTGGCTGACTGGCCAGGCTGATTTACAGATCGTCACCGAAGATGGCAAGCGCATCGGTTTCTTTGACGGCGAATTCATCAATGAAATTGAAGGTGCCAGCGGTGAAAACTTCAAGTTCGGCGTAGATATCTGGGATATCAATAACGAGCCTGTTTACAAAATCCCAGTGGGTATTGAATTCTCCATCACCGTCGACGCCAGCCGCGCTGAAGAAGGCATTACTTCCGATGTGGCCATGATCGGCCCCGGCTACAACCTGGTTGTTGCCGACCTGTATCTCGACCCGGGCACATCAGATATGATTACCGTTTCTTCAGATGGCACAAGGTTGGCCTACAGCACTGAGTACACGGACGCCCCCGATATGATCTTCGGTATCGAAACCCCTGCGGCAGATTATGAGTTCATCGTCGCCGCTCTGGATATCGAATCTGGCGCTGAATTTGTCGTCGAGTTAGATCTCGAAAATGGTTTCTTGAGCATCAATACCGACAACACCACCGAGTACGGCACCTACGAAATCGTCATGTACCGCATCGACGACGATGGTGAATCCTGGTTCAGCAACGATGATATTTACATGGAACCCGGCGACACCAGCTACTTCTTGTTCAGTGACTGGGAAGGCCCAGGCAGCAGCATGTTCATCGACATCGATTACGGCAGCGATGGCACGCTCGATGAGAGCATCGAGCTGGTCGATGAGTTTGTACCAGAAGGATAATATTTGTTGAAATAAGACCCTAAAGGTTTTGCTAAGCACTTCAAGCGAAGCGCAGAAGCAGGGACCTTTAGATCTAGATAGCCCTCGATCGCGAAAATGCGATCGAGGGCTTTTTATTATCAACGGTTTACCAACTCTTTACAGAATTCATACCACTTCTAAACAACTTCTGAACAACTCTTTGCTAAGCTTTGGGCACTCAAGAATAATGTCACAGCGAGCGAAGCAGACTCCCACTAAAAGAGATCACTTCGTCGCCTCGCCAAAGGCGGGCTCCTCGCGATGACAAATATCGAGGAGACAACCATGACCACGGATACTCAAACCATTCCCACAAACCAGCCCCAGGCAAAAACCATCAACCTCGGCCGAGAAAAAATCATCGGCGGCATTGGGTTGTTAGCGATCATCGCGCTCGGCGCATTTTTACGTTTTTATCAATTAGGTACCTACACGATCGGCAACACCTATTACGCCGCCACGGTCAAATCGATGCTGACCTCCTGGCACAATTTCTTCTTTGCCTCCTTCGAACCGGGCGGCTCGGTGACTGTCGATAAACCCCCCTTGGGTTTCTGGGTACAGGCAATTTCGGCTTACTTCCTGGGCGTCAACGGGTTCGCCCTGGCGCTGCCGCAGGCTTTAGCCGGAACACTCTCCATCCCTGTGCTTTACCACTTAGTGCGCAAATACTTCGGCGTTTGGGCCGGATTGACGTCTGCCTTAGTGCTGGCTCTGGTGCCGGTGACCATCGCAACCGAGCGCAACAATACCATCGACGGTCTGCTGGTATTCGTGCTGCTGCTGGCAGCCTGGGCGTTCATCAAAGCCACTGAGACTGGCAAAACTCGGCACCTCGTTTTAGGCGCATTTCTGGTCGGGCTGGGCTTCAACATAAAAATGCTGCAAGCCTATATGGTCTTGCCCGCCTTCTATGCTGTTTATTTTCTTGGCGCCCGCACTTCTTGGTGGAAACGCATTCTTCAGTTAGGCGCGGCGACCATCGTGTTATTGGTAGTCTCTCTTGCATGGGTGGTAGCTGTTGATCTGACGCCTGCTGACGAACGCCCCTTTATTGGCAGCAGCGAAGACAATACCGTAATGGAGTTGATTGTCGGCCATAACGGACTGAAGCGTTTGGGGATCAATACCAGCGGCCCAGGGGGGGCTGCGCAAAATGCAGGGGATGGCCCCAGAGCCGGAGCCGACGGCCCTCAACTAGGCTCTGCTCCCCAAGATGGCCCTTCGACAAGCTCAGGGCAGGAAACCCAACCTCAGGGTGGGTTTCTCCCCCCTGGTAATAATTCTGCCCTCGATGGAAATCAGCCTCAAGGTAACCGCCAACCACCACCAGAAGCACTGGAAGCGTGTGAAGATTTGAATGCCAGCGATGCTTGTACAGTCAATTTGCGCAATGGGGACACTATTGATGGCACCTGTTATGACAACCAACAAGGAGACCTGGTTTGCGTGCCTGAAGGGCGCATGCCGCCTCCAGCCGCTTCAACAGCAAACGCCCCTGGTCAATTCCCTGACGGTCCCGATGGACAAATTCCGGGTGGTCAGCCAGATGGACAAAGCCCTGACGGTGGTCCAGACGGCGGCCGCGGCAATATGAACGGCGGCGAGACGGGCACAGCTGGCGTACTGCGACTGTTCGAAGAACCATTGGTTACCGAAGCCAGTTGGCTGCTCCCCCTGGTGCTGCTAGGATTACCCGTTGCACTGGTTGCTACCGGTTGGTCATGGCCATCGAATGGCAAACAAAATAGTTTGCTGCTCTGGGCTGGTTGGTTGCTGCCCGCTATGGCTTATTTCAGCTTCACCACCGGCCTGTTCCATCGCTACTACCTGATCATGTTAGGGCCGCCGCTGGCTGCTTTAGTGGGTATCAGCCTGTGGAGCATGGCCAAACATTGGAAACAGAATCACACTCTCGGTTGGCTCGTGGCCGTCTTCATCACCGGCTGCACGATCATCTTCGAGATTTTCATCTTCCGCACCTATCCCGATTACGCAGGTTGGGTCACGGCAATATCCATCATTATCTGGCTGGCTGGGATCGGAACTTTGGCAATGAGCAAACTGCTACCTGTCCACAAAGTTGGTCTGGCATTGGTGATGATCGCTATGTTGGTGGCCCCCTTCACCTGGTCGGCCCTGACCACCATGAACACCAACCCTAATGTAGGTCTCCCAACTGCGGGGGCCCAATCATCCGACCAAACCCAGTCTACCTTCATGACTCCAGACGTAACTAATCTTAGTGTCAATGGGCAGGCCATTTTGGATTACCTACTGGCCAACACCGATTCCGATGATTATCTATTGGCAACGCTCAACGCTCGCGGCGCAGCGCCCTACATCTTGGAAACCGGGCGGTCGGTGCTGACCTTCGGCGGCTTCGGCGGCAGAGATGATGTCGTCAGTCTGGATGACCTAATTGAGATGATCGAAAACGGAGAACTACGCTACATCCTCGGGCTCCCGCAACAGAAGCAGGAGATCTCCCAATGGATGATAAATAGCTGTAATGAGGTTGATGTTCCCGGTGTGACTACGACACCCCAATCCCAAAACAATCGTCCCGGTCCCGGCGGCCAAAGCGATGAGGTGCTCTATGACTGCGGAAGCTAAAACCAAAGACTTCGGAATTCTCAAAGAATTCCGAAGTCTAGAAACCATCCTTCAGGTAATCAAATACGCCGCGGTCGGCGTATCCAACACCCTCATCGACGCGGCGGCCTACTACGCTCTAACTCGCTGGCTATGGCTTGGATCACTGCCCATACTGGCTAAAGGCATCGCCTACGCCATTGGCATGGTCAACAGTTTCTACTGGAACCGCAATTGGACTTTCAAATCACAGCGCAATCCCTGGAAAGCAGCCTTCCTGTTCACCCTGACGCACATCGCTGCCTTGGGCATCAACGCTGGTGTCATGTACCTGGGGCTGGAGACGTTTAATCTGAGTGAAGTCATCTCCCTGGGCCTGGCAACCGGCGCGGCCTTCGGTTGGAATTTTGTCTTGAACAAGATGGTAGTTTTTAAGAACTAGAAAATAAACGCAAAGGCGCAAGGGTGGAGAGACGCAAAGAAAAATTTAAAATAAAACTTTGCAACTCTGCGTCTCAGCGTCTCTGCGTTAAAAGGAGCAAATCATGAAGAGTTTATCTGTAGTTTTACCCGCATATAACGAAGAAGCCAATGTGCGCACCACCGTAGCAGAAATTGCTGGTGTAGCGCAGAAACTTGGCCTTGATCACGAGATCATCTTAGTCAACGACGGCAGCCGCGATCGCACTGGAGAAATCGGGCGCGAACTGGCCGCTTATATCCCCGAGTTCCGTCTGGTGGAGCACTACCCCAACCGCGGCTACGGCGGAGCTCTGAAGGCTGGCTTCGCCGCTGCGCGCAAGGAACTGATCGCCTTTTTCCCCGCGGACAATCAGTTCCACTTCGAGGAGATCACCCGCTTGCTGGACTGCCTGGACGAAACCAACGCCGCATTTGTCTGCGGCTACCGTGCGCCCCGGCGCGACCCTTTCATGCGCAAAGTCAATGCTTTTGGCTGGAATACGCTTATTCGAATCCTATTCGGCTATCTGACCCGAGACATTGACTGCGGATTTAAGCTCTTCAGACGCGAAGTGCTAAACTGTGTGACCATCACATCCGATGGCGCCCTGATCGATACCGAATTTCTCTCCAGTGCCCGGCGCATAGGTTGCAGCATCGAGGAAGTGCCAGTAACGCATCGACCACGCCTCAGTGGTGAGGCCACAGGCGCGGACTTCCATGTGATCATCAAAGCCTTTCGCGATCTTTGGGCATTGCTGCAAGAGCAAATCGCCACAACAGGCTATTTGAAATGGCGCTTCAATTTGCGCTGAGAAATAACGTTCTAAACAGAAAACGAAGACCAACAGCTTGACATTGCCGTTGGTCTTCGTATTTAATGTAAGTAATCACGAATCCGCCCCCCTGATGGAGACAATATATTGGCAAACCGTATGTGATAAAAATCACAAAAACATCTGATGTATGACTATGGCTCAGTGTGGGACTATGGGGTATAAATCTATACGATAGTGAAAAATATTACAAACTCCATATTGAGCAGTAAGCCTGGAGCCAATAGATGTTATATAAAACGATTTCGAAAGACAACTTTAGAAAGATGCTCGAGGGTCTCATGGAGAACAATGAGGTCATGGGGCCCAGATGGAGAGATCGGGACGCGCAGGGCAACAAGATTTATCGTTTCCTCAAGCTCAACAACTTTGATGAACTTGAGTTGGACTACACGCGCACTTATAGCTCACCCAAGAACTTCTTCTTACCCTTCAAAGAGAATTTAGCCACCTACAAATTAGGAGATTCAGATTGGGAGCAAGATATCCATTACACCATCCACCCACGCGTAATTGTTGGCATGCGCGCCTGTGACATCAATGCCTTACGGAAATTGGATGAAGTCATGCTGAAGAGCGTCTATCCCAATCCTTATTATTCCGCCCGCAGAGAAAATACGATCATTATCGGGCTGGATCACGAGCCGTTGGAAGATTGCTTCTGCCGCTCGATGGGCGCGGATGTGGCTTTACGAGGTTTTGATCTCTTCCTGACTGATATAGGCGATAAATATTTTGTGGCAATCGGCTCCGACACAGGTTATAGGATCCTCAACCAATATGATGCTCAAGATGTCACCGAAGACGACCAATTAGAATTCAAGCGTGCAAAGCAAGAGATCGAGTCAAAATTCAAGACACAAGTAGACGTGACCATTGTGCCCGAATTGATGGACTTGGAATTTGAGTCTGAGGTCTGGGAAAAATGGGGCGACAAATGCCTGAGCTGCGGCAGCTGCGCCATGGTTTGCCCGACCTGTTATTGCTATGGCACCGAGGAAGAAGTTGATCTGACGTTTACCCACGCCACCAAGAGCCGCTGCCTGTACTCCTGCAACCTGCTCGATTTTGCCATGGTCGCGGGGGGACACAACTTCAGGCCTGATTCTCATATACGCTTGAAGTACCGTTACTATCACCAGTTCAGGGGTTTCGTGGAAGCCTTCAACCAATCCCTGTGCGTGGGCTGCAACCGATGTGGAGTAGCCTGTCTGGCAGGGATCAATCCGAAAGATGTGATCGATGATTTGATTACCACGGAGAAACTATGAGTCTGAAGATTCCACACCACGATATCAACCTTGAGCCTACGATGGCGAAGGCCCCGGATTTCAACCGCAAATCTGAGCGTATGCAGACGGAGCGCAGTTTCAAATCTGAGATCATCGCCGCCATCCCACTCACAGCTCAGGAAAAGTTATTTCACCTCCGAATTTGTGATCAGGCCGAACGAGAGAATTTTTCCTTTCTACCTGGCCAGTTTGTCATGCTTGAACTTCCTGGCTGTGGAGAAATTGCTATATCAATTTCTGGCTCGAGTTCAAATCACGAGTTTCTCGAGCTGTGTGTTAGAGAGGTTGGAACAGTTACGGGGCTCCTACACCGCTTAGAAGCAGGTGCATTTGTAGGGATCAGAGGCCCCTTTGGGACGCACTTCCCGATGAGGAAAATGAAAGGCCACAACATCCTGCTGATCGCCGGGGGATTGGGTATCGCCCCACTGCGTTCACCTATCTATTGGGCCAATGAGCACCGCACCGATTATGAGGATATCACCATCCTCTATGGCGCCAGGGATCCAGGACAGATTTTGTTTGACTATCAATTTGATGAATGGCGTAAGATCTACGACCTGAAATTGCTGACCATTGTTGAACATCCCGATGAAGATTGGAACGGGCACGTGGGCATGATCACCGATCTCTTCGATGACGTTCCCGTTGACCCCGACAACACCTTTGCTATCGTATGCGGGCCACCCGTAATGTTCAAATTTGTGTGCAGTTATCTCAGCGACCTGGGCCTGCCGCGCCAGCGCATGTTCGTCTCCCTGGAGCGCAGGATGCACTGCGGCATGGGCAAATGCTGTCGGTGCAATGTCGGTTCCACGTTTACTTGTTTAGATGGCCCAGTATTCGATTACTGGACAGTGATGAATCTCCAAGAAGCGATATAACCATGAAAGACAATACGATAAACAATTTTGCCGCAGAGCACGCAGAGATGTTTATTAAAAACTCTGCGCATACTGCGCTCTCAGCGGTAAATATTTTGGGTGGGTTTACTCATAACCACCTCTATTGCAAGGATTAATTATGAAGTATCTAGGTATTCCACTAGAAAAGCCAAAGGTCGCTTTCTTTGGTTTCACCGGGTGCGAAGGCTGTCAACTGCAGATCGCCAACAAAGAAGAAACCCTCGCCGATCTACTTGGCGCTGTGGAGGTGATGAGCTTCCGGCTGATCTCCTCGGACAAAGATGATGGATACGATATCGCCTTTGTCGAAGGCAGCATCACCACAGAGGGTGAAGTTGAGCGACTCAAGAAAATCCGCGCCCAAGCCAAAATATTGGTTGCCATTGGGGCCTGTGCTTGTTTGGGCGGTGTGAACAACTTAAGGTCACGATTCCCTCTCGACGAGACAATCCAAGAAGTTTATGGTAACCACGTCATAGAGAGCGGACCCGTTCGAAAATTATCTGAAGTTGTAACCGTCGACTACGAACTGCCCGGCTGCCCGATCTCAAAAGCTGAATTCGAATGGCTGGTTAGACATGTGATTGTGGGTGTCATTCCGCAATTGCCCCAGTACCCGGTGTGTGTTGAATGCAAGCAGCGCATCAAAACCTGTGTCTTTGACATGGGGATTATGTGCATGGGCCCAGTCACACGCGCTGGCTGCAATGCCATCTGTCCGAGTAACCACATGGGTTGCTGGGGATGCAGAGGGGCTGTCGACGAGGCTAATTTCGAATCGTTTATTGAAATTTTGCGCGAGCGAGGCTTTGCTGAAAGAGAAATCGCTGAACGAGCCAACTTCTTCAATGCATTCAGCGGCGTTGACGTTATCCCGCAATTGGAAGGTTAGTATTACTGCCTATTTTTCCACCGCAGAGACACGGAGAGCGCAGAGATTTACATATGTTTGAGAGTCTTAAATGTATGAAAACAATCAAATTTTCAATAAAAGGTATCTCTTTCCCATCTTCCTCTCCGCGTACTCTGCGGCTCCGCGGTATTGAAGTTCTAAAAAGGTAATACGGAAGGTTTAGCATGACAAATATCCTCGAAAAACCAATCGACATTCATGTCGAGCATATCGCCCGAGTTGAGGGGCACGGAAATATCAAGATCGGTATTGAAGATGGAAAACTGACCGAGTGCACCTGGGAAGTTGTTGAAACGCCGCGTTTCTTCGAAATGATGTTCAAGGGCCTTTCCATTGAAATGGCTCCGCTGCTGGCGGCGCGCGTCTGCGGCATCTGTTCAATTTCGCATGCCCTGACAGCTGCGCGTGCTGCTGAACGGGCACTTAACATCCAGGTTCCAGAAACAGCCCAAAAGATCAGGCTGCTCGCCAAACACGCCGAGACTCTGCAGAGTCATGTGCTGCACCTCTTCTTCCTGGTGGCTCCCGATTTCCTCAATGTGGGCAGTGTGATCCCCATTTTGAGCAGTCACCCGCACATTGTACAGATCGCAACGCAACTCAAGGGTTATGCCAACCGGGCATCTGATCTATTGGCTGGCAGAACCTCGCATCCCATGGTTTTCAAAGTCGGCGGATTGACGCAGGTACCGCGCAAACGACAGCTCAAGAACCTACTCAATGAATTAGAAGAAAATATCCCCTATCTAGAGCAAGCTATTGAAATATTCAAGGGGCTATCTATGCCTGATTTTGAGCGGGAAACGGAGTTCGTTTCGCTTAAAGGGCAAGATCGCTATCCATTCATTGGCGGGGATCTGGTTTCAAGCGATGGAATTCGCATGGGCGAAGACGAATACCAGGCCATGACCAATGAATACATGGTCGATATTTCTACCTCGAAGTGGTGCAAACTGAGTAGAGATTCCTTTGCCGTGGGAGCGCTGGCACGCTTCAACAACAATTATGAGCTACTGCATCCCAAAGCAATAGAATTGGCCGAAGAGATCGGGCTGAAACCTGGGTCTCACAATCCTTTCTTCCATAACCTGGCGCAACTGGTCGAGTGCGTGCATGTGGTTTATGAATCCAAGGATATGCTCACAGAGTTGATCGACTCAGACACATCGGCTTTCATGGCTTCTTATGAAGTTCATGCAGGTGAGGGTGTTGGGGCTCTCGAAGCCCCCCGAGGGATTCTGTACCACCACTTCCAAATCGATGACGAAGGTAAAATCGTCAAAGCCAACTGCGTCATCCCTACTGGGCAGAACCATGCCAACATTCACCATGACCTGCATAAGCTAGTGCCCGAGTTAGCTGCCCAGGGAGAAATTGAAGCAGAGATCAGCAAACGCGCCCAGATGCTGGTCAGGGCATATGACCCGTGCATTTCTTGTTCGGTACATTGATACAAAAATCATATTCACTCAAGATAGCCTCGTTGCCCCAAAAAAAACTGGGGGCAATTTTGTTAATTTCCTAAAATCAATTGAGTTGCGTTAGTATGAAAAATCGTTGAGGTCAACCGGTCTCTGAGTGCTGAACAGTTGGCACAGCTCATGAATTTGCGAGAAGATCTCTTGGGTGATCTGATCTATCCTTCAGGCGCTTATCTATTCTCTCAGCTGATCCCAATGCCTGACATTCCTATTGACCTTTACATATGTTGATAAACTTTTGATTGTCATGCTGAGCGCAGCGAAGCATCTCTGCTAAGACTCTTCGGGCGCAAACACCGCGCCCTCAGTGACAAACGTAATCAATTTATGTGACCATCAATAATACGGATTTTTTGTTTGAGTAACGCCTATAAAAGTTATTGTCATGGCCATAGGCTCGCCTTCGGCGTTAGCCCCAAGGGGGCGAGGAATCTTTCAAACTAAGCTGTGGAGATTCTTCGCTGCGTTCAGAATGACAGAATAAATGAAATACTTGTAGTCGAGTAATTACTCTGGGGCGGTTATGTTGTTAACAGTTGGGGCACTGGCTCATGTTGGCGGGTCAATACATGCGCTGGATCATCATCTTCAAACCATGGATCTACATGGACAACAATTTCTGTTAGTTCTACAACTTCATGGAATAAGTCATGCCGAATTTCTTCTGCAATGGCGTGGCCTTCCATGGTTGACACATTTGCATCAACAGCAATACACACTTCGGCGTGCAGTTGATGGCCAACCCAACGCATTCGTAATCTCTTGAGTTCTTTGATTTCAGCGTGATGCCCAATCACGTGCTCAGCCCGGGTTAATATCTCCGGCTCAATGGCATCCATCAAACGATACCAGACTGCTTTCATGGAATCCCAGGTGATAAAAAGGATAGTGATACCAATCAGAAAACCGATAATTGGATCTACGATTGGGAAACCCAACCAGGCGCCGCCAGCCGCAATGAGGACAGCCAGGGATGTCAAACCATCGGTACGGGCATGCAAGCCATCAGCTACCATCGCAGCGGAACCAATCCGACGCCCAACGCGAATTTGAATAATAGCTACCCACTCGTTGCCGAAAAATCCGATCACCGAGGCTGCCGCCACCCAACCAAGATTAAGTATCGGTTGGGGATCAATCAAACGTTGAAAAGATTCCCAAAAGACAATGCCGGCACTCACGGCGATGGACAGCACAATGAAAATTCCGGCAATATCTTCTGCTCTGCCAAACCCGTAGTTATAGCGGCGAGTGGGTAAGCGACGTGCAAGGTAGAAGGCAATCAACAAAGGAATAGAATTCAAGCCATCCCCGATATTGTGCGTGGTATCTGCCAATAACGAGACACTCTTGCTGAAGTAGACGATAACGATTTGCAGAATGGAAGTAATCAGCAGAATTGTCAGGGCAATCCAAATTGTGCGAATACCTTCTTGATTATTGCTAAATGCGGCATCAGCGGCAACATGCCGTCGGTCGTGGCTGTGGAAATGGAAAAGAGATTTCACCTTCTGAATGATCCCATCATCATGGTGGTGAGTATGATCATCTTGGTGATTGTGCTCATGATGTATTTGCATCATTAATTCCTTAGCTCAACTTTGTTCCCATAAGAAATGTCAGAGAACCATAGCGCATATCTTTTATTTCAACCTCACAAAATCCATTGCTAAGCATCAACTGCTTGAGTTCAAGGGCAAAACGATTTTCAGATGTAATCCGGCCATGGACGAAGTTGATCAGGCTGAATCGCGATGAGTCCAACTCGACAATTGCCAAACGACCGCCCGGTTTTAGCACTCGGTTGACTTCTATCAATCCTATAGTTTTAAGATGGTCTGGAAGGTGATGCATCATGAGGCTGCTGAGCACAATATCCATGCTATTATCTGGATAGGGAAGATCTTCGATCACACCGACGCGATATTCAACAAGCAAATTGGCTTTTGTTGTCTTGCGCTGGGCGATTTCGATCATCTTTGGGGCTGGGTCGATGCCAAAAACGGCTCCCTTTGTTTCCACCTTTTGTGCTGCTGCAATGGCCAGGCTGCCTGTGCCACAGCCAACTTCCAGAACTTGTTCACCAGGTTTGATTTTTGCCAGAGAGATAGTTTCTAGACGAGTTTTTTTATCCTTGCCAAGCGTAAGCATCTGAACGAATTTATCGTAAAAAGGTGCCATACCATCCAGGGTGTTGCCTTCAGTTTTTGGTTTGGCGGCGTGAGTATGTGCTTTTTTGTGCATGTCAAATCTCCGTTTTCAAAGTATATTTTGTACGATATCGTACATTTTGTTCGATTATTAGTGTAATCAGGGATCATGCTTGAGTCAACAAATAAATATTTTCTTTTGTTCATTTTTGGACAATCAGGTAAATTTGTGCCGAAATTGTGATCGACAGAATTTAAGGGAACAATGGAATCGAAAAAAACTGACCGACGTATCCAACGCACGCAGGAAGCATTGCGCAATGCCCTGGTGGAATTGATATTGGAAAAGGGTTATCCAAAAATCACGGTTCAAAACATTATCGACCGTGCAAATGTAGGAAGATCAACGTTCTATGCCCATTTTTTGGATAAGGATGACTTATTGGTGAGTGGATTTCGTGCCTGGGCATTCGACCTTTCTCGAAATGTAGGCGACGGAGAAAACACCCCAGATGACGGGCATATCATCCACAGCCAGGATTTCTTTTTGCATGCTGACCACCATCGAGATTTGTACCGGGCGATGCTAGAGAGTGGAGGCGGGAATCTAATTCTGAAGGTTGGCCAAGAGCATATTCATCATCAGATTGAGTCTCATTTAGTTGAGTTGCTAGGAGGGAAAGAGTTGCCCATCCCTCTGCCGTTTATTACGAACTATCTTGCCGGTGCACTGCTGTCATTGATCAAATGGTGGATTGAGGAGGATATCCCATTTGACGCTCTCCAAATGGATGCCATGTTTCAAGCCATGGCTATGCCCGGAATCCGGGATGCAATTATGGGTAATTCCAATACCAGATAATCACAAATAAGCAGTTTATGAGAAATCTTTGAAACAATTAAATTAGTGTTTCTTTATCCAAATTATTGGGATAAACTTAGGGAATACTTTACACTTAGCTTGAAGCGATCCACCCTGGTGGCCGAAGGAGGCAATTGTATGTCTAAAAAGCACAATTTTGAAGGTGAAGTGTATTTTCCCGCAGATGAAATCGTAAAAAATGCCAATGTTCAAGATTATGATGGTTGGTATCAACAATCCATCGATGACCCTGAAGGATTCTGGGCTGAGCGCGCCGAGCAGTTAGAATGGTTTCAGAAGTGGGATAAGGTATTAGATGATAGTAAGGCCCCATTTTATAAGTGGTTCGTGGGGGCTAAAACGAACATTGTCCACAACGCCGTTGACCGTCATCTGAAAACCTGGCGACGCAACAAATTAGCATTGATCTGGGAAGGTGAGCCCGGAGATGTGCGCACGTTTTCTTATCACGCCCTGGACCGAGAAGTCAGCAAAATGGCCAATATTCTCAAAAGTATGGGCGTGCAGAAAGGGGATATCGTCACAATCTATATGCCGCGCATCCCTGAGCAAGTTTTTGCCATGTTGGCCTGCGCCAAGATCGGCGCCGCCCACAGTGTGGTGTATGGCGGCTTCAGTGTTGAAGCACTGGCCGAACGCATCGAAGATGCCCAAAGCCGCGTACTGGTTACAGCCGATGGTGGCTGGCTGCGCGGCAAAATCGTGGAATTGAAAAATATCGCCGACGAAGCCATGGCTCGCCAACCAACCATTGAGAACTGCATCGTGGTCAAACGCACCGAGCAAGAAGTTTATATGGAAACCGGGCGCGATTATTGGTATCACGATCTGTTGCAACTACCCATTGCCAACCCCAAATGTGAAACCGAAGTCATGGACGCCGAAGACTTGCTCTTCATCCTTTACACTTCGGGAACGACGGGACGTCCCAAAGGTGTAGTGCATACACATGGCGGTTACCAGGTTTATACATACACCACGCTGAAATCAGTTTTCGATATCAAGGATGAAGATCGTTGGTGGTGCGCCGCTGACCCTGGCTGGATCACAGGTCACAGTTATATCGTCTACTCGCCGCTGATAGCGGGAGCGACCAGCTTTATGTATGAAGGCGCACCAAGCTACCCTTATCCGTACCGCTGGTGGCGTATGGTTGAAAAATACGGCATCACCATTCTCTACACCGCGCCTACTGCAATACGAGGTCTAATGCGCTATGGAGATGCCTGGCCCAAACGTTATGATCTTTCAAGCTTGCGCCTTTTAGGCAGCGTAGGCGAACCCATCAACCCCGAAGCATGGAAATGGTATTGTAAGGTGATCGGCAACGATGAATGCCCCATCATGGATACCTGGTGGCAAACTGAGACTGGAGGGTTTGTAATCACACCTTTGCCTTCAACTCCACTCAAACCAGGTTCGGCCACCAAGCCCTTTTTCGGGCATGAGGTCGATGTCGTTGATGATGATGGCAAGTCAGTCAAAGCCGGCGAAGAGGGTTACCTGGTACTCAAACGCCCCTGGCCAGGCATGCTGCGCACTGTCTATGGCGATGACGAGCGCTATAAGGAGCAATATTGGGGTAAATTCGGCAATATGTATCAAACTGGGGACTCTGCCCGTAAAGACAAAGACGGTTATATTTGGGTCATTGGGCGCATGGATGACGTACTCAAGGTTAGTGGATATCGTTTGGGAACAGCCGAAGTCGAAAGCGCACTGGTCAGCCATGCCACAGTCGCAGAAGCGGCTGTGATTGGGTTGCCTCATGATATCAAGGGCAACGCAGTTCATGCTTATGTGATCCTAAATGCCGGCCAAACTGGAAGTGATCCGCTTTCGGCCAAGCTGCGCGAGCATGTCGGTAAAGAGATAGGCCCCATCGCCAAACCGGAATCGGTAACGTTTGTAGACAGCCTGCCCAAGACACGCAGCGGTAAGATCATGCGCCGACTGCTCAAAGCGCAAGCCTCAGGGGAAGATGTCGGTGATACAAGTACACTGGCTGATTGATTCAAGTTATCAGTAAAAAGATTTTCAGTATTCAGTGATCAGCACTGTCAAGTTCAGAAGCTGGATTTTTATTTCCCTTTGGGGTGTTTCTTACAAAGTCCAGCTTCTCAGTTTCAATTTAGGGGTGCTCAGGAAAAACTTGTAAACCAGAAACCTTCGGATGATTTTCGTATCGTCCACAAAATAACTCAATATTCCTTCAACTCTCGAAAACATCTACTTGGTATGATCCTTGCATATTCTTCGGTTGGAGTACAGAACTCCACGGAGGAAACAGAAAATGCTAGGAATTCATGCCACAATTACTAATCACCTACGTTTCATGATCGCTAACTGGGTGCTTGGCAATTCAAAGCCTTTTTATGTTCGAAATCCCTTGACTCGCTTGCCTACCAGAGAAGCTTTTGATGTTGCCATGCGAGAGGGGGGCTATATTGCCCTCTTTGTCGATCTGGATAATTTAAAGGAGATCAACCAGAAACATGGATATCATGCCGGTGACACGGCCATTAAGGCAGTCGCTGATAGCATAATCCATCACGTCAGGAAAACGGATTTGGTCAGTCATTGGGGTGGAGATGAATTTGCAGTTCTTCTGTACGATACTTCCAAAGATGATGCAAAGGATATCGCCGGGAGGATCCTCACTCACATTAATCAGCTTGGATATCAGCTCAGTATCGGAATTGGGTATTCCGTTGAAGCAGCCCAATTCAGCCAGCAAATTGCAAAAGGATGGGGAAAGAACCAGGTTTCAAGTTTCAGTTCTAAACTTCCGTCCAGTTACGAACCAAATCAGCATCACTATCAGTTCATCCCTTTCAATCTTTAGCTAAAATATACTCCTGGGGGGATGTATCAGCATTGCCATTTTATACAATACCTTCGCCAAAAATAAGGCAAAAGGGCAACCTGTAGTAAAGTTGTTATCCACCAAGACACAACAACTACAGGAAGCCCATGACAGAGATTTTAGCACTATTACAAAACATTGCACCACTTATAGAACCAACGA
>JADHTJ010000076.1 GCA_016785015.1 Anaerolineales bacterium
AAGCGTATTTTACATTCAGGTGTTTACGACTGCACCAAACTCACCAACTGTCTCAGATGTTATCGAAATGATTTCATCGGAAGCTAAACCCCTAGGACGCGCGCGCCTGCTGATCTCCTTTTGGAATTCGCTCCCAGCGCACACACCGGCCCAGGCACTGCGTCGTTGGGATGGTGCACATACTGGTCCATTAGGCCGACGTCACGGATTGAGACACATTGTTGATGCAGCACAACGCTATCAGGTTCCGATCACCTTATTGGACTTGAAATCTCCATTTTCGTTGTCAGCGCTGGATCTCTTGAATGTCATGCCTGGTATTGCGAAAGCTGAATCGGATGGCATACTCACGCTCCCAGATACACTACCTGTGGGATATTTTGGGAAGCTTCCCGAATGGGCAAAACACACAGTGGCTTCCATCAGTCGCCAAACCGGGACGAATATGGGCGTTAGTGGATCACCACTGATTTTCACCTACAATCAACAAGCTGGGAAACTATCTCCGTATTGGACTGCTTTAGAACTTCACGATGTAACGGATCAAGAAGTCCCCCAAACCCACATCTATCAACATGGGATTTCGAGCATACTCCCACTCCCCTTGCAGAGATATGATGCGGCCCAGATCACAGAAGAGGGGCTTGATCTCGAAATCAAGAAAGCTCTGTTGGCTACCGCCCTCGGGGTTGAATCATCAGATCCTGTGCCCATCACTCTTTTAGGCGGTAATCTTCCGCACACTCATTGGGGTGACCCAGAACTGTTTGATTTGGCGATGCGTTATATCGCTGCTCACCCGTGGATTCAAGCTATGGGTGAAATTGATATCCTGAATTACGAACGCATTTCAGGTTACCTGCCCCCAGAAGCAATCCCTACTTTGGATCAATATGAACCAATTCTGTCAGCGTTAGAAGATGCTCCCCCAAGTTCAATCACTGCATTAGCTTGGGATGCATACTTAGGGTTGATGGCACCTGCTGATCCATCTTACGAAGAGTTGCCAGTATTGCGATCACAATATCTTGGTGTTATTGGCGATCTACTGATTGCTGCTGTTTGGGACGCAAATGTGGGTGCTGGCAATACCCATTTGGCTATACGCAAGGATTGTGACATCGACTCTGACTTTGACGGCGAGGCAGAATGCATCATCTCAACAGAGGATGTCTTTGCACTGATCGACCCGCAGGGTGCGCGATTAAACTTGCTTTTCATCCGTGATAAAGAGGGAATACATCAAGTTGTGGGACAATCTTCACAGTTTGCCGTGGGGTTGAACGATCCTTTCAGCTGGGATCTCAGCAGAGGTCCACAGGCAGACCCTGAGGTGATTCCTGGTGCATTTGCTGGGCCATGGGAGGCCTATGAAATATCAATGATCAAAGACGGGTTGCGATTTACCTCCCCAACAGTGCAGAAAGATTTCACTCTGTTGAAAGATGGCTTGCGAGTGGAATATCAATCTAACATCCCCCTTCAAGTACAGGTTCCGCTCGCCTTAGCACCGCAGACTCGTTTCTCATCGGGTTGGGGTGATCGTTATTTTCAAGAAGAAACAACTCAGGGATGGGTCTGGGGGGTCAAGTCAGAATCTCGGGTACAGGTTAAAACTTCAGGAGTGCTCACCACTCAAACCTTCATTGATGATCATCCTGCCCTTTTAGTTCCAGAAAACCCCAACTATGAATATCTCCCAGGGCATTACATTCCTATCCCTCTGGCAATCGCTACAATTCAGGCGGAGGGAAATTTTTGGGTTGAGCTAAAAATCCCCTAAGTTTCTTGTAATCTACTCGCCAGAACTGCAGCGATAATGACTCCAACTGCGGTGAGCTGAAACACTAGGGGGAAGCCCCACAAATCTGCCAGATAGCCGCTTACCAGGGTGCCCAGGGCACCGGTGGAAAACATGAATCCGAGGATTAGCCCTGAGGCCAGCGCCATCCTACCGGGGAACATGCGCTGTGCGATCACAACCAGGATGCTGTGTGAAGCTCCACTCAGCGCCCCGGCCAAGGGGACCAAAAGATAAAGCCAAGGTGACCAGCCCACGAAAGGAAAGATAAATAACGGAATGCTGGCTAGCAACAGGGACAGAGTGGCAACGCGACGCTTGCCGTACTGATCTGCTAAACGGCCGCCGATCAAATTTCCAAAGGCAACTCCGCCCATGAACAATGCCGTAACCAAGCCATACTTGCTGGGGCTTTGACCCAAATCGCTAAGGTACTTGGGCATGAAGACATTCATATTCGACTCAGCCGAAGATCGCAATGCCACCAACAATGCAAATGCCGTCAATCCACCAAGGCTATATTTGAGTGTCGTTGTCTTAGGATGATTGGCAACTGGTTCGGTATTGGGCTGTTGAGAGGGAAGAACTGCGCGCAATTTTCGAGCCAGATAGACTCCAACGGGCCAGGCCAGGGATGCCGTGATCAACAATCCCATGACACCGAAGCGCTCCAGCAAGAGACCGGCCATAATGGGACCCACAAATAAACCGAACTGTCCGAAAAAGAAGAAATAAGCTGTTGAGGTAATTTCCCTGCCCGTTGGCTGATTGCGCCCTCGTAAAGTGGCCAGCATCGTTCCGGCTGGATGAAACGCCCCCGAGCCCATACTGGCAATGATCAAGAGATAAATAGCCGGAAACCCCGGAGTGATCATGGCCAGTGAATAAAACAACGCCATCCATAAGACGCCCCCGGCAGCCACCCAACGAGGCCCGCGCCGGTCTACCAGATAGCCAAATAGGGGTTGCAGCAAAGATGCCAGAACCGTATACACCATGCTGATCATGCCCAAATTGGCATTGCTCAAGCCCAAGGGGCCGCTCAAATAGGTCAGTAAAATTGAACGGTGGCCATTGAGAACATCTACAATCAGGTGGCCCAGGCCAACAGCCATGAATAGAGCATCGAGAAGAAGTGTCATTGGGAGTGGTAGAGTTGTTTCTTTTGAATAATTTGATGAACAGCAGGAGGAAGCAAATTGCTGAATGGGTGTCCTTCTCGAATTCGTTTGCGGATATCTGAAGCGGAGATTTCGAGAAGGGGCGCTTCGACAAACTGTACTTTGGGCGTGATACCCGGAATGATACTTTCTAAATCTTCAAGATTGATCTCAACCCCCGGACGACAGATAACCCCTAGGGCATCGCAAGCCGATACAAAATCTACCGGTTTGTGCCATGTATCCAAATCCCGCAGGGAATCACCTCCCATGAGATAGATCAACTCTACCTTGGGGTTTTCCTCCCGAAGCAAGCGCACGGTTTCTAAAGCATAATGTGGCGGGGGCCGGTCAATATCAACTCGCGAGAGTATGAATTTTGGGTTGTCCGATATTGCTATCTGGAGCATTTCCAAGCGATACTTCAAGGGTGTGATGGGTTGTCCCCGTTTATGCGGTGGATGTGAAGTCAGTACCCACAAGACTTGATCTAAATCTAAGTTGGAGAGTGCATGCTCAGCCAAGGTTAAATGCGCGATGTGAGGGGGGTCGAATGTTCCACCAAATATTCCTAGTCGCATTGTCTTTTAATTTTCAGTCTAGTAGTCGTAAGTCTTGTAGTCACTTCAGGCAAGATGGTTGGTTAAGAGGGTTGGTCAATCTGTCAACACCACCTGGCTACTCAGCCCACTCAAGCTCATATTCACCGATAAAGACCGAATCGCCCACCTGTACCCCCTTTTTAATCAAAGCATCTTCAATCCCCAATACTTGCAAGATACGTTGAAAACGACGCACAGACTGACCGAATTCCCAATAAGTCATTGCCGCGGCGCGCTCGATAGATTCTCCAGTTACCAGGAAACCCTTGGGGATGCGCTCCACTTCAAACTCACGCGGATCGCTCTCTGGTCTGTAAATAGGCAAATCTTCAGATGTCAGCACAGGCATAGGTGGTAAATCATCCAATAGCTGCTGCGCTCGATAAAGTACCTTGCGCACATCTGTGCCTGCTACTGCAGAAATGGCATAAGCTTCGTATCCGCGTTTTTCAAGTTCTGCCTTGATATCTGGCCATTGCTCTTGAACTTCGACCAGATCCATCTTATTGAAAACCACAATCTGAGGCTTCTCAGCCAACTGAGGGTCAAACAATGCCAGCTCGCTGTTGATCTGAGCAAAGTCGAGAATCGGATCAAGAGCCAAACCATCTATGAGATGAATCAACACACGCGTGCGTTGAATATGGCGTAAGAATTCGTGCCCCAGCCCGACTCCTTGATGCGCTCCCTCGATCAAGCCTGGTATATCTGCCAAAACCAGCGTGGTTTCAATATCCAAATGCACAACACCCAGGTTTGGTTGCAGCGTTGTAAAAGGATATGCAGCAATCTTAGGTTTAGCATTTGTCACAGATGCCAATAAAGTAGATTTGCCAGCATTTGGCACACCGACAAGCCCTATGTCGGCGATGAGTTTCAACTCTAAGCGCAGATTTCGTTCTGTGGCAGGCTCGCCTTTTTCGGCTATGCGAGGTGCTTTGTTGGTCGATGATGCAAAGCGGGAATTGCCGCGTCCCCCGCGCCCTCCTTCACAGGCCATCAGAGTTTGTCCTGAGTCAGTGAGATCGCCTAAGAGTTCATCGGTATCGTCGTCGTACACCAATGTACCGGGCGGCACGAGTAGTAGCAAGTCTTCTCCAGATTTCCCAAATTTGTTATTACCACCACCCTTGAATCCATTTTGGGCATGATATTGATGTCTTCTGCGGAAAGCTGAGAGCGTATTGAGCCTCTCCTCAACTTGGAACACCACATCTCCCCCGCGGCCTCCGTCTCCGCCATCGGGGCCGCCCATGGGTACGTATTTTTCCCTTCGGAAATGAACAATTCCAGCACCGCCGCGACCGGATTGTACGCTTATCTTGATTTCGTCAATGAACATAGTTTTAATTAGAAATTGAAATTGTGATAGGAATTTGGGTCTCTAGGATCCGCCGTGGGAAGGGGCCTCATTTGGGAGTCCCAAATGTGAGGTCTCTCACGGCAATTCCTATAGAACCAGAAATTCTAAAATTGATTATATTGAGAATTATTATACCATTGGGGGTATTTTTGACATTGATTGTGCTATAATTGTCACACTTGTGAACCACTCCACATGACAATTATTGTTAGATAAAATGTAAAAATGAGGAGCAGGAAAAATGGCGAAGCATGATATTCCAGGTATTGTTATCGGACGATTGCCCATTTATTTAAGAGCCATCCACCGTATGGCTCAAGAAGGACAGAGGGTGACTTCTTCTCAAGAATTAGGAAAGCGATTAGGGGTTTCTGCAGCGCAAATCCGAAAAGATTTATCGCAATTTGGTGAATTTGGCAAACAAGGTACTGGATATAACATTAAATATCTCAGCCAACAACTTCGACGGATTTTGAATCTTGACGTTGTTTGGGGTATGGCCATTGTTGGGGCTGGAGATGTCGGTAGCGCGCTGGCTCACTACCAGGGATTTCGTGATCGTGGCTTCGAGGCAACGATGATCTTTGACAACGATCCGGAAAAAGTTGGCGAGAGAATTGGAGCGCTGATCGTGCAAGATCTGGCCAATTTGGGCGAAGCGATTCATGAAGGCAAAATCAAAGTTGCCATGGTAGCTACTCCCGCAGACCATGCCCAAGAGGTCACCGATCAATTGGTCGAAGCAGGTATAAAAGCAATTCTCAATTATGCACCAATACAAATAACAGTACCTGAAGGTGTGCGTGTTGAATATATCGATCCCGCAACGCACTTGCAAAAGATGTCCTATTACTTAAAATAAACTTAGGTTCACGTCTACTCGTTTATTGAATCAAAAAATGGGCTAAAAACAGCCCATTTAGTTTTTTAATGATATCACTGCTTATACGGGGGGCAAATTCCGCTTGATTTTGGCGTAAACACCAGGTTGTAAGGACAAAGAAGATCCCTCGGCTACACAAGTTGTGGGGTTATCAACCAGATAAGCTGGTACACCCAATTCTTTGGTAAGCAGTTTGTCGATACCACGAAGCAGAGCGCCACCGCCACAAAGAGCAATGCCACGATCAATGATATCCGAGACTAATTCAGGGGGAGTTTTTTCCAAAACCCGACGCGCTGCTTCAACAATATGGCTCAAAGGCTCTTGCAAGGCTTCAACAACTTCACCGGTGGTCAAGGTCAACGGGCGAGGTAACCCGGTCACGGAATCTTGACCTTGGAATTCGATGCTCTGTTCTTCATCTTGCATTACTGCTGAACCAATTTCGATCTTGATGCGTTCAGCAGTTGGTTGAGCAATGATCATGCCGTACTTACGGCGGATGTAAGTCATGAGGGCATCATCTAATTGCAATCCGCCAACGCGCACAGTTTCAGCAGAGACAATGCCGTACATGGCTAGAACGGCAGCCTGGCTGGCGCCACCACCTAGACAGATGATCATATTGCCCGTTGGAGTATGGAAAGGAAGATCAACACCCAAAGCGGCAGCCATGGGTTGTTGTATCAGGAAAACATCGCGCTTGATCGCTTCTAATGCAGCCTCGTGGACGGCACGGCGCTCGACGCTGGTTACCCCATGTGGAACTGACATCATTACCCGAGGACGAAATACACGCATGGGGCTGCTAACCTTCTTTATCAGATACTCAAGCAGCTTTTCGGTGATTTCGTAATCTGCAATGACGCCGTTCTGTAGGGGGTAGGCCACCTCTAGCGATTCAGGAACACGTCCATACATATCCTGAGCTTCCTGCCCAAGGGCCACGATCTTAAGCTCATCGACAGCAATCGCCACGACAGTAGGTTCTTGTAGAATGACCTGACCATCTTCGGAGATACGCGTCCGGATGGTACCTAAATCAATCCCCAAGTCTTTCGAGAAAACGGCCATGAATTAATTATCTTCCAGCACTGACGGGATATCAGGGCGCCGTCCACCTCTTCCCCGATAGCGACGTACAGCATCCAGACGGAGCCTGGAACGACGCAGTGCCGCGTCCATACGTAAGTATGCATCGGAGTCGGGAGGTGGCCCCTCTTCGAGGTAGCGTTCTGCACGCTCCCGGGCAGCTTCGGCGCGAGAAATATCTATCTCACGCACATTCTCAGCCCGGTCAGCCAGCACAGTTACGATATCCGGTTGAACTTCAACTACGCCGCCTGCAACCGTAAATGCTTCCTCGTTCCCTTGATAGCGAACACGTACCACACCATAATTCAATGTAGACAGCAACGGAGCGTGATTGGGAAGAATGCCCATTTCGCCATCAATGCCAGGCAGCACTACGGTATCGGCATCGCCTTCGTAGATCAAACGATCTTGGGAAACAATCTCACATCGAATTGGCATATTAAACTAACTCTTTGGCAGCCTCGACAACATCGTCAATGGTTCCAGCCATCATGAACGCATCTTCGGGGATGTCATCGTGTTTGCCATCCAGAATTTCACGGAAACCGCGTACGGTCTCGCGGATTGGAACGTACTTACCATCGATATTAGTAAACTGTTGAGCGACATAGAAAGGCTGAGAGAAGAAACGCTCAACCTTGCGGGCGCGAGAAACGATTAATTTGTCGTCTTCGCTCAACTCATCAATACCCAGAATTGCGATAATATCTTGCAAATCTTTATAGCGCTGCAAAACCTGCTGCACCTCACGAGCGGTGCGGTAATGTTCTTCACCGACGATCATTGGATCGAGAATTCGAGAGTTCGAAGCCAATGGATCCACTGCCGGGTAAATACCTTTTTCTACAATAGAGCGTTCCAAAGCAATAGTTGCATCCAGGTGGGTAAAGGTCGCTACTGGTGCAGGGTCAGAGTAATCATCTGCAGGGACGTAAACAGCCTGCATGGAAGTAATTGATCCCTTGCGAGTAGATGTAATGCGTTCTTGAAGTTCACCCATTTCTGTGGCCAAAGTTGGCTGGTAACCCACCGCCGAGGGCATACGGCCCAAGAGAGCAGACACTTCCGAACCAGACATACTGAAACGGAAAATATTATCGATAAACAAGAGCACATCACGACCCTGATCTCGGAAATATTCAGCCATGGAGAGGGCGCTCAAGGCTACGCGCAAACGTACACCAGGAGGTTCATTCATCTGACCGTAAACCATGACGGTGTCTTTCATAACGCCAGACTCGATCATCTCACGATAAAGCTGGGTACCTTCTCGGGTGCGTTCACCCACTCCGGCGAAGACAGAATTGCCCTCATGTTCCATGGCAACGGAACGGATCAGCTCCATGATGATAATGGTCTTACCTACACCGGCACCACCAAAGATGCCTGTCTTACCACCTTTGGTGAAAGGTGCAACTAAGTCAATGACCTTTACGCCAGTCTCGAAAACCTCTACACGGGTAGATTGATCTTCAAAGGAGGGTGCTAGGCGATGAATTGGGTAATAAAGATCGGAATCAACTTTACCTAAGGCATCAACGGGGCGCCCCAAAACGTTGAACACTCGCCCCAAGGTGGCCTCACCAACTGGGACCTGGATCGGGGCTCCGGTTCCAAAAACATCAACCCCTCTCTGGAGACCTTCGGTGGTATCCATTGCCACACAACGAACCCAGTTATTTCCCAGGTGTTTCTGCACCTCTAAAACCTGTGGATCGCCACCATTTTGAGGAATTTCTAGTGCTTCAAAAATATTGGGGAGTTCGTCTGCTGGGAACTCAACATCCACAACACCACCTTGGATCTGGATAATTCGGCCTTTAGCCTTTGCCATGCGTACCTCCATAATTCAGTTGTCAGTGACTGACGACTGCTTACTGTAAACTGTTTTCTAACTCTGTGCCAGGGCTTCAGCACCACCGGCAATATCTAGCATCTCGCCGGTAATCGTTGCCTGGCGAGCCTTGTTATATTCAAGCTGCAACGCCCCGCTGAGTTCGGTTGCATTCTCCGTAGCGTTTTTCATCGCCACCATGCGGGCTGCATGTTCACTTGCCAAAGATTCCATCACTGCCTGGTAAACCTGCAAGGCAGTAAAGCGCGGGATAATTTCATCAAGAATTTCTTCTTGCCCAGGTTCATAAATATAGGCTGCTTCAGGGCCCTGATGCGTCGCATCAAAATCCTGTACACGTCCACCTTCATCCTCAAATTCTAAAGGCAGTAATTTCTTGACCGTGGGAACTTGTTTGACCATGTTGAAGAAGTCGGTATAAACCAAATAAACTTCGTCTACCTTTTCAGTCAAAAATTCTTCGACAGCCATACGCCCAATAGCAGAGACATCTTCGAACTCAGGGGCTGCCGGGAGATCACTGAATTCAGCAACAATCTCCTGGCGGCGACGGAGCATCATATCGCGCCCTTTGCGGCCGATGGTGATATATCGCACTGGCGCTTCGTAATCACCAAACTGCTTGAGGACAAAGCGAACAACGTTGGCATTATATGCACCAGCCAGGCCGCGATCTCCACTGATTAACACAACCAGGGTATTTTCAACCCGTTCGCGCTCAACTAATAATGGATGTAAAGTTCTACGTCCAGGTTGAGCCGCAATATGGGTAAGCACCTGCCAGGCCTTGGTAGCATACGGGCGGGTTCGATACATCGCTTGCATAGCCTTTTGAACTTTGCTAGCACTGACTGCCTGCAAAGCCTTAGTAACCTGGGCGATGTTCTTGACACTTTTTATGCGTAGGAGTACTTCTCGAGCGTTAGCCATAATTAGTCAACTAGTCTGAATTACGATCTGATCTTTCGAATTACATCCACGTTGAGCGGAAACCATCCAATGCAGCTTTTAATTGTTCCTCAGTCTCGTCCGAAAGGCGGCCTTGCTCACTGATTACTCGACCAATTTCTGGATTTGAGCTCTCCATATAGCGAGTTAGCGCGTCTTCCCATTCGGGCATTCGATCAAGAGAAACTTTATCAGCAAAGCCATTCGTGCCGGCATAAATCGTTATTACCTGATTGGCAAGTGAGATGGGATCATACTGAGGTTGCTTAAGAATTTCTTGTAAGCGCTGCCCACGATTCAAGCGAGCCTGTGTGGCGGCATCCAAATCAGAGCCAAATTGGGCGAAAGCAGCCAATTCGCGGAAGGAAGCCATATCTAGGCGCAAACGACCGGCGACCTGCTTCATTGCTTTGGTTTGAGCATCACCACCAACCCGAGAAACCGAGAGCCCCACATTCACCGCCGGTCGAATACCAGCGTAAAAAAGGTTGTTCTCGAGGTATATCTGACCATCAGTGATCGAAATCACGTTGGTGGGCACATAGGCGGATACATCACCCAGCAATGTCTCGATGATCGGCAAAGCGGTCAAAGAGCCACCGCTGCCTTCGACTTTGACAACCTTGTAGTCATCGGCTTTGTCCATGGCTTTTCGGGCTTCTTCTGCATCGTGTTTGGATAGAGGGCCATCATACAATTTCTCATCGACAGCATCAGATTCAGCAGCCAAATCTTTGGAGAAATCTTTCGAAACGATGACAAATGCATCTGCCAAACGGGCGGCACGCTCCAACAATCGGGAGTGTAGATAAAACAGGTCGCCGGGATATGCTTCGCGTCCAGGGGGACGACGAAGCAGCAGAGAAACCTGGCGATAAGCCCAGGCATGCTTGGAGAGGTCATCGTAAATCACCAAAGCATCGCGGCCTGTCTCCATGAATTCTTCACCCATGGCGCAGCCAGCATAAGGAGCAATATACTGCAAAGCAGCAGGCTCTTCAGCAGAAGCGACGACAACGATGGTGTTATCCATGGCTCCAAATCGTTCCAGCGTGGCAACGGTTCGAGCGATAGCCGCTTTTTTCTGTCCGATTGCCACGTAGATACAAACCAGATCTTTGTCTTTCTGATTGATGATTGAGTCTATGGCGATAGCAGTTTTGCCAGTTTGGCGGTCGCCGATAATTAACTCTCGCTGACCACGACCAATAGGAATCATTGAGTCAATAGCCTTAATACCTGTTTGAACAGGAGTATCCACATCCTGACGTTGAATCACACCTGGGGCAATGCGCTCAATAGGACGAAAACCATCAAATTTAATTGGGCCTTTCCCGTCAATGGGTTGTCCAAGGGAGTTGACCACACGTCCAACCAGGCCATCTCCAACGGGAACTGAAGCAATACGACCAGTGGAGCGAACCGTCATTCCTTCACGGATGCCCTGATATTCACCCATGATGATGATACCTACGGCGTCCTTTTCCAAGTTGAAAGCGATACCCATCACGCCATTTTCAAACTGCACCAACTCTTGGGAGCGAACCTCCGATAGGCCAGTAGCGCGAGCGATACCATCACCAGCTTCCAATACGGTTCCAATATCACGAATTTCTAATTCAGGCTGAAAACTTTCAATTTGTTGCTGAAGGTCTGTGGTGATTTCTTTAATCAGATCAGACATTTTACCTCCGGGCAAATTTTTTATTGCGTAAATTCGTTCACAGTGGCCGCGTCCATTCGTTTGAGCAAGGCCACCAATAATTCCACAGCATGTTCATAATCGCTGCGATGAATGATTGAACTATCTGAGTGAATATGACGGGAAGCAACCGAAAGCACCACGGTGGGTACGCCCGTCTTATGAATATGGATCATGCCACCATCAGTGGCACCCCCCTCAACATAGGATAATTGAATGGGAATTTCCAACTCTTCGGCGGTGTCGATAACAAAATCGCGCATCTTCAAGTTGGGGATCATCCTCGCATCATAGATCAGCACCGAGGGACCTTCACCCAATTTTACTGATGATTCTTCGGGTTCAATCCCTGGAACATCCCCTGCGATATCGATCTCAAGAATAATTGCTACATCAGGATCTGCGGACCAGGCGCCGGTTTTTGCACCCCGTAGGCCGATCTCTTCTTGAACAGTGGCAACTCCAACAATTGTGTTGGGGTGATCCTGTTCCTGAAGCTGTTTCAACGCTGAAACAATCAAGGCTGTTCCCACGCGGTCATCAAAAGCTTTCGACATAAATGTATCGCCACCGGCTAAGGTCACAAAGTCGGCGCGAGGGACTACGGGGTCACCAACCCTGACACCAATTTTTTCAACCTGATCTTTGCTGGTTGCGCCAATATCGATATACATGTCTTTCTTCTTGACAACTTTATTACGTGCTTCAGGAGAAAGCATGTGTGGAGGCTTAGCACCTATCACACCAATCACATCGCCCTTACGAGTTTTGATCACAACTCGCTGGCCGAGCAAAATCTGATCGAACCAGCCGCCCAGTGGCAGGAACTTGAGAAAACCCCGCTTGGTGATATGCTTAACCATGAAACCAATTTCGTCCATGTGCCCAGCCAGCATCACCCGCGGACTTTCAGCGCTGCCACTCTTTTTACAAATTAGATTTCCAGTTTTGTCTTGAGTCAATTCCCCTAATGGTGAAAGATGCTTCCGTAAAACGGCCCGGACTGGGGCTTCATATCCGGGCACGCCATGAGCTTCTGTAAGTTCCTTCAACAAATTGATGGTTGCGTCCATGAACGGTCCTTAAAAACAGAATAGCAACTTGTTTCTTTTTCGGTCTGAAAACAAGCTGCCAAATGATACCTGAAAGAGCACATATTGTCTAGTTTTTGATCGAAAGCGCAGCTAAGAATTATGTATAAGCGTCGGTTATTTAATCACTTTTCAGGGTGAATAATCAGATCATGAACACCAAATTTAGGCGTCGTTTGGAGCTTGTGTGTCCGAGCCTTTGCCCAATGCCTGTGAGCGTTCATAGGCTGCCCAAATGGCGCGCGAAATGGCAGTTCGGAAACCTGCTTTTTCCAGGTAATACAAAGCCGCTGCCGAAGTACCGCCTGGTGATGTCACCTGGTTGCGCAATCGTGCCAAATGAACAGGGTTTTCATCTTGCTGATAGTAATCAACCGATCCCCGCACGGTTTTGGCAACCAACTTCTCAGCGATCCGACGGGGAAACCCCAAATGCACACCGGCATCGACCATAGCTTCCATAAACAGGAAGACATAGGCTGGCCCCGTTCCTGAAAGTGCCGTGGCCATATCTAGGTAATACTCCTCATCGAGGTATATCTCTTCACCTAATGCACTGAGAATTTTTTGGGCAATTTCCTTTTGATCTTCGGAAACTTTTGGAGCTGCCGTCCAGACAGTAATGCCTTCGCCAATTTGGGCAGGTGTATTCGGCATGGAGCGAATGACATTCCTATGCTCCAACTGCCTGCATATTTTATCCAATGTTGCTCCGGCGATGATAGAAAGCACCAGTGCAGAAGGTTTGATCTGACCACATAGTTCAGGGAGAATTGTTTTCAAATGCTGAGGTTTGACAGACAACACAACGACATCCGCATCCTTAACTGCATCGATATTTTCAATGGTTGCATCAATGCTATAGCGCTGTTCTAAATCTCGCATGTGGTTTGGACGTGTTCCCGATGCAACGATCTGCTCTGGAAGGGCAACTTCGTGCCGGATGATTCCAGCTATCATGGCTTCAGCCATCACCCCTGGGCCAATAAATGTGATTTTTCCTTTTACCGACAAAATACGCCTCCAATAATTTATTCTTCGCGCTCGCCTTCGGTGTGAGCTCTCAGAAATACCAATCTATTTTTAGATTTATGCGAAATATTGCAGAGCCAGGCGAATGCGTTCTTCGACATCGTCAGGGGCATCTTTGGGAATATTCTGCACTGCGGCCTGGGCTTCTACAACGCTGTAGCCCAAGGCAACTAGTGCTTCAACAACCTGGGTATCTGCATCAGCAAAATCTGCGATGGCTTCCAGCTCGTTGGAAGATTCTATCTTCCCTTGGAGATGCAACAAAATCCTCTGGGCTGATTTACTACCAATCCCTGGAACGCGGGTTAAGATTTCAGGTTGCTCCGAAACAACTGCCCGGCGGATTGCACCAGGGTTTAGTGCAGACAAGGTTGCTAATCCAATACGGGGGCCAACACCATTAACCCCAATCAACAAAATAAAGTATTCTCTTTCCTCTGCTGATGCAAAACCATATAAAGTCAAGGAATCTTCGCGAACTGCCAAATAAGTATGCAACGATGTCGTTTCCCCGGCCTGCAAGGTTTGCCGTAAAGGTTCTGGCACAAATACAAATAGCCCTACACTACCAACTTCGATGATCACCTGATCCGATCTTATATCCGTTACACGTCCGGTTAGGTTTGCTATCATCAATTTGCTCCGATCCTCTAGATAAGAAAAGTAAGTCCGATACCTACAATGACAATGAGGATGATCCCTGGCAGCAATGCTTTCCGCAAGATCTTTGAACCACCCATAATAGCGATGCCGCCTTTCACTAATGTGTTAGACATAGTCGCTACAACAATGGCGCGTGCAGCAGTACTCAGATCGAGACCTCCGGAATTGCTCAATTCAGCCATCGATAAGGTAATTGCATCTACATCGGCAATTCCAGACAGAATACTGGATATTATTATTCCTGTATCTCCGAAATACATCTGCGCAATGCGAGAAATTAACAACACTACACCATAAAGCAAACCAAATTTGATCGCCGATCCTAAATCGAAGGGGTTAGAAAATTCAACATCACCTTTTTCGGCTGATCGCTGCGAAAAGAAAAGATATACCCCGTATAGTAATCCCACTCCGCCTGCTGCTACCAGAGGAATCCAAACCACTCCCAATAGCGTTTTATTCAATACGCCAACTTCTATCAGCACGCGAGAAAACATCACAGTCCAGGCGATCATGATCGCCAATGCAAAGGGTTTGGCTAGTTCTGGCTGTTTATTACTGCGCTCAGAGAAACTGAGTGTAACAGCAGTAGAAGAAACCATGCCGCCTAAAAATCCGGTCAGACCAATACCTTGTTCTGTGCCAACAAATTTGATTGCCAGATACCCCACGAAACTAATCCCTGATATAAATACCACCATCAGCCAAATTTTGAATGGATTAAGTACATCAAATGGTGGAGGCAGAAAACTTTCATTAGGCAATACGGGCAGCACAATGGCCGTGATCACTGCGAATTGTAAAGCTGCAAAGATATCATCCCTAGTGAGGGCCCGCACGAACCTATCCGTCTCGAATTTCAGAGAGAGCAAAGCCGTAGTAGCGATACCAAGGGCGACTGCGAGTGTCAGATACCCCCAATAACACAAAGCCCCAATCAGTACAGCTACCAACATGGCAACTTCGGTGGTTAAGCCAGTATGACCGCGCCAGGCACCGATAGCATATGCCACGGTTGTAAATAAGCCCAGCATTAGAACAACACCGAAAAATGCCAGCGCTGATCCAAGGTGGTCCGCTGCCATAGCCGCCAAAGCCCCCGCAAGCCCAAGTAATGCAAAAGTACGCTCGCCAGCGACGATTTCCTTTTTCTTTTTTTGTTTGGCAAACTCACGTTGAAGCCCGATCATGAATCCAATCGCTATGGCCGTACCAAACCGTAAGAAAAGTTGTGATTGTTCCATAAGGTGACCTCACTATTCCAGATTTTGCATGCGATAGCTATGCAAATAACAAATGGCAACAGCTAAAGCATCGGCAGCATCATCAGGTTTGGGGATATCTTCGAGGTTTAGCAAGGCGCGAATCATATGCTGAACCTGCTGCTTGTCTGCGCTGCCATAGCCAACGACAGCTTGCTTGATTTCCATGGGGTTATATTCTGCTATGGGGATATCAGCCTCTGCCAGGGCAAGCAATGAAACCCCTCTAGACTGACCAACACTAATGGCCGTTTTGACATTACTCTGAAAGAACAACTTCTCCACTGCCCCTGAATCAGGACGGTGGTGGGAAATTATCTCTTGAAGTTGGGTATAAATCTGGCGCAATCGCTGGGGCATAGAATCCCGCGAGGGAGTCCGAATCACCCCAAATTCCACAGCCATGAGATTCCCCCCATCGTCCTCGCGAACCAACCCATAGCCAGTGATTGCTGTTCCAGGATCAATCCCAAGGACTAACATATTGAAGTATCACTCCCCAAATTGCGCCAAGGCGTCATCAGTGATGTTCAAATTCGAATATACATTTTGAACATCATCTAAATCTTCAAGGCGTTCGATGACTTTCATCACTTTGACAGTTTCATCAACGGCCAAATCCATCTCTTGATTAGGGATCATGCGCAGGCCAGCATCATTTGTCTGGAGACTGGCGCCGATTAATTGATCATGGATTGATTTGAATGACGAGATCTCTCCAATGATCTCGATGATGCCGCCATCTTCAACCACGTCATCGGCCCCACCTATCACAGCTAACTCAAAGATTTTTTCTTCATCAAGGCCTTCTGCAGGCAAGACGAAATAAGCTGACTGGGTAAACTGCCAGGCAACCGAACCACCCTCTCCCAGGCTGCCGCCGCCGCTAGTCAGAACGTGCCGCAAATCGGCAACAGTGCGTCGACGATTGTCCGTTGCGCACTCAATCATCAGTGCCACACCATTTGGGCCATAGCCTTCATACATCACTTCATCATATGCGGCTCCGCTCTTATCTTCGCCTGTGCCTTTTTTGACTGCACGATCGATATTATCTTTTGGCATATTCGCTGCTTTTGCACGAGAGATTGCAAGAGCTAAGGCGGTATTCATTTCAGGATCTCCACCACCTTTTCGTGCAGCGACAGCGATTTCCCTTGCCAACCTGGTGAATATTTTTCCGCGCTTGGCATCCGTAGCAGCCTTTTTATGTTTAATGGTTGACCATTTTGAATGACCAGACATTCTCGCTCCTATTGCTTTGTAACTACCCAATTTTGGAAAAAAATTATACCATCGAACGTCGCGCATTCGATCACCTTGCCAAAGAAAATTGGCTAAGATATAATCACGCAGCAAGTTCGGGATGTGGCGCAGTCCGGCTAGCGCGCGCCGTTCGGGTCGGCGAGGTCGTGGGTTCAAATCCCTCCATCCCGACAAAAAATGCCAAGAATTAATTATCTTGGCATTTTTCGTTTGAGGTAAAATGGCCTATCTTCCAACCAAAGGAGCAGAGATGAAAATTCACAAAATAATATTGGTTATCGTGTTTAGTATGGTGATTTTCGCTGCATGTGCGCAATCCCAAGAGGCACCAGTTGCCTTTCCAAAAACTTCAGCGACAACAGCACCAACAAAAACTCCACTACCAACAGATATTCCAACTGATATTCCTACTACTACGCCAACGTTGGAACCATCACCGACTGTCACTCCGATCTTCGTAGATACGGAAACTCGGGACAAGCTAGCGAGCATTGAAGTGCCAATTAATGATCCCAATGAGTTGGCCCAACGGCTGAAAGGGCTTGGAGAATTGCCTGCCATTGAAGCACCTGAGGAACCACTGCAGGTTGGTACGAAGGATACTTTCTGGGTCTCTGATTATACAGATAAACATGTTCAAATCGAGGCTACACTGCACTATGTCACCGACCACGCTTATTTTTGGGTTGATGACACTGCCGAATTTGAGCCTGCTGACCTTGAAATATTGGCCAATAAATTCGAGAACAAGATTTATCCTGTAAACCGACGCTTCTTTGGCAGCGAGTGGTCCCCGGGCATCGATAATGACGAACATATCTATATCATCTTCGCACGGCGGGTTGGCATCTACACTGCGGGATATTTCTCTTCAGCAGATGAAATGCATCCATTAGCCCACGATTTCTCTAACGGGCACGAGATGTTTGTATTGAATATCGACAACGTGGAAATGGCCGACGAATTCACTTGGAGCACCCTGGCTCATGAGTTTCAGCACATGATCCACTGGTATCACGATCGAAATGAGAATGTTTGGGTCAATGAGGGCTTTGCTGAAGTCGCCCAATTGATCAACAATTTTCCCATTGGCGGAACTGTACAGCAATATGCCTCTGACCCAGACACCCAATTGAATACATGGACTGGTGACTCGGATGAAAATTTCAAACATTACGGAAATTCTTTCCTATTCTTCGCATATTTCCTGGATCGTCTTGGAAAAGAGGCTACTCAGGCTTTAGCCGACCATTCTGAAAATGGGCTTACAAGCATAGATGCAGTTCTCTCTGAAATGAATGCTACAGACCCTCTCACGGGCGATCAGCTAACCGCTGATGATTTAGTACTGGACTGGGGAGTAACAAACTTCATTCGCGATGAAAATGTCGGCGATGGTCGTTTTGACTACTACACCTACAAGGAATCCTTCCAAACCAAGCAGACTGAATTAATTCGCAACTGCGAAGTTGGCCCTCAGGAGTATGATGTCCATCAATATGGCGTGGACTATATCCGTGTGCTTTGCCCCGGTCAATATACCCTAAGGTTCGATGGCGCAGTAGAGAACAAACTAGTCGCTGGTGACCCCTACTCCGGTGACTATTCATTCTGGTCTCACAAGGGTGACTCTTCAGACATTACCCTGACCCAGGAGTTCGATTTTACTGAAGTTGAGGGACCACTGACATTCAACTTCTGGACGTGGTATGACATCGAAAAGGATTTCGATTACATCTACCTTGTGGCTTCGGCCGATGGCGAGAATTGGGAACAGTTAGAAACCCCTTTAATGACAGACAGCAACCCTAATGGCAGCAACTATGGTTGGGCATATACTGGAAAAACGCGTAGCTCGGCGTGGGTTCAAGAAAGTGTGGATATCTCCCAATTTGCAGGGAACAAAGTCCAAATCCGCTTCGAGTACATCACTGATCTAGCTCTGCATCATGACGGTATGCTGGTCGATGATATTGAAATTCCCGAGATTGGTTATTTCACTGACTTCGAAGAGGACGAAGGCGGCTGGGAATCAAATGGTTGGGCGCGCATCAAAAACGTCTTACCGCAGACTTTCCGGCTGGCACTGATCACTGTGGAAGGCGATTCTACAACCGTCGAATATATCCCCATGGGTGTCAACAATATTGCCGATATTCCCTTAGATATCCCTGAAGAGGGCAAGTCAGTTATCTTGGTGATCATTGGGACGACGCGATTTACTACAGAAATAGCGCCCTATACAATTGACTTTATTCACCAGTGAGAATAATAATTTCGGCAATTTCTTGCAAATCTGGCATAAAAAACTCCCCAGGCTTAATGCTCTGGGGAGTTGCATTTCTTTTGATATATTTGACGTGGTTCGCACTTAGGGGCAGGTTATCTCTTTAACTTTATGCATGCGTGCATATACAGAGCCATTAAAATTTCCACCGCATCCATAGACAGTATAACTGTATGAACCGGTCGGGATCGTATATTCCTTGTCTTCACCAGGTTGGAATGTAAACACAAAAACGCTGGGGCCATTAAGGATAATCGTCATATAGGCGCCAGTCTCATTTTCAAATGTGACATTGGCCAAGTTCAAAATCAAGCCTCCATCAAATGTGTCTGGTCTGTTCTGACCAAAATGGGATCGATAACCACAATCAGGAACTTCAAATGTTTTATGCGTATTTAGATTCATTTCACCTTTCACCCAGGTACCACACGCATAATAGGTGTAATCATAAACACCTCTTAGTGGGGTGTAAGCTTTCGTCTCTCCTGCCCTGACATGCAAATAATAATATGCAGCGCCGTTCAATTTCAACCAGATATCACGATCGCTATCATTCTCGATAGTTAGCCTAATAACATCTTCTTGTGCAAAGACGGCTCCTTGCGGCAATGCGGCTGCAAGCACAATCGACGCCATAGTTATAACAAAAATTACAATCCGTAAGTATCGTTGAGAGTTCATCTTTATGCTCCTAATGAGATTAAATTTGTTCTCTGAATTTTAAGTATCGTATTGCATAGCCAATGGCCTGTCAAGGATGAATTGAAACGGCTGTTCTACTTGGAAGTGGGAAGTTCAGGCATTTCTGGCCCTTCCATTCCTAAGTATTCACTTAGCGCAGCTCTCATAGCTGAACGATCATCCCAAGGGTATTCGATTTCACCAAAACACATCGATTGTTCATGACCTTTGCCACAGGCCATGACAACATCTCCGGGTTGAGCCATACTGAGCGCGAGACGGATTGCATCACCACGATCAGGCACGCGCCAAAAGGTTTCTCCTTCCACACCATCCTTAGACTCTGCTCCAACCGCCATCTCAGCGAGTATTTCGTCCAATGATTCGGTGCGAGGGTCCTCAGCGGTGAGTACAGTCAGATCCGCTAACTCACCGGATACTTCCGCCATCAGGCGCCGTTTCTCTCGATCACGCAACCCCGCGGAGCCAAATACCGCTATTACCTTTCCTTTTGTCATGGGGCGAGCTGCTTCAAGTGCCCTTTTCAAGGCATTGGGTGTGTGTGCAAAGTCGACGATAGCGAGAAAGTTTTGCCCCAAATCGATGGGCTCCATTCGGCCGGGTATACCCTCCAAGGCAGCGATCCCCGCACGGGCTGCATTTTGATCAACTCCTACACCAACCACGGTTGCTCCAACTGCAGCAAGTATATTGGATACGTTGTAGCCTCCCAACAAACGCGTCTTAACATCAAAAGAAAAATTTGGGCCATCAATATTAAATTTCAATCCACCTCTGAGGTGTGTGATTCCTCCGGCGCGGATTTTTGCCTTTAGGCCTAGTCCATAACTAATTTGTTGAATAGGATTTTGGGATAAGGTCTCTAAATACTCATAAGATTGATCATCATGATTCAAAACAGCCAGGCGGATGTTTCCATGAGGTTTGGAGTGGGCCACTCCTAAATAAGTGAAGAGTCGTCCTTTAGCTTCTTGATATGCCTGATAAGAACCATGATAATCGAGATGTTCATGTGTAATGTTGGTCACTACCCCGATATCAAAATCACACGCTGCCACTCGATCTTGGGCTAACCCATGAGACGTCGCTTCTAGAACAACATGTGTCACTCCAGCATCGGCCATTTGGGCAAGATAGCGCTGCACATCTGGCGCTTCTGGCGTTGTGACATGAAAACCGGTATCAGTGGTTTGGTCGCCTATCACGGCATTGACCGTTGAGATCATACCCACTTTCAGTCCGGCGGCTTTCAAGATTTGGAAAATATAATTCGAGGTGGTTGTTTTGCCATCTGTGCCGGTGACGCCAATAACAGTCAGCTTGCGTGCTGGGAAATCATAAAATGCAGCGGACAGCATCGCTAACGCCTTGGGAGCGTGATCCACGTGCACATAAGGCACACCCGTCTCTAGGAGATCTTTCGTCCCAACCACGGCCACCGCCCCCCTCTCAATAGCATCTGGGATAAATTGATGTCCATCAACATTCAATCCAGGCACTGCGACAAAAAGCGCGCCAGGCGTCACCAAACGGGAGTCCTGGACAATGGCAGAAATATTCACGTCTTCCCCAAAATGGGTTGACCCTTCAGGTAAATGTTGGATCAACGCAGAGAGAGGAACAGCGGCCAGTTTTCTAGACATAGTTCATCAAAATTAAGAGAAGCTAAACTTCTTTGAGAAGTTTAGCTTCTTTGCATACCAATTGAAGTATTTATTCATCAACAGTGTGCTACCAATAATCTGGCAACTGATCACTACTGACTGGTTTCTGATTTCAGCAAACTGAACTAACCTAATTTTTGACGCAAGCCTTCAAGCTGACCAGAGACAGAACTATCCAAAACTTTGTCGCCAATACGCAGTACTAAACCACCGAGGATTGAAGGGTCAACACGGAAGGTAACTGTAGCCTGGTCGCCGACCTTAGCGAGAACATCTTTCTTGATCTGATCTAGTTCCTTATCAGTAAGGGGGACGGCACTGGTAACTTCAGCCGAGGCTCCAGAAAGGCCTTCACCTTCCAAGACTGTCACTTTGCCATCTTTGACGCCAGAGAAGAACTCGTTGATCAAAGCGTGCTGGCGTTTCTCGTCTATCGATTCGCCGATCAATTTCTGAGCCGCGGCAATTGCCAGGGAAGCAATTTGACCGCGCATATCGGCCAACATGCGATCTCGCTCGACGGCTGCCTCAGCCGTTGCTTCATCTCGCATTTTCGCAACTTCGGCTTCAGCTTCAGCTTTGACCTCACCGCCGACTTTATCGGCACGTGAGGTGGCATCTTGTATAATCTTGTTGGCTTCAGCCTGGGCTTCAGCCAGTATCTTATTAGCTTCGGCTTCTGCATTCTCACGAGCTTCGGCTGCAACGCGGGCGTCTTCGTGACCCTGAGCAATCTTGTTCTTGCGCTCTTCGAGCATCTTGACGATGGGTTTATAAGCCCAAGCATATAACAAGATAGCAACGATGGCGAAGTTCAGGATTTGGAATATGAGAAATCCTAGATTTACACCTAATTTATCCATTTAGCGCTCCTGTATTATGCAGCGAAGACGATGATTAGCGACACAGCGAGGGCATAAATTGCAACCGCCTCAGCGAAAGCCATACCCAAAATCATGTTGGTCTGGATGATTGGGGCAGCATCTGGATTACGACCCATGGCTTGCACACCACCAGAAGCGGCGATACCAACGCCAACACCGGCACCAATAGCGCCCAACATTGCCATACCAGCTCCTAACAATCTCATACCATTGACGAAAAATTCATTGTATTCCATTAGTTCCTCCGAAATAATATTTGTTCTGGCTCTCCAGAAAACACTAGGAAAGAGGTTCGATTTTGGGGG
>JADHTJ010000077.1 GCA_016785015.1 Anaerolineales bacterium
CACATAGTGCGAACGATCCACGAAGCGATTGAACAGATTGACCTGAGTATTTTGTATGCCCAATACAAGGGAGGCGGAAGCAGCAGTTATCATCCCAAGATGATGCTGAAATTGCTGGTGTTTGGTTATGTAGAGCAGTTGTATTCTTCGCGCAAGATTGCGAAAGCCTTGAGAGAGAATGTGTACTTCATGTGGTTGAGTGGACAGAACTACCCCGATTTTCGCACGATCAACAACTTTCGAGGGGTGGTGATGAAGGATATTATTGGAGAAGTCTTTGCGATGGTCTTGGAACTGTTGATTGAGCAGGGACAGGTGAAGTTGGAAGATTATTTTATTGACGGGAGCAAGTTGAGAGCCAATGCTCGCAAGCATAGTGTGGTGTGGGCCAAGAATACCCAGCGCTACAAGGATGGGGTACGAGAGAAGATAGGCACGTTGTTGGAAGAGATCGAAGAAGTCAATCAAGCTGAGCAGGAAGCCTATGGAGATCAGGATCTGCCAGAAATGGGGGAAGAAGCTGATATTGATAGCCAGCGGTTGAAAGAGAAGATTGACGAATTGAATGAGCGACTGCGCCAGGGTTCTGAAGACAAAGAACTGAAAAAGGCTGTACGTAAAATGGAGAAAGAATACCTGCCCCGGCTGGAGAAGTACGAAGAGCAGGAAGAGAAGTTGGCTGGACGCAATAGCTACTCGAAAACAGATAAAGACGCCACCTTCATGCGCATGAAGGAAGATCAGCGCAATCCCAACGCCTGGCCTAAACCGGCTTACAACGTACAGTTGGGCACCGAGAACCAATTCATCGTCGGGTTCAGCGTTCACCAACAAGCCAACGACGGGACTTGTTTCAAGCCTCATATGGAAGAAGTGGAAGCCCAACTGGGCCGCTTGCCAGAAAACTGGGCTGGCGATGGGGCCTACGGCACAGAAGAAAATCTGGCCTTCGCTGAAGAGAAACAACACCATGCTTATCTCAAGTACGCCACTTTCTACAGAGAAGGTAAAGCCAAATTTCGAGACGACCCCTTCCGGGCTGAGAATTTCGCCTATGACCCAGAAGGTGATTGTTTCACCTGTCCCAACGGACAATCCTTGCTTTTCGATCACTCTGATACCCGAAAAACCGCAAACGGCTATTCTGTCCAAAGCCACCGCTACATTTGTGCCGATTGTGGAGCGTGCCCCCTCAAAGATCAATGCACGCGCGGGGACGGCAACCGCAGCATCACAGTCAGTTGGAATTACTGGCGCTTGAAAGAACAAACCAGACAGCTTTTGACTTCTGAAAAAGGAGTCAAATTGCGTTCCCGCCGTGGCTGGGATGTTGAAAGCGTGTTCGGGCATATCAAATACAATCGCAACTTTAGCAGATTTATGCTCCGAGGATTGCAGAAAGTCCGCATAGAATTGGGGTTGCTCTCCTTGGCTCATAATTTCATCAAATTGGCGGCTGCCTAATGACCTCATCGGGCCTTTTTCAACCATTCTGGCTTGACCTTTCGGGACAGCCCCAACCTGTCCCAAACGCGTCCAGGTTGGTTTGCTGGATCTTCTATGCATTCAAAAACCACCCTATCATACATTCAAACCCCCTCCCCCCTTCCAGTTGGAAGGGGGTTGAGGGGAAGGTCCCTTGACCAGCGCACCAGTTGCCTGGTGTATATTGTTGCTGTGGCAGGCTTGAAAGCACGCTCAAACAACCCTATATGTGTTCCACCCATTGGGCTGGGGATATTGCTGAATAGAAAGAACAATGGAAGTATTATTTGGCCCCTGAACATCGTTTTATGCCGTTGGCTATTGTTTTGTTATAGATGACACCACAAACCCTTTTCTGTTGACTATTATCCCTCTACTCATCTATCCCAATGGAAGGCAACCAGAGCCAAGTTCATCCTGAGCCGAAACCCTGACTGAAATCAAGTGTCTGTCGAAGGAGACCGGTTCGCTCGTCTTTCAAGTTTGGGTGTCAATACCTTTGTCCTAATTGGATAGATAAAATCAAGCACTGAAATTGTCTATCCTTCTCCTTTGGTGCGAAGCCCCCAAACTTGGGGGCTTCTGCATATATCGGATTGAATAATTTTTAAGAAATCAGGGTTTTTTAGACAGATTTTACGATACCCATTGTTTTAAAGTTAGTATATCCTGGGAAGATTTCTTCCAGGCTATCATTGAGTAATCGCTTCTGAACAATTTCACCAAGCACATCACGAAAATCTGTTGTGATATCCAAATCGCCAGGACCGTAGAGTTCATCTGAGGAAAGCCCTGGCCAATCGGTGTAGACTTTACCGCCATTGACCCCACCTCCCAGCACGAACATCACATTGCCATGGCCATGATCGCTGCCTGCGTTGCCGTTTTCGCTCAAACGCCGCCCAAATTCTGACATGGTTATGATGGTGACGCGTTTGTTGAGATCACCCAGGTCTTGATAGAGGGCGCTAATTCCGCCAGCGAGATCAGTCAAAAGGTCGGCGAATTGGCCCTCGGTGCTGCCTTGATTGACATGGGTGTCCCAACCGCCAATATCAACTGCAGCGATTTCCAGTCCTAGATCAGCCTTGATCAACTGAGCGACTTGCAGCATTGCCTGACCAAAGGAAGATTCTGGGTATAGCGCGCCCGAGGAAGGTTGGTACTCCCCCTGAATGGCAGACTCTAGCATGCCTGTGGCATTGAAGGTCAAATCTGCTGCTGTGGACAGATTGTTGATCTCAGAGATGGTTGAGATGATTTCATCAGTTGGTGCGGTTTGGTACAGGCCAGATAGTGCGGCCTGAAAATCTACCAAAGCATGGTTGCGGATGCGCCCGCCCAAGTGGAAATCGGTGATGGATTGCAGTGCCAATGCTGGCACCGGCCCACGCAGAGAACTGGGCAGCATGCTGCCGATGCCAACCGCTCTGAAAGGGGAGCCATTTTCCCAGGCCGCAGTCTTCAGATGGCGCGCCAGCCAACCACTGGTGAGAGATTTCTCTCCCGGTGTGCCGCGCTCCATATAATCCATGGCATCGAAGTGAGAGTGTGTCGGGTCTGGAGAGCCGCAAGCATGCACAACGGCCAGTCCACCGTCATCCCAGATATCCTTCAGGGAGCGCAGGGCGGGATGTAAGCCGAAAGACCCATCCAGGTCGATACTTGTTAGGTCATCACCCATTTTAGGTTCCGGGATTGCCAGTGTGGGGCGCTGGTTGTAGTATTCGCTCTCAGTAAAGGGGATCACGGCGCTGAGTCCATCCATGGCGCCGCGTTGGAAGATCAAAACCAGGATATCGCCTGGGGTTTCAACCCCCAGGGGGGAGAACACGGTCAAACGCGGCAGCCAACTAGAAAGGTTGTTGGGAGCCGCCGCTACAATGGGCAGGGCTGCACCCAGGGTTAAGAATTCTCGTCTAGTAATTGTCTTTGTCATATAACTCTCCAATCTACCGATATTGAAATTGTGGGGATGCTATTAGCAATGCACCAATTGCTTGGATTTTTATGTCTGGGTTTAACTTATTGGCAAATTCCAACACAACTTGATGGGAATCATCCGAAAGTGGAGCGCCAAGCAGCCGATTGCTCAGGGTACTGATCACGTCAGATGTCGAATTAGTGCTATTGATTAGATCATCCCAATTGAGCTCAGTATCCCGCGTGGCATTGAAGGAAACCGACAAAGCGTAGTTCCAACGTGCCAGCATGCCGTTGGTGGTTGACCAGGCGTCAGCATTATCAGGGAAACCATTGGGAGGTGCCCAGTTGAAAAGCGGCTGACCCATTTGGGTGAGGAAGGAACCCGGGGATCGCTCAACACTGGTTTGAGCACCTGTCACGCGCAGGGCAGAAACGGTATATTCATAGGGGCGCTTGAACTTGCTTCCCAGGGACGCGCGAAATTCTTCAGAATGTAAGATGGTGCTCATCACCTTTTGGATGTTGCCAGAAGTGCTGTTGAAGGTTTCCGCGGCCTGACTGACCAGAGAAACAGGGGGATCATCAGATACGAAACGCCGCACCAATTTTTCGCTGATGTATTGTGCAGTTGATGGATGTTCGGCTAACATCTCCAAGAGTTGTTCGCCATCTTCGATGCCTTGGCCAGCAGGGAAGGTCTGTCCTAAAATTGTTTTCTCACCGTTATCATGCAAGCGTGAACGATACTGGAAATAACCTGGCTTATCATCTCGGGGATTGGTCACACTCCAACCGGTTAGCGCTCTGGCAACTTCCTCAACATCTTTATGCGTGTAGCCACCACTGACGCCCAGTGTATGCAGCTCTAACAGCTCACGGGCATAATTTTCATTGGGATGCCGCTGATTGCTTTGGGCGTTATCCAGATAAACCAACATTGCCGGGCTGTGCGCCGACCCAGATAGTATGTCGTGAAAATTCCCCAAGGCATGTGGGCGAATGACATCCCGGTCATCAATGATTTTCAACAACCCAACGAAGCTCTTGCGCACGTACAAATTGAAATGGTTGCTCCAAAAATCAACCATCAATTCATAAAGCTGGCGCTTGGAATGGATTGCCCGTAGCAAAGTTGTCTGGATCAATTCGCGCACTGGTTGGCCGCGCTGTTCAATTTCGAGCAATTCCTCTGGGGACATAAAAATTGATTCTATGTCCGAGAGGTAACTTCCCATCTCTGTGTCGTCGATTGTTTTGGGTGCTAACTGCTCATCGATGAAGTTGTCCAGGCCAATTTCTTTTGCTCGCTCAATTTCCTCAATTCGCGGCCCAAATGTGATGCGACGGAGTGTTTGGTGAATTAACCAATCTTCATCGTCTATCTGGGCAACTGGGGAAGGGTTGTGGGCAGGAGTTACTGAAGCTGCGGCCGCAGGGGTGAGTGCATTTTCAGCCTGGCAAACTGACAAGGCTGCCAATGCGCCTGCAAAGCCAGAAATTTTTAGAAGTTCTCGTCGATTCAAGGTTTCCATATCTACCTCTTCAACACGAAAAATACGGATAATGGGGATAAGGATAAGAGATGGGCTTTATGTACAGGTTATTGGATTGTAAAATGGATGTAAAATCTGCATTCTACCTTTTCTCTCCAGTCGCCGGTCAATTCAAGTATAATTCCCCCGCAATGACACAATCTCTAGAGATTTACCGCCAACTATATCGTATTCGCCGCTTCGAAGAGACTGTTTTGGATAACTTTCCCAAAGGGTTGTTTTATGGCACCACGCATACTTATTTGGGGCAGGAAGCCAATGCAGTTGGGGTGCTCACTCACCTCCAGGAGGACGATATTGTCTTTAGCAATCATCGCTGTCATGGTCACTTCTTAGCGTACGGCGGTGAGATGCGCGTTCTCTTCGCTGAGTTGATGGGCAAATCTACAGGTGTTTGCGGCGGGCGGGGCGGTTCGCAGCATTTGCAGTGGCGCAATTTCTATTCAAATGGTGTGCAGGGTGGCATTTTGCCTGTGGCCACAGGAATGGCGCTGGCTGAAAAGCGTAAAGAGAGCGCTGCAATTACGATAGCTTTTCTCGGCGATGGCACTTTGGGCGAAGGCGTGCTCTACGAGTCGCTCAATCTGGCTTCGCTGTGGGATGCTCCAATCTTGTTCGTTGTTGAAAACAATCTGATTGCCCAGACTACGCCAATTGAACTTTCCCTTGCCGGCTCGATCACTGCGCGTTTTTCCGCGTTCGATATTCCAGTGACCGAACTCGACACAAGTGATGTGCAGGAGATTTCTGAACAGGCAAAATTATTATTAGATGAAACCCGTTTTCAAGGTGGACCGCGGGCTTTAGTGCTCCACACCCTTCGATTCGGTCCCCATTCCAAGGGGGATGACACGCGGGACCCAGAGTTGGTTGCCGCTTTCAAGCGGGAGCGTGATCCCGTTGCGATCCATGCACCCCGCCTCGACCCTGAGTCTCGCGCAGCCATCGAAGCTGAAGTTGACCTTGAAGTGGAGTTTGCTTTCGAGAAGGCGATGAGTGATCCGTATCCAGAAATCAGTGGTCAGTGGGCAGTGGTTAGTGGTCAGCCGTCGGCAGACGTAGATCTCCAATCTCCAACTTCCAATATCCAATCCACCGTGTTGAAATCCATCAACAATGCTCTCCACCAAACCCTTTCCCACGATGATCGTGTCTTAGTCATCGGCGAAGACATCCTCGATCCCTATGGCGGTGCCTTCAAGGTCACGCAGGGGCTCTCAGACGCTTTTCCTGAGCAAGTATTGACCACGCCCATCTCTGAAGCGGGGATCGTCGGTGTAGCGGCAGGCATGGCCTTGCGCGGCCTGCGCCCGGTGGTAGAGATCATGTTTGGGGATTTCGTCACCCTGATCGCTGACCAGGTGATCAATCACGTTGCCAAATTCCGCTGGATGTATAACGACCAGGTGCGTGTGCCTCTGGTCATTCGCACCCCCATGGGCGGACGCCGCGGTTACGGACCCACGCACAGCCAGACGTTGGAGAAACTCTTCCTTGGCGTTCCAGGGTTGCGTGTATTAGCGCCAACGGCCTTGGGCAATCCCGGTGAGTTACTAGCCCAGGCCATTGCCGACGATGATCCCATGTTTTTTGTTGAAAACAAGCTCTTGTATTTGCAGAAACTGCAGGATGAAAAATCTCTCACTGATTTTGAATTGCAAGAACTTAGTAGTGCTGAAACCTACGCCCCAACATATTCGCTTTCTATTCGCCGAGCACCAGCCCCCGAACTTACCATATTGGCTTATGGCTATATGGCCGAACTAGCGCGGGAAGCAGTGCGTCAACTGGCCTATGCATTTGAGATCTTTGCTGAACTAGTAGTGCCCACGCAGTTATCTCCCTTTGATAATGAAGATGTCGTTGCCTCTGCAAGGCGAACTCACAAAGTATTGGTAGTTGAAGAGGGAACTCTTACGTTAGGCTGGGGAGCGGAGATACTGGCGCGCTTATTTGAAAGTATGGGTTCTGAACTAATGCAAGCTCGACGGGTTGCAGCCAGAGAGTTTCCTGTTCCTGCATCCGGTCCGCTGGAAGAAACAGTTTTACCCGGTATTGATGATATCATCTTGAGTGCCAGAGAAATGATGGAAAACTGAATCTATGAAGACTGTAACTATCCCCCTGATCAACCCCAATGAGCCCGAAGCCTTGTTGGCCGATCTGCACGTTGAAGATGGTCAGCAGGTCGCTGCAGATGAATTGATCTGTACGTTGGAAACCACCAAGTCCACGGCTGAAGTTGTAGCGGAGATCAAAGGCTATATCATTGGTTTGCGTTTCAATGCTGGGGATACCGTAAGAGCGGGGGATATATTATGCTATTTGGCCGATTCGGCAGATGCAGAACCCCCGGAAGTAGATGCCGCGCCCTCGGATGTCAGCACCCAACCCGATGGTGAGTTTGCAACTCCCCCTGAGGGGATGCGCATCACCCAACCGGCACTCAATCTGGCGAGAGAGCAAGGCATTTCCTTAGAATCCCTACCCATCGGACCATTGATTACCGAGAAGATGGTCAGATCGCAAATCGGGAGTCAGCCAACATCCATCATTGTTCCCGAGAGCGAGTTTGATCCCATGGCGATCATCATCTATGGCGGGGGTGGACATGGCAAATCATTGTTGGATTTGGTACGCTCCTTGGGTACGTATAGCGTAGTGGGCTTCCTGGATGATAGCGTTCCTGCTGGGGAAGAAATTCAGGGCGTACCGCTCCTGGGCACGGGCGAATTGCTGTCAGAGCTGTATGTAAAAGGTGTGCGTCAGGCAATCAACGCCGTTGGCGGTATCGGCAATGTGGCAGTGCGCGTCAAAGTATTCAACCGCATTGCTGATGCCGGATTTACATGTCCTGCGGTGGTGCACCCCACGGCAGTCATCGAGCCAAACGCGGTGCTCTCTCCAGGTGTGCAGGTGTTCCCATTTGCCTATGTGGGCAGTGATGTTCAGGTTGGGTTTGGCAGTATCGTTAACACGGGTGCGATTGTTTCCCACGATTGCGTCTTGGGCGATTTCGTCAATATTTCCCCTGGAGCGATCCTGGCCGGGGAAGTCAAAGTGGGAGATGGTGCTCTGGTGGGCATGGGGGTGACAGTCAATTTGCAAGCTGAGATCGGAGCTGGCGCGCGCGTGGGGAATGGTGCTACAGTGAAATCCGATGTGCCCCCCAACGGGGTGGTGCGCGCCGGAACAGTATGGCCTGTGTAATTGTCCACAATAAGTTCCAATTATCAATACCGATGAAAAATACTATTCTTCTAAACATCTTTTGGGCTTTCATTAATGTCACCGCAGCCACACTTTTTGCTTGTACACTGGTAGGATTTCTTGGAACTTGGTGGTGGATTTTTGACCTGATTAGTCATTTTCGGGTTCAGTATCTGCTGGGGTTATCTGTAATATTGTTTGTATATAGATTGGGGAAACGCCTAAGATTCGTGATCATTACAGCGATTTTTTTCTCAATAAATCTGATATTGGTATTGCCTTTTTTTATCCGCCCAACCGCTGCTCATTCTGGTGGGAGGACTTACCAAATCTTGTATGCTAACGTGCGCACGGAGAATCCACATCATCATCTTTTACGCAAATGGATTGAACAGACCGACCCAGATTTTATAGCCCTATTAGAGGTCAACCAGGTTTGGTTGGACGATCTCAGTTTAGCCGATCAAGGGTACCATTTTTACGAGGCTGAAGCTCGATCTGATAATTTTGGTGTTGCACTCTATAGTCGATATCCACTGGAAGTGAGTGAGATCCACCGTTTTGGCCGATGGGATATTCCCACAATTATTGCCACAATGAGCGAGGATGACACGCAGATGACCTTTGTCGTAACGCATCCAGTACCTCCAAAAAGCGAGAAAATTACTTGGCATCGAAACATTCAGATGAGCGAGTTAGCGGACTATATCGCTGGATTGGATGATACAGTCATCTTGGCGGGAGACCTCAACGCCACTTCCTGGTCACCGTTCTTTGGTGAATGGCTAAAAGTCAGCCAATTGCGAGACAGCCGGCGCGGGTTTGGTATTCAACCGACCTGGCCAACATATAATTGGTTATTTCTGGTGCCTATTGATCATTTTTTGATCACTTCCGATGTATATGTACATGAGCGTGAAGTCGGTCCCGACATCGATTCAGATCATTATCCTCTCTTAATGGAGTTTTCCTTATCGGACAAAGACGGTGATAATTGATTGAGAATCAAGGTTTACTCCTGCCAAATCTTTGGTATAATTCCCCCGCTGACTCGACCGGCTGGCGGCTTTCTAACTTTGGGAGGCTACTTGCTTGGAGACCTGCTTTTAGAAGCAATAAAAAATTATAGGAGATTGCAGACGTCATGTCATTAGAAAAAGAAGCTAAAACTAACCTGATTGGTGAATACTCACGTCACAATAAAGATACAGGCTCCCCAGAGGTCCAGGTTGCGATCCTAACCGAGCGCATCCTGCAACTTACCGACCATCTGCGGACCCACAAGCACGATGAATCCTCTCGTCGAGGATTGCTGAAGATGGTTGGGCGTCGTCGTCGATTGCTCAGATACCTTCGAAGTAAAGATTACCAACGTTTCGTCGCAATTTCGAAACAGCTCGGTATTCGCAAAGTTTAGTGTGATAATCAAAGTAGATGGTCCTTGCAGGTCTCCATCTACTTTTCATAGCGAAGGGTCGTATTCCTATCGACTATTCGCTACTCCAGTGCCTGCGAAGAACGTCCAAAGGACGCAAAGCACTGGCGAAGCAACATCGGTTTCTCTAGTTGTGGCTGGAATACAGGGATTTGCATAGAGCAAATATATCAAGCGGTTGCGGTAAAAGCGGCTTGTCTGTCGAAGAAATGATCTCGAGTTGCCATAACGGGGGATGGGTTAAGTTGAGCTTTTTCGTCTGTCTATCTCAAAACAGATATTTATGGATGTGAGATTCACATCGCTCTTTTAATGACCCGCCCCGAGGTTGGGAATTGGGAGATGGAGATAACTTTGTCTGGGCAATTGCCCACGTTGTCTAAAACTCCCAATCCCTAACCGGCGGATCAATGGTAGGAGGTACCATGAAACCTGAAGCAAAACGTTATGAAGTATTAGTTGGCGATAAGCCACTGGTGATTGAGACTGGCCGTTTGGCTGGTCAAGCCGGTGGTGCCGTGACCATTGCAAGTGGAGATGCGCTGATAATGGGCGTTGCCACGATGGGGGCTGAACCGCGTGATGGAATTGATTTTTTGCCCCTGACAGTGGATTATGAAGAGCGCATGTATGCTGGGGGAACCATCCCTGGCTCTTTCTTCCGTCGAGAGGGACGACCATCTGAGATTGCAGTTCTCGTGAATCGCCTCACAGATCGTCCCCTGCGCCCGCTATTCCCCAAAGATTTGCGCAATGCTGTGCAAGTGATTATGTATGCCTTTTCAGCAGATGATGTCACCCCACTCGACATTCTGGCCCTCAATGCAGCCTCTGCGGCCGTTACCATTTCAGATCTTCCTTGGGATGGTCCCGTTGGCGCGGTGCGCATTGGGCTGATCGATGGCGAGTTTGTCGTCAATCCCACCTATGCTGAAATGGATGTGTCAGACTTGGATCTGCGCCTGGCCGGAACTCGAGATGCGGTTCTTATGGTCGAGTGTAGTGCCAACGAATTATCCGAGACCCAGATCATTGAGGCGGTAGAGTTTGGTCATCAGGCCATGCAGCCCATTATCGATGCGCTGGATAAGATGGCTCAAGACGTTGGCAAACCGAAACGAGAATATCCTTCCTTCATACTTGATGAACAGTTCAAGAAGGATGTTTTGGCTCGTGCAGAAAAGCCTGTGAATGAACTCTACGATCGGCAGCTTCCTAAAGCGGAAGCCAAGCTGGCCATGTTCGAAATAAAAGCAGAAATAATCGCCGAGTTTGCTGGCGAAGACGAAGCAAAGCGTGGAGATGCCAAAGAAGCCTTTGATGCTGCCCACAAAGCTGTCGTCCGCTCGCGCATCTTGGATAAAGGTGTCCGGCCCGATGGACGCGATTTCAACACCGTGCGTCCTATCTGGTGTGATGTTGGCACCAGCCCGCGCGCCCATGGTGTGGGCCTGTTCACTCGCGGCGAAACCCAGGTCATGACCCTGGCAACACTGGGAACCCCTCGCGATGCCCAAAGGATGGACAACCTGACCCCAGCGGATTCTAAGCGATATATCCATCATTACAATTTCCCCCCGTTCTCTGTGGGTGAGGCTCGTTTCTTGAGGGGCGCATCTCGACGTGATATCGGACATGGTGCACTGGCAGAACGAGCTCTGCTGCCGATGATCCCTGACGAGAGTGAATTCCCTTATACCCTGCGTTTGGTGTCTGAGGTATTAGCATCCAATGGATCATCCTCAATGGCATCGGTGTGTGGTTCGACGCTGGCGCTGATGGATACCGGTGTGCCTATAAAAGCGCCAGTCTCTGGTGTGGCTATGGGATTAGTTTTAGAAGGTGACCGTTATGCCATTCTGACGGATATCCAGGGCATGGAAGATCACCTTGGCGATATGGATTTCAAGGTGGCCGGCACCGAGAACGGTATCACTGCCTTGCAGATGGATATCAAAATCAAAGGCCTCTCTGCCGAGATCATGGCTGAAGCCCTGGCGCAGGCTAAAGAAGCGCGCGCTCATATCTTGGAGCAGATGCTTGATACCATCGCTGAGCCTCGTGCCGAGTTGAAACCCCATGTCCCGCGCATTGTGACAGTTAAAATCCCTTCAGAGAAGATCGGCGCGGTGATTGGCCCTGGCGGCAAGATCATCCGTAGCATTCAGGAGGAGACGGGTGTCCAGATTGACATTGAGGAAGATGGCACGGTGTTCATCGCTTCGGCTGATGGAGAAGGCGCCCGTTTAGCCCGCGAACGAATAGAACAACTGACAGAAACTCCTGAAGTTGGGCGTATTTATACTGGCAAAGTCACTGGCATCCAAGATTTTGGTTGTTTCGTAGAGATCACCCCTGGACAAGATGGACTCGTCCACATCTCTCAGTTAGATACCGAACGTGTTCAAAGTGTGGAAGATGTTGTCAGCAAGGGTGATGAGATCACCGTCATGGTGACTGAAATTAACCAGCGCTCAGGCAAGATACGCCTCTCACGAAAGGCTGTCCTAGAGGGTTGGACAGTTGAAGAGGCCATCGCGAACGATCGCCCCACTGGCGGAAAGCGCCGACCATCAGGAGGAGGACGATCCTCAAATCGGCGTGATCGCGGCCCCAGACGAAACTAGTAAACCTACGTTCAATAAAAGTGGCGCTCATTTGAGCGCCACTTTCGCTATAATCAATTTGTGATGAAACTTTTTCTCCTCGGATGCATCAAAAGGATTGATGTGATCCGATCTTATCTTGGTAAAATAAATATGATGGATGTAGTCCATACATAGTAGAGCAAATATCTTGACACTTTCTTTAAAATTGTTTTGTGACAGAAGAGGAAGATAATGACTGAAAAAATTATACATAATATGATCATTATTGGCTCTGGTCCAGCGGGACTTGCGGCAGCGCTCTATGCTTCCAGAGCCAATCTAGAACCTTTGGTTTTTACAGGCATGCTTCTAGGTGGACAGGTAGCCCAAACTCATAGTGTTGAAAATTACCCTGGTTTTCCTGAGGGAATTGGCGGACTGGAATTAGTTGATGCCTTCAAGCAGCAAGCCGAACGTTTCGGCACTCGCATCGAATTTGACCACGTCACCAACATTGATTTTTCTGAACGACCATATAAGGTAACCACTTACAACGGCGATCATTATGCCAAAACCCTAGTGCTCACCACCGGGGCTAATCCGCGTAAGTTGGATATCCCTGGTGAGGAAGAATTCACTGGGCGTGGGGTCTCCTATTGTGGAACTTGTGACGGTCATTTCTTCACTGGCAAAGATGTCCTTGTTGTCGGTGGCGGCGACAGCGCAATGGAAGAGGGTCTCTTCCTGACGCGTTATGCCACCTCTGTGACTGTTGTTCATCGACGAGAGGAGTTGCGCGCCGGGAAATTGCTGCAGGAACGCGCTTTCAACAATCCCAAAGTCAATTTTATTTGGGATACCGAAATAAAAGATATCACCGGCAATGGTGTTGTGGAGAAAGTTACACTGCACAACAGAAAGAGCGGTGAGGAATCTGAAAGAGAAACCGAAGGTGTATTTATCTTCATCGGTCATATTCCTAATACCGAGCTCTATGAAGGTCAGGTTGAGATGGACGACCTCGGGTATCTAGTTGTAGATAAATATATGCAAACCAATATTCCCGGAGTTTATGCTGCTGGAGAAGTAGCCGACTCCCATTTCCGCCAGGTAATTACTTCGGCAGGTATGGGCGCAGCAGCAGCCATGCAGGCGATTCACTTCCTTGAAGCACAAGCTGATTAAATACTTCACCCCCAGGCAACTCTCTGACCAGGGGTGGTTTCTATCTAGTAAAATCTGGTAAGAATAGTAGAATTACCCAAGTGACTCTATTGCAAAAAGCCACCAAGCGAGTTTCCCGCCGGAAATATGAGGGTGGGTGCGGCAACCACCCCCATATTTCCGGCGGAAGCCCTCATCTGGTAGTTTTTTCAGTGGAGTCCCAAGTGTGAAATTATATTTTCTCAAATCTCTAGGAGGATTGGATGAATAAGAAAGTCTCAATTATAGGTGCCGGGATGACTGGCTCGACCACTGCCCATTGGCTGGCAGAACGCGAAATCGCAGACATTGTACTCGTCGATGTCGTTGAAGGCATGCCCCAAGGCAAAGCCTTGGATATGCAGGAAGCCATGCCGGTGATTGGCAAAGATGTCAGCATCACGGGCAGCAATGAGTACGGCCCCACCGAAGGCTCAGATATTGTCGTAATTACCGCGGGCTTGCCTCGCAAGCCAGGCATGAGCCGGGATGATCTGTTGGCGGCTAACACTGAAATTGTTGGCAAAGTAGCAGATGAAACCCTGAAACTTTCCCCTAATGCCATCTATATTGTGCTGACAAATCCCCTCGATGTGATGACTTATCTCACCTGGAAGAAAACTGGCCTGGCACCCAATCGCGTCATTGGTCAGGCTGGAATCCTCGATTCTGCCCGTATGCGTGCTTTTGTAGCCATGGAGTTGGGTGTCAGCGTGGTGAATATCAACTGCTACGTCTTGGGCGGTCATGGCGATTCCATGGTTCCCCTGACTCGTCACTCAAACGTGGCTGGTGTACCCTTGCATAAGACCATGCCCAAAGAGCGCCTGGATGCCATTGTCGAGCGTACTCGCAAGGGCGGCGGCGAGATCGTCAGTCTGCTTAAGCAGGGCAGCGCATTCTACGCTCCGTCGGCCGGAATTGCCCAAATGGTTGAAGCCATTCTCAAAGACAAACAACTCATCGTTCCCGCGGCTGTCTATATGAAAGGCGAATACGGTTTGAATGGTATCTACTTTGGGGCACCGGCGCAACTTGGTGCCAACGGCGTAGAGAAAGTCATCGAGTATGAATTGAACGATGAAGAGATTGCCGAGCTGAAGAAGTCTGCTGAAGGTGTTGCAGCCAACATCGCTGCGTTAGGGCTATAAGATTCGTGTAGGCAGGTTTCCAATCCTGCCAAACTAATTGGTAGAAAGGTTTGAAATGATACTAAAAGAGAAGATTGCTGCACAATTACCAGAATGGCGAGAACGGGTTCGCAAGCTCGTCAAAGAAAATGGAGATGTAGTTGTTGGTGAAGTGACTGTCGCTCAAGCCTACGGGGGCATGCGCGGCGCCAAGGTACTTGTGACCGACATTTCCTATGTCGACCCCGAAGAGGGTATCCGCTTTCGTGGCTATACTATTCCCGAGCTTTTAGAACTGCTGCCCAAAGCGGAAGGTTCCAATTTCCCGTTGTCAGGTGGCTTGTACTATCTGCTGCTGATTGGAGAGGTTCCTACCTTTGAAGAGGCCATGGCGGTTGAGCAAGAGTGGAAAACTCGCAGCGAAGTTCCTCAATATGTTTTTGATGTAATCAAGGCCATGCCCGTGGAAACGCATCCCATGTCGATGTTCTCACAGGCTATCCTGGCGTTACAGACTGAATCTGTCTTTGCCAAGCGCTATCAGGAAGGAATGACGAGAGCCGAATATTGGGCAACTACCCTTGAAGATTCGCTCAATCTGACAGCCAAGTTGCCCGCCATTGCTGCCTTCATTTACAACCACAAATTTGGTAATGGTGTTTTCGTAGCCCCTCGCGCTGATCTAGATTGGGCTGGCAACTTTGCCCATATGATTGGCAAAGACACGCAGGCCTACCAAGACCTGACCCGTTTGTATTTCTTCCTGCACTCAGATCATGAAAGCGGCAATGCCAGCGCTCACGCAACCCATTTGGTGGGTTCAACCCTTGCGGATGTTTATTATGCTTGTAATGCAGGAATCAACGCCTTAGCGGGTCCTCTGCACGGGTTGGCCAACCAGATGAGTTTGCAATGGCTGTTGGGCGTGCAGGAAGAGTTTGGGGGCTTGCCCACCAAAGAACAATTCGAGCAATATTGTTGGGACACACTCAATTCTGGGCAGGTAATCCCGGGCTATGGACACGCTGTTCTGCGTCAGCCTGATCCCCGTTACACCGCCCAATTTAAGTTTGGTCAAGAATTTATGCCCGATGATGAACTCTTCCAATTGGTTGAGATGGCCTTTGAAGTCATCCCTAAAGTGTTGGGAGAGACTGGTAAAGTCAAGAACCCCTGGCCCAATGTGGACGCTGTCAGTGGCACGCTGCAATATCATTATGGTATGCGCGAGTTCGATTTCTATACCGTACTCTTTGGGGTCAGCCGCATGCTCGGGGTGACGGCCAATGCAGTTTGGGCGCGGGCCTTAGGGCAGCCCCTCGAGCGGCCAAAATCACTCACAACCAAGATGCTAGAAGATATTGTTGCGGCAGCTTAAGAAGTAATGTTACGCAACCTAAAGAGAAATATCCCCGAAAATAGGGGGTGGGGGCTCTTCGCCCCCACCCCCTATGTTCGGGACTTTCTTGCTTCGTGTGCGTAACATGAGTTAATGAGAATCTCCCTGGAATAAAGGTTGGGGGGCTAGATCCCCCCAACCCTTATTCCAGGGAAACCTCGCTACGTGTGCGAAACATGTGTTAAGAATTTGTTGGAATGACATCAAAACGAAAAATCCCTCTCGATCGACTGAGAGGGATTTTCGATTCTCAATAATAATAGTCTAAGGGGTGGGGGTCACGATCTGCGCTTCACCTGTCCAGGTAAATACGCGCATATTGCTAGCCGCACCCGCAGTATCCCAAATGGCTTCGCCGTTTTCATCTGTGCCGATCTGCCTTACGGGCATGATCCACCAGCGATAAATGTGGGGGTCGCTGGTAGCTGCTCGGAAGGAAGCCGGGATGATGAATTTGGTATCTTCAACATAATCGACGATTTTGCGTCCCTGGCCTTCGGTAATATCTTCCACCGTGACAGCATAAGATTCGTTCTCTCTGAGCGTTCCCACCGCAGCCCATTGCAGGGTTACAACATCATCTTCCAAGGTGAAGTAAGATCCATCGGCTGGCAGAAGCAGGTTTGGGGCGGGATAGGGGGGTGGCGCTGTGGGCGTAGAAGTCGGCCCAGGGGTTGCTGCCCTCTCACATAAAGGTACCACAAGGTTCATTCCAAAGAAAACCGTGTTGTTGACCATGCCGTTAAATTCTTTGATAGCATCCATCGGAATGGCATAATTTGTTGAAATACTGCTCAGGGTATCATTCTCCTGAACGGAATAGATGATCTTCTCACAAGCGGCATAAGTCGCTTCGGGACCACTGAGTGTGGCTGTGGGGAAGGGAGTTACCGTTGGGGTGGGGTGCGGAATCTGGAGTTCTTGTCCATCGAACAAAGTGGCGCAATCTGCAGGCAAACTGTTTAGGCGCACAATGCTCTGAACTGATACATCGAATGCCACCGCGATTCCCCCACATGTGTCTCCAGACCTGACGATATAAGTAAAGGGCGTGGGAGATGGCAAGGGTGTTGGGGTCATTGTGGGGGTCAAGGGAGTTGGAGTAACTGAAGGCGTTATAGTCACCGTCAGTGTGGGTGTTTGTGTTGGCTCAACGACGCGTCCTGTCCGTTGTAAAGCAAAGAATACCATCACAGCACCAATGGCCAGGAATACGGCCAAAAGAATGATCGCCATAGGTAAACTTAATGTAATTTCCGGCATGCGGCTTCCGCGCAGCGCTCTTGATGCCTTGGCAGGACTTTCTCCATTGGCTACCAGTTCACTCCCGCAAACCAGACAACGCGTCGCATCACTGCTAAGGCGTGTGCCGCAGGTCGGGCAAAGTTTCGTTGAAGTTGCTGAATTTTCAGTGGTCATAAGCAATTTTTCCTGATTGCATTTTACTGGCCCTCAGACAGCGGCGACGATTATACCAGCCTTTTTGGGGCCTTGCGAATCGGTTTAGGATGATGAGATTCGCACAGAAAAACAGCATCTTTCAAGTATTGTAGATCAAAATTCACTTGGTGGTATGATTTCTTATAAGGAGAGTTGCTATGATGCGATATAAGCGAGAATTTCAATTATTTGTTTATTTATTATTCATGAGTGTAGCTTGTTCCGTACCACAACGTCTACTTTCTCAGCAACCATCTCAAATACCGACAATCTCAGCTACACCCACTCCTCTGACTTCGTTTTCATTATCTCCAACTGATATCATTCCCCCACCGCTCGAAACTCCAGAGGCAGAGTCACACATAGGTTGGCATTTGGTACAACGTCAACACACCACCGAAAAACCTGAGCTTAATTTCGAGATGACAGCCCTATATCCTTATATTGGAGGAAGTGACCAGGAGTACATAGAGTGGTTCAATAATTTGATTGATAACATGGTCCAAACTGAGGTCGATGAGATGGATCTTTGGGTGGCAGATGCAGTTCCTCCAGATGGAATTGGCATGTTTTCCGAGATTTATTTCTCTCTCCCCAGCTCGCAAATTTGGGGTTCAGAGGAAGATTTTGGAGATATTCTTGAAAATAATGCTCAGATAGATGCCCACCAAGTTTTGATGAGTTCTGGGCATGATGTATTATCTGTTTTGTTCGTCAATTTCTTTTATCTCGGGGGTGCTCACCCAGGATCTTATCATTGGAGCCTCAATTATGATTTCAATTCCGGCCAAGAACTGACATTAGGCGATCTCTTTATTCCAGGATCTCCCTATCTGGAAAGGATTGCAGAGTTCTGCATCCCACAGTTGACCGAAAAACTCGAGTTCGATATCTGGGAAGATGGCGCCGTGCCAACTCCAGAGAATTACCAGGTTTGGGCGCTGACTTCTAGCGGGGTGTTGATCATCTTCGATGAATACCAGGTTGCTCCGTATGCAGCTGGCCCCCAGCAGGTGATTGTGCCTTATGAGATTTTGTCAGATATCATTCACCCCCAGGGACCAATCGGTCAGCTTGCAGCAGATAAATGAGATATTTGTGAAAGGAAAATAAAAATGGCAGACATAACTCTTTTCGGCATCTTTTTCCTGTTCTTCTTCCAACTGATCTCTGATTTCGTTGAAGCCATTTATGCTTTTGGCCTGATGGGCACCAGCATCCCGCCTGAGATCGTCAGTGTACTCTTTTTGTTCTCACCTCTGCTACTCTTATTCTTCCGCAAAGGTGTCTCCGAAAAATCCATCTGGGTGTTTGGCGGGCTCGTATTATTCAGCCGGCAGCTTACGCCCTTAATGGATACGCGCGGCGTGATGATCCTTTCTGGGATTGGGGTCGGCGCGTTTCTGCTTTTTCTGCCTGCGTTGATCTGGAATCGAAAAACAAAACCTACTACCATAGGTTCTGGCCTGGCACTGGGAGTATCCCTTTCGATCCTCTTCCGAACCTTGAATTCGGGTTTTGATATTTCGCTTGATGGCCTGCTAGAGGGAGTGGGTTGGATCTTGACAATGATCGCGGCCGTTCTTATGGTAAAAATATTCGCGGGATCCAATGATGAAGGTTGTGAAGATATTCAACCCAGCGGGTTTAGAAAGGTATGGGTCGGGAGTATCGGGCTGGTGGCTGTGTTGATCCTGTTCTATTACGCCCTTACTGCTCCCAATGTCATCGCTCGTTGGACAGGCGCAAATTATTTGATGATCGTCGCGTTAATGGCGGCGGTATTGGTGGCAACCTCGCTGCTCTTTACTTATGGCTCTCGATTCTTGAGAGCGCTTTCACCGGGAATCCTGCTGTTTTGGAATCTATGCTTTAGTCTGGCTTTAGTGATGACCATACTGCCTCACCAGATTAAGTTCCCAGCCGATCCTGGTGTGTACCCACTCTACGAGCCTGCGGTCGCCCCGCTGTGGTCACTGGCAACGATTGGGATGATCGTTCTATTCCCCGTATTGTTGATTGATTTTGTTTTCCTTTATGGAGCGCTTGCGGATAGTAAACCATCGCCGAAGGCATTGGGCGGTAGCTTTGCGCTGGCAAGCCTCTTCTTCCTGGTAATGATTTTTGCTCAGGTCTTTACGACGGTTTATGATTATATCCCCGTCGTAGGCCCATTTTTTCGTGATAAATTCTGGCTTGTCTTTCTCGTCTTGGGGGTAATTACTTCACTGACTGTAATAACACTTCGTAAAGAAACAATTACGAGAATGGATTTATCGGTCCGAGAAACCGTCTCCAGCAACTTCATTTGGGTATTCATTTTGATTGGGTTGGGGTCTATCTTCGGGGTCAAGTTTCGTGAAGCTGAACTATACTCGCTCCCCCCTGATCAAAGGAATTTGGAGATTTTGACCTATAACATCCAGCAAGGTTACAGCGAAAGTGGGCAGAAAAATTTTAAAGAACAGTTTTCATTGATTCGCAAGATCAATGCTGACATTATAGGATTGCAGGAGTCGGATACCAACCGCATCTCCGGTGGCAACGCCGACATCGTACGGTATTTCGCTGATCGTCTGAATATGTACTCCTATTATGGCCCCAAGGTAGTTCCAGGAACATTTGGAATAGCACTGTTATCCCGTTACCCTATCGAAAACCCGCGCACATTCTATATGTTCAGCGAGGCCGAACAAACCGCTACCATTGTTGCTCAAATTACTGTTGAAGATCAAACTTTCAATATATTCGTTACCCACCTTGGCAATGGGGGGCCACTTATTCAGCAAGAGCATTTCTTAACAGAGATTGTTGGAATGGAGAATGTCATTGCCATGGGCGATTTTAATTTCAACCCAGAAAGCGAACAGTATCAATTGACAACACAAACCCTAGATGATGCCTGGCTCATACGCTGGCCTGATGATGTGGATGATGATGGTGTTCATTTGGACAAGCGCATTGATCATATCTTTGTTTCCCCCGGAACTCAAATCGTTGATGCCCGTTACATACTCAGCCCCGCATCAGACCATCCTGCGATGGTGGTCGAGATCGAATGGTAACGTCAATCTGCAAACTGCCATGGGCTTAGCCGTCGTTCCAGCCAATCCACGGTGAAATATAAACCCAGCCCTAACAAGCTCATCGCGATGATCCCGGCGTACATGGCAGGGTAGTCGAACAGCGTGCTGCCCTTGAAGTAAATATAATATCCCAGGCCGCGTTGGGTGGCGAATAGTTCGGCCACGTAGAGTACCGCTACAGCAGTTCCTACCGACTGGCGTAAAGCTGTCAGAATGGCGGGCAAACTGGCAGGAAGATAGACAAAGCGAAAGAGAGCTCTACGTCCAGCTCCCAGGCTGCGCACGCTCTGGATCAATTCGGGTCGCAACCCTGCTGCCTGATCTCGCACCAATACCAGGATTTGGAAGAATAGGATAATGAAAATGATCAATATTTTTGGCAAATCTCCGAGGCCAAAGAGTAAGATCAGCACTGGTACCAGAACAACTTTCGGAATTGGGTATAAGAGATAGATCACTGGGGAAAAAATAGCATTCAAGCGGGGCGATTGCCCTAAAATCAATCCTGCTGGTGAGGCCAAGATTATCGCTAGCCCGGTGCTGGCCACAACCCTCCACAAGCTGACAGCAAAGTGAGCGAGTAAATCCCCCCTTAGTTCGCGCGCGAAGACGCTAAACACAGCAAAAGGCGACGGTAGAATAGGTTCGTCTACTAGCCAGGCGCTTACCTGCCAAAATGCGATCAGAGCAACAATGGCTAACAACAGGTCGCGGCGTTTCATAAATCCATCCTGGAGCGCAAATTGCGGCACATGCTGATGTAATCAGAGCTGTTACGATATTCGGCAGTACCAGCTTTGAGATTGTCGATCACGCGCGCGGTTGAGTTGGGTGGTTCTCCCAAGAGCAAGATCTTCTTCCCTAAGATAGCTGCCTCCTCAATGGTATGAGTGACGATCACTAGTGTCAGATTTTCTTCGGATTGAATCTCCAAAGTTAACGTTTGTAAATCTTCACGAGTGGGGGCATCCAGAGAAGAGAAGGGCTCATCCATGAGCAGTAGATCAGGTTCTAATGCCAATGTGCGCGCAATCGCTGTGCGTTGTCGCTGACCCCCCGAAAGCTGACTGGGATACTTGTCCAGGTGGGGGAGCAATCGCAGACGTTCTAACCATGGATCAACTTCTAGAGACGGTCGAAATTCTTCGGGAGCGTGAGTGCCGTCAGGCCCGTAGAAACCGCGGATGCGTAGTCCAAGTTGAGCGTTTTCCCGCACCGTTGCCCAGGGGAGTAAGCCGTATTCCTGGATGATCAAACCGGTATGTGGTCGTGGTCTGGTGATATTATGTTTATTGATCAGCACTTTGCCAGTATCTGGAAAGCGTAACCCAGCCAGAAGATACAGCAAAGTCGATTTGCCGCACCCTGAGGGGCCAAGTATTGCCCAAGTATCACCGCGCATAACTTGCCAAGTGAAATCCTGGAAAATGGGGGATTGATTGCTATAAGAAAAGGTGACGGATTCAAGCTGGAACATAGGCAGACCAGACAGATTTTATCTCATATTCACAAAACAGGAACACGGTGCTTCTATAAATCGTGTTCCTGTTCACTAAATTCGAGATTTTTTGTTGTGGTCAAGAGTAACTCAAACAAAACTTGTCATGCTGAGCGAAGCGAAGCATCTTGCTTTTCTTCTGAATAGCCTGCGTTGGCTATGGGTGAGATACTTCGTCGCTGTGCTCCTCAGTATGACATAGTGTTCAG
>JADHTJ010000078.1 GCA_016785015.1 Anaerolineales bacterium
CTGGATGCTTTTCAATTATTCCATCACCGGCTTTTTCGTAATCGGCGCGTTGGCTGGATTTGCTCTGACGGGGGTCCAGTCCGTTAGCCGAGCGATGGTTGGAATGTTTGCTCCAAAAGGTCAAAGTGCCGAATTTTTTGGTTTATTCTCTGTAGTTGGGCGCACTTCCTCCTTTATAGGCCCAACCCTTTACGGTTTTCTGGCCTTATGGGCAGCCCGCTGGTTTGAGCAAAACCGGAGTATGGGGAATTTGCTTGCTGAACAAGCAGGCCAACGCGTGGCAATTGCGTCAATACTAATTTTCTTATTCGGCGGGTTGTTTCTACTCTTGAGGGTTAATGAGAAGAAAGCCATACAAGATGCTAATGAATATTCATTAGAAACCAATATTGGGGCTTCAGTTAATGCCTGAGGCTCGACTAAAACTCAAATACACACGACGACGCGCTTTTCGAACATTTTTACACCTTCTTTCAAGACTAGCGTTTTGGCTTGTCGCAGAGGTAGAAATTGAAGGGGAGGAAAATATTCCCAAAGGTGAAGCTTTTCTGGTAGTGGGAAACCATTTTAGCTTTATAGACCCGGTCTGTCTTGTACGTATCTTTTCCTGGCCCCTGGATTTTGTTGGTGGTGCTGAAATGCCACATGCACCTAATATCGTAAAATTCATTCCCAAGCTGTGGGGATATTATCCGCTTTTTCGTGGCACTGGCTCAAGGGACTCATTACGGGCTGCGGAACATATACTTTCTAATGGTGGTATTCTAGGCATCTTTCCGGAGGGGGGCGCCTGGGCTGAGGTTTTACGCCCTGCACGCCCAGGGACCGCGTATCTCGCCACTCAAACGGGAGCACGCATCCTGCCGATCGGTCTCGTTGGTTTGAATGATGTTTTCCCAATGAGGTGGGGCAAACGTGCGAAGATAAAGTTCCAAATTGGCGAACCTATCGGTCCACTAACGGTGGATGGCCGTGGTCGAGAACGCCGTCAACAATTGGATGCGTACGGTCATTTAATAATGCGAAAAATCGCAGAGTTATTGCCGGAAGAAAAGCGTGGGAGTTATTCAAAAAACCCTGAAATTCGCGCTGCAGCAATGGAGTTTGAAGCTTATCCGTGGGATGTTAAATTGGAGGGGGAAGTGGTCGGTGAAGTTCATTAGACTCCCTCCTGAAAAGCAAAAATCCCGCTTTATAAGAAGCGGGATTTTTTTGTAGGGCGAGTGGGGGTCGAACCCACAAGGTGTCACCACCGACGGATTTTAAGTCCGTTGCGTCTGCCAATTCCGCCATCGCCCCACGGATTGCGTGGGTTACGGTTGAAAACTTCAATATTTAAAGTTCATTCGGCAAAATGTGGCTCTCTTTTTATGAGAGTCCTCTGCGTGTCGAGCAAGGTATCATTCACTCGATGGATATGTCTATTTTAACACAGAGTGTAAATATCAGTTTGTGACTTGTGACAAATGACAATTGATTTTGGGGTCGGAATAATGTATAGTGAGTAATCGGTGTGTTCGGTACTTTTAATCTAGCGCCGCATAACACCCTAATTGGGGTTTTATGAAATCCGCCTATAAGCCGTTCGCGCTAGTCCCCTGATAGTGGAACAAAGTCACTTGCGGTTGTCTCAAGGTCTAGGTCAAGGTTTTTGAAATTGACAATCTACACTACTCCAATAATAAGTTTATTGATTTACTTTCTATGTGATTTAATATCAAAGGGAGTAATAAAATGATAATCTGGGGTTCCAAAGGTAAAGAAACAGTTGTTGGAAGGGGAAATTTCTATTGTCCTCAATGCCAAAATCAAAGGCATTATATTCACAAAGAAATGGGGAAATACTTCACTCTATATTTCATCCCACTATTTAGAACTTCCATGTTAGGTGAATTTATTGAATGTCAGACGTGCTTTACCCCTTTTGAAAAAGCTGTATTAAATTATGAGAATTCCGTTGCTAAAAATGCAAAAAAACTCATAGATGTAATTCAGGATGAAATCGAATCGGGCATTCCACTTCAGGTTACCTTTAAAAGTTTACTTGATTCGGGTGTAAGCAAGGATGCAGCGAATACTGCTATATCTATGGCAACAAAAGGACAAATGAAAATTTGCAAGTCTTGTGAAGCAGTATTTACTGCATCCCTTAATTTTTGTTCGCTTTGTGGCAAGAGTCTAGAATATACAAAATAAACTTTTGAAAGAGTTGAGTATATGGCCGATAAAGTTTTATGCCCAGTATGCAATACCCCCATATCCTCTGTTGTGCAGTTTTGCCCAAATTGTGGAGAGAAAATCCATCTTCAAAAATTCCGTGATGAAAATCTAGGCGACCTATACAAAATATTGCAGGTGGACTCCTCGGCAGAGCAAGATGTTATTGGAGCCGCTTATAAAAAATTGGCTGCTAAATATCATCCAGATGTAAACAAATCTTCCGATGCTAAGTCTAGGATGCAAGACCTCAACAGAGCCTATGAAATTTTGTCAAAGCCTGAAACAAGACGTCAATATGATTTGGGTGTGTTTCAAATGAGTTGAAAGTCTAGCGGAACTCTTGTAAAGTGAGTTTGTCTAAAAAACACTTTGGAGAAACCACCATGACTTTCAACTCGCAAGGAATTATACAAGACATTCGTTCGGATTTTGAGAAAATGCTGGAATATGTAACGGGCGAACAAGCCCGAACTGCAACCGCCGATGCAACGGAGCGCGGATTATTCAAGATGTTACTTGAAATGGGATTGAAGTTGCTGACCTTGTTTTTTATGATGCGTTCGCAAAGCGCCAGTCGCAAATCGTTCACAACGGCGGACGGTGTTTTGCTGTATTATCATCGCGATACCAAACGGTCTTATGTCTCGATTTTTGGCAAGTTGCATTTTGTGCGTCCTTATTTTTATCGTAAAAGCGCAGACGGGCAAGTGCCGTTGGATGCAGAGTTGAGTCTGGGCGATGATTGCTACTCCGATTTGGTGCGCGAAGTGACGGACTATCTGGGCGTGTACGGCGCCTATCACCAAGCCAGTAATATTTTGGAACGTTTGCTCGGCTTGCGCCTTTCGACGCGGGTTATCCAAGCCAATATCGGCGAGGATGCGACGGATGTATCCGCCTACTACATCCAAAAACCCGCCCCTGTCGCAAGTGTCGAAGCGGAAATTCTGGTCATTCAAGCAGACGGCAAGGGCATCCCGATGATTTTAGAAGAAAGTCAACCCGACAAAGTGCGTCTCGGCAAAGGCGAGAAAAACGGGCGCAAAAAAGAAGCCATTGTCACCAGCGCGTACACGATTAAGGCGTTTATCCGCACTCCCGAGCAGGTGATTGCCAGTTATTACGACAAAATTAGCCTCGACCATCCTTCCAAACCACAAAACAAACACTTATGGGCGACTTTGGATGGAAAAGACGCCGCCCTTAGCCGATTAGCCAAGCAAATTGGAGTTCGGCAGGGAAGTCACATTCAACAAAAAGTAGCCCTCTGCGATGGTTGCTCATCGCTACAAACTCGGATTATTAAATATTTTCCCGACTTCGTTTTGATTTTGGACTTCATCCACGCCAATGAATATTTGTGGAAAGTTGCAAACACCTTGCTTGGCGAGAACAATGAGCAGCGTTTTGAATGGATGCGTTCTCACACCTCGTTGCTGCTTTCAGGGAAAACCAAACGCCTCATCGCTGAGCTTCGTTCGCTTGCAAAACAACCCAAGACCCGCAAGTATCAACACGCTCAACTGCTCGCAACCGCCAACTATTTTGAACGCAACTTACCTTTCATGAATTACCGAACTTACTTGTCCAAAGGCTACCCAATTGCTTCAGGCGTTATCGAAGGCGCTTGCCGTCATTTCGTGAAAGATCGTTGCGAATTATCAGGTATGCGCTGGCTTCAAAGCGGCGCGGAAAATCTCTTGCATTTGCGCGCCGTCGCTGAAAATAATGATTGGGATGATTACCAGTCTTATCGAAAACAGCAACGCCATCAACGCTTATACGGCTCATTTCCCGCCAATCTTAAATCTGTCGAAGCGCAATCTTTAATCCCACATGCGCCTGTCGTTGAAAATCTTATTTCAAACGAATCCAGCGCTTATCTGCAAATGCCTTTGGCTACTTGACGATTCGATCTTACTCAGCTTTCAACTCAAATGAAACACACCCATATGATTTAACAAGAAAACCACAACCGCAGAAAGCCAGAAAACATGATAAAGAAAAAACTGCAAAACCAGACATTGACGAAGAACTTCATCGAAAAGCGAATGCTTCTTATAAACGCACACAGCAGGAAGCAGAAAAAGCGAGAAGAAAAAAAACACGAACTCAAACAGGGCCAACTCAAAACAGTGGTGGAGAACCCGTACCAAAAGGTTTCCTGCTATATATTATTGCTATTATTGTTTTCTTTGCAATTATTTTTGGAATTGCGAAATGTCAATCCTTGCCCGGAAAGGTTGCGCCTACCCAAACCGCTCGGCCAACTGCTCGGCCGACTGCTCGACCAACTAGCACCAAGCGCCCAACTCCGACGGCACAATTACTGCCCGAATGTTATCTATGGTCTGAAATCAAAACTGAAATGATTGGCAATGATATTTGTGTTTATGGCTATGTTGTTAATCTTTCATCTAGTGTGGAAATTTCAACTCGATTAGAGTTTTCAGACCAGAAAAACACATTTTTTATGTACAGTGGAAAATACGAATTAGAAACTGATAAAGGTCTTAGTCTTGGCGACTGCATTTATTCAATTGGCATAATAGGTAAGAATAGTGGTGTCTTTAACATGGATTTAGATAACGGAGAATTCCTGTATAGATGTGAGCCCTGGATGGAATCAGGGAATACAAATATCAATACACCGACTTTTGAAATTCTTGAAGTCGAAAGGGATATTGATAGGACAATTGAAGTCCTGAATAGTAGTGAATGGGATATCTTATCTGAATTAACAATTCGACCATATATTTATCTTGAAACACCTAGTAAAAACTCATACCATGCAAATTATTTCAATCGAAAACCTCTCTATCTATATGGTAGTTGGTGCGCAGTCGATAGAACTACCCTAGAAGATAATTCTGCCCACTATAGTTATTCAATAACAATCAATGGATACGAAATACCTTCTAACGAATTCCATGCGCTAGAAAGTGAGATACCAAAAGGAGAAGATGAATATTACTCAGATGGTTTAATGTGTTATGAATGGGGGATACTAACATCGAATTGGCCTATCGGTTCGCATAAGATTATAAACACATTTACATTAGATAAGGAAATATTTGATGGTTATGACACATATCCAGCTGGAGATTACATTGATGATTTCACTCTGGTTGTAGAATGAAAAATTGCACGTCGTTTTAGTTCTTAGATTCAACTCGTAAATGCAACTATTAGTCACCTGATAGCGGTATAAAATCGCTTGCGGTTGTTTCAAGGTCTAGTTCGAGATTCAAATATTTTTGCGTCACATCAATGCTGGAATGGCCCAGGAGTACGCTAAGTTGTGTTATAGGCACACCGGCTTCATAGCCTAATTGGGCAAATGTCCGACGTAAATCATGTGGGGCTAATTTTGGTAATCCTATCTTTTTTCCATATTTGTTGACTAGGTGAAAAATTGCCACCGCGCTCATGCTATCGCCTAGAATTTTAGAACGTCCCAGGCTTCGAGCAACTCGCCCTCCGCCTGTGATTTCTTTCCATTCTCGCAAGCGGTCGGCAAGAATGGGCTTAATTGGCACAACTCGGTTTTTAGCACCCTTTCCCTGAACTTCCAAGACATCACGCATTTTTCCGTTTTTCGTGGGCTGTTGCTTCAATGCATAAAAAGTCAAAGTAGCAAGTTCGGCCCTACGTAAGCCAGCACCCAGCAAAAGCCCTAAAATAATCCAATCCCGTTTACCCTCAATTTCCCCATCACACAATCCAGTTATTTCTTTGACCTGTGCCTGAGATAACCAAGTATGGGCTTTTGTACCCGCTTGCTTAGAGACAGTCACAGCGCCGCGTAGAGCATCCAGACGCATGATTGCAGCCTGTGCTTGCCCTATGGTTTCCGGTGTAACATTGGATTTGATACGTGTCATATAATCCGATGTTACCAGCCGTAAAGCCGCTTTAAAAAAGGAACGACTGGATGCGGAAAGGGTAAGGGCGTAGGTTTGCACCGCGTCAAAATCACCCAGATTAGCTCCTGAATCTAAAAACTTTTCAAGCTCTCGGGAATACTTATATTTGGTTGAATCCTGTAAATTAGGGGCTCTATCAATGGCTGTCAAATCAATTTGCTTGGATGTGGTAATGGCCGAAGTAGTCATAGTCCCAACTCCTTACACTTACGTAAACTTATATATACGTAAGTATTATAACCGATAAATAACAGGCGAGGAAGTGGGTATTTTTATGTTTGATTAGTGGAGTCGATTGCTCTTTTTTTGTCCAAACGTCCAAATGTGTACAAGTTCTTTTTAGCTACCCTTTTTTAGAAACTCGCTCTGGCGGCCACTGACGCGGATTTTCCGACTTCCACCTTTCCTTAGACCATCCTTTAATTTCTTCAATCTCCCAGCCTTCCCCTAATAGATAAGCCAGCTTCTTTCCCCAGCCGGCCAGCTTAGGACGGTATCTCCCGTCTCTTGTATCCGGATTCAGTAATCGCGAATCTTTCAACTCTTTCAGATTAACAACAGTTAACCCGCTCTGCTCACATAACTCTCCAGCGGTGAGATAGCCTTCGTAGGGGTCGTAGTCTTGCCACTCGGCTAGGTATCGTTCAGCGGCTAACAATGCCAAATGTCTAGGGGTTTTACCATCAAACATATCACGGACATCTTTCCAATTAGCCCTCGGATAAATATCTTGCATTTCAAGAGAAAGCCTTCTAAACATGCTTCTTTCTGAATTCCCTTCTTGCTGGCTTTGATAGCTCAGGTTGTAACAATGCCGACAACCGAAATACTTCCCGCCTGGGGGAAGATATAAACAGCCAACTCTCCGAACACATCCTACTATTGGACAAAGAAACCAGTACCGAACTCCTCCCCATGCTAAGGGTGTAGTCGTCAAATTAACCTGATAATCAAACTCTTCTGGATTTCCACTCTTTGCCCCTTTGGTATAGATTAATCGAAGAGCATTAGGGCGTTCGTTACCCAATACCCGGAAGCTGATACTGCCTATCTCCCGTTCTCCCCTCGTCCAGCGCGTTCTCCCGGAAAAGCCTAGGATTAGGCAGGGTTTCAGCGTAAAAATACTCCACTTGTGACAATCCTCAACCTGCGTTTTCTTGCTGGACCAGCCCCAGCGCCCGCTGCCATACCCGCCCATATCTAAACTCCTTTTTTACGAAATCATTGGAAAATGTCAGCATTTCCCAAGAGAAAACAGAAATGTTCACTTTTCATCCTTTTTCAGCTTTCTACCCATCATTAGAGCCCTTTTGTGCTCCCTTTTCTCACGTTTATACTGCGCTCGCTTTCGTTTCCCTATGCCAGCCGTGCCAAGTATCAGGGCTATATGATTTAAATCCACATCATGGTTCGCAAACCATATACCCTTCCTACTCTGAACCATTGAAATAACCTCTCCTGTTCGGCTATCCAAAATAAAAGACATTCTATTGAGTACCCGAAAAATAGTGCTTTTACCAATCCCTGTTCTTTCTCTTAGCTCTTTGGCAGTCATTGCTTTCTGGGTAAGCAACCAGTACACTTCAGCACCAGACCTATTCAACCCGCCACCGTAACGAAACACATCATGACTAACAAGTTTCAAATAATCCATCTTCTATCTATCTCCAGTCCCAAACCTTGACACTACCCTCTTCAACCTGTGAGGAAGTGTCAGAGTTTGGGACTCTAATCTATAAGTATTTGAACAATCAGCAATCCATTCTTTGACTAATGAAATCAAGCCGGCTTCACAAAGACGCCTAGTGGCGTTCATACACGCTTCAGGGGATAAACCAGCCCTCTCTGCCAGGTCTCGAACCGATGCGCCGTATTCATAGCGACAAGCATGATGAGCAATACTCGCATGGGCAATAAAAACCGATTTATCATATTGGCCTGATTTTCCCGGCCATGGCTTTGACATTGCCCATTCTTTCGCCTGAGATGCAAGTTGCCGAGGCCTGCTCTCTTGTGCGGATGCAAATTTGAAGGCATTGTCGAAGCTTGTCCGAAGATAGCTAAAGGCTTGTTGTGTAGATTTGGCTTGTATTTCTTGAAATTTGCCTGTCCCTGGATACTTGCTGAATAACTGGAGCGCGCCGTCAAAACCAAATCCAGCGTTGACTAATCCAGTTAGAATTGCCTGGTCGGCATGACTTCGACTTTGGTAACTCTCAATACCCAGACCATTCAACAAAGCCAAGGTTCGTTTGGGAATATAGCCACTTCGCCTGAATGGAATTGGCTCTAGTGCTTGCCTAATTGATTTCTGCGGCCCTAGGAACTGGAGCACATCTTGCGCTGTAAGAGTAGGCCGGCGATACAAATTCCCACTTACCAGAGAATAAGAACTGCTATCAACTACGCTGGGCGGAGCAGCAACGTAAGCCCCGAACCCGTGGCGGAACTCACCCGCTCCAAAGGATTTCGATACGTTTCGAGCATGTCCAGGCAGACTCCCATCAAGGGTGATATAGATATGCCTTCCAACTCCTGACGCAGTTTTTATGATGACCAAATCACTTTCTTTATAACCTAGGCCATCGAACCAACTGAGAAAATTCTGATAGGTGCCCGGCTTCTCTTTATCATCACAATCTATGATTGCCAGATGCGCGGAACCACCGCCGCGAATGCCGACATTTGCATTTTCAGGCGCATCCTGCCACATTTGTTCCGGGGTCAGGCGCGGCCAACCTTTCAGCCGCGCCCGTTTTGTTCCCGGCTCCAGTGGCAGGGTGTCAAAGCCTAATTCGGCATATTGCTTGAGCACCGCTCTAACATCTTGCATCTTTACGCCTGGAAGAGACCCATTTGCTGGGGTCCGTGCGGTTTCGGGCTTGGTGGCGTTTTTAGCTTAGGCATTTGCGGGATATTACCATTGACCGTCCAGTCTTTCAGGCATAAACCGACCTGTGCCCCGAAACCGTAATTCTTATAGATTGGCTTTTCCCAAATCAGTGCAATCGTGGCTGCGTAGATTCTTTCGGTCTCGCGGTCTTTGACTTGCACATTCTTCGCCCCGTACCGTTGCGCGGATTCCAGCGATTGAACATCGAACATTATCGCCGGCGGTTGACGTAGGAAGTGCTTACTTCCCGATACCGTTTTATAAAACGTGTCCCCAATGATATAGCCGACCACTCGACGGCCATCTTCCCGGTAGACCGGGGTTTGGTTTGTGTTATACTGATTCATGGAAATACTCCTTTATCCGAAGGTAGACTTTTCCGCTTTGCCCGCTGCATCAACAGCGGGCTTTTGATTTAAAGCGGTTAATAAAAACGAATAGTGTTTAGCCAGCTTGGGTCCTGTTCAAGTTTTCGCAATATAACTCCAAGGACAAAACGAATAGTATCGCTTTGTGACCGTTGGAAGTAGTTGGCAAGTTCTTTTATTGTGTGACGCTCTTCTTGATTCACCCGGAAAGAGAATAGTTTTTCTCGGTACATATTTACTCCTTAATAGACTAAAGGCAGCTTCTTAAGCTGCCTTTAGTCTATTACTTGTTATTACCTTTGCCTGTTGGGGAAATATGACAGGTTTTTACTACACTTCTCCTTTTTCCTTGCTTTTGAAATTGCGTGCTTTTTCGATTGCTTCTTGTGTTGCGATGTGCAATTTGTTTTTTCGCCAGGTTCGTAACACTTCAATCATTTTGTATCGTGGAATAGGGTAATCTTTGGGAAACGGGGATTCCCCTAAACTCAATCTTTCCAGTCCATCTGAAATAATCGCCCAAATATCCTCTTCTTTCACACTCATAGCCGCTAATAAGGTTGCAGCATATTGCATTGATAGATTCAAAGCGATTAATTCTTCCATGTCTATTTGATTTTTTCCTTTAATCTCGAAATGCTTTTTTAAACAACTTGCTACCAAATCATTTAAGTGTTTTGCTAATTTGGAGTAACTAATTCCATGCTCTTGTGACTGAGAATAAAATTCCAGTAGTTCTTTCTTGTTGCTTGGCTGCTCTATTTTCAATAAAAACTCAAGGGCAATCTTGTCCGATTGTGCTTTAAATAATTGCTCACGCAAGCCTAAAACAAATGGGATTGAATCGCGAATGTCTTGATGGGTTGTTTTCTCGCCAATTTCTAGCATTATTTTGACGATGCCACCTGTGTCAGCAAAACGAACTTTTATATCTGAAAACCTTTCGAGCAGCGTTAATTCAACGAGATTGGCGCCTTGCTTAATCTCACTTCTAATCTTTATTGCGTTTCGAGTGGTTTCTTCTGTAAGTAAATGCTCATCATTCATTATGCGTCTCCATATAACAAAAGCCGCCCACGCACAAGCGCAGACGGCCTCGATGTTATGCTACAATGGATTCACCAGCCGATTGCGCCGGCTTTGGTCATTGCCCTGGATGTGTCAGCATCGCGGGGCTTTACTTTATTCTACATTAATACGATTTTAATTGATTAGCTTCCTCGTTCTTTCCAATCCAACACCAATTGAGTTGTTTCTTCCTGGGTGGCAGGGCGAGATGTCTCTAATTCTCGAATGTACGGTACATTCTTGAAAGAATAAAAAGGTGCAACTCCCTTTGGAACTGTAATTACTGCGATGGTAGTTGTTTTATCAGATGCAAAATCAACTTGATAGAAGGGTATAGGTGAAACATTACTACTAACTATTCCCCGTATCCTTTGTTGAAAAGTATCTTTTCCTTCAGGGGAATCAATTCCTTCAAAGCCTTGAATTTTGCCGTATTTATCAACACCAAGAAAAATTCTTCCCCCAGTAGAAGAGGCGAAAGAAGTAAATTCTTTTCCTAGTTTATCAACATCCTTACCAGAGAGTTTCAATTTAAATTCAGCAGTATAGTGCTCACTTTGTTTAATAATTGGAATCCAATCATCCAAGTTTGTAGCTCTTGATATTAGAACTCTAATTAGTGAGTTATCATCTAATGATATGCCGCAACGAGAGCAAATTGATGTGTAATCAAGTTCTTCAGTGTGATACACACCATCTTCATCTTCCCACTCTATATCTACCTGGCCATCCGGTGGGTCAGTGTTAATCCAGCCCGGTTCTCCAAAGTAATGGTTTTCATCAAAATCAAAGATTAACCCACAGTTAGGACACATCCATCTATTAATATGGATTAGGTCTTTTGGGAAAAGTGGGGGTATAGCTCTCCCTTTAATTGCCATATATAGCCCTTTTCTCTAGCCAAAGTATTAAGCCAATCGAGTTTCAGCTCCTGATAGAATTTCGGTCATCATCCTGGATGTGTCAGTATCGCAGGACATTATTTATTTTGGTGCATTTCACACCTGCCAGGAAAATCTGCTGAATATCTCAACAATGGAATGGTGTTTTCCAGTTGCATCAGGTTCAAATAATGTCCAACTTTCATCAATTGGTGCATTTCGAAAAGCTATTACATTAGCTTTAGCAAGATTGTTACACATATCCTCGCTTTCTTGCAGTTTCTTCCAATATTTATCAAGCCCTTTTCCCATGAACGAAGGTAGGGGAGCTAAGATTTCAAAATCAATATTGCCAAATTTATAATACTCCGATTCCTTTTCCTTTCCTGATGTTGCTTGCCCATGTGCTGCGAAATGGCGTAATGCAACCAGATTGGGAATAGTATAGCCATGATTGATTACTGAACCTAGTACAGTTCGAAGTTGCGATTCCTTAGTTTGGTTTTCAAAATTCTTAAAAACTGCTGATGCCATATACAAGTAACCCTCTTCAAGGTCATCACTGCTTCCTCGAGTACCTTCATTGCCTCGCAAGCAACGACCTAAGAACTCAACTCCAGATGCAAAAATGCCATATGCCGAAAGATACCTGACTGAATTAACAGGAGTGGCTTTTAGTAATAAATCTACACAAGCACAAATTTCATAAATAACCCCTATCAGATAAGCACCTTTGATGGTTAGGGGATAAAAAGCAGGGTTTCCATTAGCAGCTCTGTTTAATTTTTCCCACTGGCGAGCTTCATCCTCCCAGTTTGGAAGTTCTATGGTTGGTTTTTCAAGCTTTACATTTACAGGGGCTTCAGCTATCATCGATTCTTATTTACCCTCCACCCATCTCGCTCGCCATCACTTCAAACCACTGGCGTTTAATCATTTGGTTCGCCTTCGGCTCGGTCAGCTTTTTGTACAAATCCAGCTTGGTGTGGACAAATTCCAGAAATAGGGTGTCAAGCACCTGGTCGGATTTGTACTTCTTGGAATCGCGGGGATTGTCGGCAACCATGACACCTTTTAGTTCTTCATTGGCGATGTAGTTATCCAGCAGGCGCGCCATATCCACTTTATCGTCTTCGGTCAGTTCAATGCCATAGGTTTCGTTCAGGGTTTTGATGATGTTCGAGAGCAGGTCTTTTTCATCTTCGTTACCGCCCATTCCTCCATCGCCCATGCCGGGTACGGTGCCATCGCTTGGGTCCAATTCAATTTCTCCAGAGTAGGTTTCCTGCAAGCGGAAGGAGTCCAAGTCGACGGCATCACGGATTTCTAAAGGCAGGCGTGTTTTGCGGCGGGGAAGTTTGCGGTTGAGCGCCTTGGCAAATACGTATAGTTTCTCTAAACTCACATCGGTGAAGGTGATGATTTGTGAGACGAAGCCATATAAGCGGATGAATTTCTGAACAGTGGCGCGGAAGTCTTCGCGGTCTTGTTCAGGTTTGTAATTCCATACATTGACAACTCTATCAAGCACGGGTTGATATTTTTCCTGCGGCATGTTGATATTGAAGAAGATTTCAGCGAATTCGTCCACATCCTTATCGGTGAAAACTTCAAAGGCCTTCAACGTGGTTTGATGGTCGTAGAGTTTGTTCGGGTCGGTCTCTTCTTCGAGCAGGGTGGTTTGATAGTACGGTTGAAAAGCGGACTGTATATCCTCCACTTCATTGACGAAATCCATCACAAGTGTGTCGGTTTTTCCTGAGCGGGTGCGATTGAGACGGCTGAGGGTCTGGACGGCTTGCACGCCAGCCAGCCGTTTATCGACATACATGGTGTGCAGCAGGGGTTCGTCAAAGCCTGTTTGGTATTTGTTGGCTACCACAAGGATTCGATATTCGGGTGTTTTGAATGCGTCTTCGATGGCGACACGCGGCGGTAAACGGTTCAGGCTGTTCTCGGTGTATTTCTCTTTTGTGTCAGGGTCTGCCACTTCGCCAGAGAAGGCGACCAGAGGCTTGAAGTTCAAATTCTTCTCTTCCATCACTTTGCGGAAGGCGAGATAGAACTTGACGGCGTGCAAACGTGAGCGGGTGACGACCATCGCCCTGCCTTTGCCTTGAATGGTGTGGACGGTCTTCTCTAAAAAGTGGTCGAGCATGATGCGCGTCTTTTGCTCGATGGCGTGCGGGGTCAAATCCACATCGGAGGTGAGCAGGCGGATGGCTTTCTTCTTTTCGTATTCGCTGTCGGCTTCGATTTTCTTGACCAGTTTGAAGTATCGCTTGAAGGTGGTGTAGTTCTTGAGCACGTCCAGAATGAAGTTCTCTTCGATGGCTTGCCGCATGGAATAGACATGATGGGCAACAGGTTTTCCTTCGGCGTTTTTTCGACCGAAGAGTTCGAGCGTTTTGTTCTTGGGTGTGGCAGTAAAGGCGAAATACGAGATGTGACTTTGCCGACCGCGGGCGCGAATCTCCTGCATGATTTCATCTTCCAAGTCGTCGCCTGTGGTGTCTTCGGCTTCGGCACCCTCCAAATCGACCGCCAGAGTCTTTTTGAGATGTTTGGCGGATTCTCCCGATTGGCTGGAGTGGGCTTCGTCGATGATAACGGCGAAGCGTTTGCCTTTGAGGTCGGTCATACTGGCAGAGATGACGGGGAACTTTTGCAGGGTGGTGATGATAATGGCTTTGCCCGCTTCAAGCGCCGCCTTGAGTTGAGCGGAGTTTTCATCTATCTTTTTGACCACGCCTTCGGTTTGCTCGAACTGCTTGATGGTGTTTTGCAGTTGCCTGTCGAGCAAACGCCTATCGGTGACCACGATAATGGAATCGAAGAGGCGCTCGGTGTCGTCGGCTTTCTGATAGAACGAAGCCAGTTGATGAGCCAGCCAGGCGATGGAGTTGGATTTGCCCGAACCCGCCGAATGTTGCACGAGATAATTTTTGCCGACGCCATCAGCTTGCACGAGTTTCAATAAATGGCGGACAACATCGAGTTGATGGTAGCGGGGAAAGATAAAGGCTTCGGAAACTTTCTCGGTAACCGTACCAGCTTGCGGGTCGTATGAGCGCTCCGAGATGGCTTGCACATGCAGATAATTATTAATCAACTCCAACAGCGTGGACGCCTGCCAAATATCCTCCCATAAATAATGGGTCTTATGCCCGTTCGGGTTGACGGGATTCTCGCTGTCTTTGTTGAAGGGGAAGAAGCGGGTCTTCTCGCCTTGCAGATGGGTGGTCATGGAGGCTTGTTCGTTGCCGACGGCAAAATGCACGAGACAGCGCTTGAACGCCAGCAGGGGCTCGCCATTGGGGAGCCTGTCGTGCTTGTATTGTTTCTCGGCATTCTCCAGTGTTTGACCCGTGAGCGAGTTCTTCAACTCGATGGTGACGATGGGCAGACCATTGAGGAAGAGCGCGGTGTCTATCGAATTTTCGTTCTTCTGGCTGTATTTGAGTTGACGCACGACGCTGAAACGATTGCCCTGATAGAGCGTTTGATGTTCGGGATTCATGCCACTGGAGGGCTGGAAGTATGCCAGTTTGAATTTTGCGCCCCTATCTGCCACGCCTTTGCGCAGGACATACAATACGCCATACTTGCCGACCTCACGCGCTATGCGCTCGAGCAGTTTGGGGGAGGTGTCGGCTCCGTATTGCTTTTCGAGTTTTTCAAATTCTTTGGGCTGGGTGGCTTGGATGAATTGAATGACTTCATTGGGAATCAAACACAGCGCCTTGTCGTACTCTTCGGGTGTGCGCTTGCGATAGCCTGAGTTCAGCAGGTGCGATTCGATGTGCTCTTCGAAGTTCATTTCTTTGTAATTGGAAGCCATACTTACACCGCCGTTCTTACGTCAATCTTGCCTGTCACGGATTCAAAAATTAAAGCCATTCGATATTCTTGAAGTAACTCAATCTCTTTTGTTATCTTAGATATTGTTCGATTTACAGTCTCTTCCAAGTCTTCCAAATATTCAACAATCTGATTCTGTTCGGACTCAGGTGGATAAACCAATGGGATTTGCCCTAATTCATCAAAATATAGCCGAAGGCGCATTTCCATAATTCCTCTTGACCTTCGCTTGAACTCAGGCAAAACAATGCCACATCGAAGAAGATAATGATAGAACTTGCTATTCAAAGGAACTGTTTTTCGTAATATGTCATATGCGGGACTTGTAACTCCATCATAAGCGGAGTAGCCAACTGCTCCCATCCATGCCAATAATTTATTTACGACAATATCGCCTTCTTTAACAATCCAATACCCGTCAGTTGTTGAGGCTTTGTTTCCTCTTGCTTCTAAATCTTTACGAGGACGCACACCGATTTCAGTATAAAGGGACAGTAGTTCCATTTCATTATCATCAGGCGCTTTTTCTGTTACCAGTCGAAATAGATACTTGGTTTTCACAAATTCCCAATGACTTGGAATCTCGTCTAGCCACTCCACGCCAGAATCCTTCATGGTCACTTTGGGGTTTAATCCTTTTGTGATTGCGTGATTTATAAGCGCTTTGTGCTCTTCTTGGAGCAGCTCAATCTGTTTTTGTTTCTTTTCAATTAGTGTGTCAATCTGCGCTGTCTTGTGGTCGAGAAAATCGGCGATTACTTGTTGTTCAGGAAGAGATGGGATGGGAAGTTTTATTCTACATAAATCAGACTGTGTGAGTTTATCCCGTGTACTTCCAGTTATATATTCAACATAATCAACACTATTTAGGCAATATTTGAGAAAGTGAATGTTGTTCTCATTTTTACATTTCAAAATATGTGCATGGTTGTTAACCCAAAATTTACCAGAAGCAACGAAGGCGACATCTTGAGGTAGAAAAAAAGGCGCTCCATCTTCTCCAATCAAAAGGTATTCCCCATCAAATAAAAAATTATTTACGTAATCAATTATTCCCGTTGCTCCATAATAGGGATATTGACCTTGCATTTTTCCACGGTCTTCCGCGGTTACAGGAATCCTTTTATTATCATGGTTTTCAGTCAAAAACTTGAGTTGTATCAAGCGCCATGATTCTGGGATTTGACCAATCCATCTAATATCACTATTTTTGTAAATTGAATACTCTTTCATTACTCAAGAATCTCCCCAAGCAAGCCATCGGTCTCGGCTTCTAATTTTAAAATGTCAGCTTTGATTTCAGCCAGTGAGCGTAAAGGCTGATATTCGTAAAAGTATTTAGTGAAGCTGATTTCATAGCCTACTTTATCTTTGCTTCTATCCATCCATGCGTCGGGAACGTTCGGTTTTACTTCTCGTTCGAAGTAAGCGTCAATATCTACTTTCAATGGAATTTTTTCGAAGTCACGCAAAGACGAATCTGGTTTGGGTTGTCCTTGTTTGTCTGTTTCTATTTTGCCTTTTTTGTTATATATCGGGCGTTCCACGGTTACTTTGGTGTAACCTAAGTCGGCATTGTCCAAAATCAAGCAGTTTTCAGATTTTACAAAACGGGAATAGATTTCTGTTATCTGTTCAATATGAGAATCCGAGAAGCGCTTACGTTTACTTCCTAAGTTTTTCAAAAGGGACTCGTATAAATTTACAGAATTAATGAGTTGTACTTTGCCTTTGCGATGATTTGGCTTGCGGTTCGTCACCATCCAAATGTAAGTCGCAATGCCTGTGTTGTAGAACATCTCGGTCGGCATGGCAATCACGGCTTCGAGCCAGTCGTTTTCGATAATCCATTTGCGAATGTTACTCTCACCCGAACCTGCGTCGCCTGTGAAGAGCGGCGAGCCATTGAAGATAATCGCAATGCGGCTGCCGCCCGCTTCCATCTTTGAAATCATGTGTTGCAGGAACATCAGCGCCCCGTCACTGGAGCGCGGCGTGCCAGCGCTGAAACGTCCGTGCGGGTCGTTGGCTTCGTTCTCGATGAAGGCTTCTTCCTTCTTCCAACTCACACCGAAGGGCGGATTGCTCAACATATAACTGAATTGCTGTCCCTTGAATTTATCCTGTGTGAAACTGTTGCCCTGCCGAATATTCTCGGCATTCTCGCCCATGATGAGCACATCCGATTTGGCGATAGCGTAGGTCTGCTCGTTCAGTTCCTGCCCATACATCACAATTTCGACATTCGGATTGATTTCAGCCTGGATATAATCCTTGGCTGTGATAAGCATCCCGCCCGTGCCACAGGCTGGGTCGTAGACCGAACGAATAATACCGGCCCCGAGCAGTTCGTCCCGATGCTCCGCAAACATCAAACTGACCATCAAGCGGATGACTTCGCGTGGGGTGTAATGCTCACCTGCTGTCTCATTGCTCATTTCCGAGAAGCGCCGCAGCAGCTCTTCGAAGATATAGCCCATCTCGTGGTTGGTCACTTTGGCGGGGCTTAAATCCACTTCGGCGAACTTCTCCACCAAAAGGAAAAGCAAATCATTCTTGACCAGCTTCTCGACCACCTTCACAAGCTGGAAATTCTCGATAATATCGCGCACATTCTTGCTGTACCCGTTGATATAATTATTGAAATTGAGTTCCACATTCCCCGCATCCTGAGCCAATCGGCGCAGGTCAAAGAGTGAATGATTATAGAAATTCGTTCCCCCCGCCGCCTGCTTCAAAACCGGCACCAGCCGCTCTTCGTCCAGCATCCCCTTGAACTGGTCATAACCCGCTATGACATCATCTTTCTTTGCTTCGAGTACTGCATCCAACCTGCGCAAAACCACGAAGGGCAGAATCACATCCCCGTATTCGTGCGCCTTGAAAGTTCCGCGCAGCACATCATCGGCTACGTTCCAGATGAAATTTGCTTTGTCTGTGAAGTTATTTGGCATGAAAGTCCCTGTCTAGGTAGGAGATTGTATGGAGATTATAGACGATTTTGGGGTTTGTTACTTGTAACTTGCAGCATTTTTCTCTATTATAGAGATGAGTTGATGCGTTCGGGAGAAACGACATGTCGGTTGAAAAGAATAAGGGAGATAAATTATGAGCGCTATTTCTATTATCCTCGGGGGATTAATTCTAATTGTCATGCTCGCAGTAGTTGGCATCGTTCTCGCCAACAGACAAAAGGATAATCCTGAAGAAAGATTAGAAAACATCGTGGGCGACATAGATGAAACACAGTCTCGAATAGATGTAATTCGACTTGACAGCGAAGGGAGGCAAGAATCCCGCCTTCCCGGAGATGTCACTATTGATGCACCGCCTCCACCACCAGACGTAAAGCATTAGGAGAAAGGAAAATCAGATGGCGCCTAAAAAGATAACGCCAAGCAATTTATCAGGTTTCGGCTCAAAGGATAAAAAGCCAATTCGCGAAATACGAAACAGAGGTCTTCCTGGTGATGGCTCAACAAATGCCCCCTTTAAACAGCCAAATTTTAAACCAGGCAAACCAGGTCATGGCGACAAGAACAGCGGCCTGGCCGGCGATGGCACTACCGATGCTCCCCTAAATCTGGGAAATATCGAAACGAGCAGCTTGGGTGATAGAACTGAAATAAAGGTAAATGTTCAAAACATTATTTGCCCTGATTGCAGCGAATCATTCTCAAAACCAAATGCCCAAGCCATTTATCCCTTAATCAGATTTGATAAAAACACACCACAGACAGTAGTGTGCCCTCATTGCGGAGGAATATTTCAAATCTAAAGTCTACAAAGAAAAATAATACTGAACAGAGGTGCCCATGTTTGGTGAGCTTCCAAAACTATTTGACCGTAACTTTGCCGTTGGATTTTTTCTGCCAGTAGGGATATTCATTACCCTGTCCGGAGTTATTCTCAACTCCTATCCATTCGGGCCGGATATTTCCGTTTTTCTTGAAATTGATTTACTTATTGGGACAACTATTTTGGGTTTGCTGAGTTGGATTGGGGGGATTGTTTTATTGGCCGTCAATCGGGATTTATACAGATTTATGGAGGGGTACGGCTCTCTCAATCCCGTGAAACTCTTTGGGTGGTTTGAAAAAAGGCGCTATCGCAACACCCTGAAAGAACTTGATGAGCTAAACACCGAATATCGGGCCTGCATCGAGTCAGAGCAGGAATTTCCAACCAAATCCCGCCAGAAACGCAATAAAATCATTCGCCGTCTTTCGACAGAATTCCCTGACAAAGAGGAGCTTCTACTCCCCACACCTTTCGGAAATGCGCTGCGCTCCTTTGAAATCTACCCGCGCGCCATGTACGGATTGGACTCCATCGATGCCTGGGGAAGGCTGCTGGCCGTGATGCCCAAAGATTATGTTGAACTGGTCAACAGTGCCCGCTCCCAGGTCGATTTTTGGGTCAATCTTGGCTTGGTTTTTATCCTGTTACAAATTGAATACCTGGGCTTGGCAATCGCGACAGGCGCTCAACTCAACTGGGGGATTGTTGTCCTTTGGATAGTCTTAGGTGCCATAGCTCCGCTAAGAGCAACCAGCTCAGCCAGAGAGTGGGGGGATTATGTCAAATCATCTTTTGATGTATTTGCGCCCAAGCTGCGAGAAACTCTCGGGATTGAACCACCAAAAAATAGGGAGGAAGAGTTTGCCCAGTGGCAAAAGTTCAGCCAGGCAATTATCTATCGTCTCCCCAACCAAATGCCAGAGCTAAGAGGGGCTGAAGAGGGCGAAGAACAAAGACCCCCTAAAAAGTAATGGTCCCAGGGAGTATCGAGAAGGGGGGATAACATGTTAATTCATTTGCACTATTGGTATAACAAAGCACGCAAAGAGATAACTGTTCAAGGCTTGAAATCTGTTGTAAAGTAAGAGCAGAGAATATTGGAAATTGGAAGGATGGAACAAGCAATAACAGTGTAGCATATTACTGAATATTGTAGTGTGTAATACTTTTACTAAATTAAATTTTACAAATCTGCGTTGTCCACCGGTCCTGCCCTGCGATGGGCTTCTTCAGTATCCTGGTCTGTCTGCTTTAAATAGCGCTGTAAGACAGTAATCCCTTCATGCCCCATCAGCTTTGCCAACGTGAAAATATCTGTACCATTGCGAAGCATCGAAAGCGCAAAAGCGCGCCTGAAATCATGCAGGCTTGGCACTTCTACATTTGCGCTATCAGCGCGGCGTGTCATAACACCCCGTAACCCATCATAGCCTAAACGCTCCGAACCAAAACGTGGATGCGTTACCCATAATGCAGGGCTATTATCCTTACGGTGCTTTAGATAGCGCCTGAGCGCCCGTTTTGATTGCTTCCCGATATAAACCGTGCGCGGCTTGCTCCCTTTTCCTTGGCGGATGAAAACATCACCGCGTGCCTGATTTATATCTTCCAAATTGATAGACAGGAATTCGCTGGCACGTGCGCCCGTATCCAAGAGGCACAGAAGGATAGCCGCGTCCCGGTCACCAGTGAAAGTGTCCCGTGGGCAGGCTTTTATCATCGCGGTCACCGTCTCAAAGGCGACTGGCTCCAACGGTTCCATCGGCACTCTGGGCGCTTTCACCTTGCTAATGGGGTTTCTCCAACCTTCTGGCTCCACTTCGTCTTCATACCAAAGCAGGAAAGCCCGAAGCGACCGAAAGGCAGCGTGTCGCCCGCCAGGATTGTGGCCGGTTTCTTCCAAATAGAGCATAAATTCTCTAATGAAAGTGGGAGTGATTTGACCAATATCCGATACGATTTGACCATCGCAAAAGTCGGTAAATTGTCTTAATTTTTGTGAATAAAACATCAATGTCCCCTTGGCAACTCCCCGTGCTTTGCGGTCAATCAGGAAGGCTTCTATCCATATCAGGATGTATTCATCCACCTTAGAAACTGAAAGAGTCCTATGGGTCTGGGCTGTTAAAGACATAACGGCACTATCCTTTCTTGTGCCGAATGTCCCCTAAATATGGGTTTTCTAGGTGGCTTTTCGCTGCATGTAGGGCGAGTGGGGGTCGAACCCACAAGGTGTCACCACCGACGGATTTTAAGTCCGTTGCGTCTGCCAATTCCGCCATCGCCCCACGGATTGCGTGGGTAATTCTACCTTAAGAGCGGGTGACGTCAAGACATAAAATGGCCATCTTCCCTAACTGAATTCCATTTCTTGACAATCCCCAAAACTACGGTTAGAATACCACTCGCTTAACAATTTGATCTTCTCGCCGAGATAGCTCAGTTGGTAGAGCACGCGACTGAAAATCGCGGTGTCGTCAGTTCGATTCTGTCTCTCGGCACTCGGTCAGAAAACATGGCCAAGGAAATGCGGGTGTAGTTCAGTGGTAGAACGTCTCCTTGCCAAGGAGAAGGTCGAGAGTTCGAATCTCTTCGCCCGCTCAAGTAAACCCGGCGACGTAGCCAAGTTGGTAAGGCGCGGGTCTGCAAAACCCTGATCACGGGTTCGAGTCCCGTCGTCGCCTCTCGAAAAAACGAACGCTCTGGGAGACTAAGTCTCAGAGTGTTTTTTTGTATATACATGAAAATAATATCTTCGCTGAATGCGAAGTAGTTACCA
>JADHTJ010000079.1 GCA_016785015.1 Anaerolineales bacterium
CAACAAATGCAAGGATTTCGCAAAGAGCAAACACTCAAAAAAATTTAAGGCTGGAATTTGCCCACCAGGAATGACGATGCACTAGCGTGCATCACTTCAAAGAATACATCTAAATTCAGTGCTTCATGATTTTGTCATGGCCGTAGGCCCGCCCTTGGCGTGATCCTCGCCAGGGGTGACACTTGCGCCTGCGCTGCAAGTGCAGGTGAGGATCTCCACCCGAAGGGCGGGAGACTCTTCGCTTCACTCAGAGTGACACTGAAATCGTGATCTACTGAAATAAAAAGAGAGGCAGTTCCTTTTTGGCTTATCTGCGCCTCAAACATCTGACAAGTTACTTATCTTTCAAAGCCACCAGGCCAGGCAATGCGACCCCTTCGAGCATTTGCAACGAGGCGCCGCCGCCGGTTGATACATGCGTAACCTTATCAGCCAAACCCGATTGTTTGATTGCCGCAGCCGAGTCGCCGCCGCCAACAATGGAGTCGGCATCGCTTTCGGCAACAGCTTTGGCCAACTCGAAGGTGCCTTTAGCGAAGTTGGGGAATTCGAAAACGCCCATGGGGCCGTTCCAGACAACAGTGCCTGCCTCTGCCACAACTTTCGAGTAGCTGGCAATCGTTTCAGGGCCAACATCTAAGATGCGCCAACCCTCAGGGATGGGGCCCATGCCAATGACTTTGCTCTTAGCCTCGGCGCTGTAATCATCGGCAATGACCACATCTTTGGGCAAACGCAAAACGGCGCCAGCATCATCCAACAGGGCGCGGGCGGTATCTAAGGCTTCGTCCTCAACCAGGGATTCGCCAACCGAATATCCCTGAGACTTAAAGAATGTATTGGCCATGCCGCCGCCAATCAGGATTTGATCGGCTATTCCCAGCAGGTTGCGGATCACACCAATTTTGTCACTAACCTTGGCACCACCCAAAATTGCCACAAAGGGACGCCTGGGGTCGGCGATGGTCAGCCCAAGGTAGCGGATCTCTTTTTCGAGCAGATATCCCGCCACGGCAGGCAAATAATCAGCCACGCCGACATTGGAGGCATGGGCACGGTGCGCCGTCCCAAAAGCGTCATTAACGAAGACGTCAGCCAGGGCGGCTAACTGCTTTGCCATCTCGGGGTCGTTTACCTTCTCACCGGCATGGAAGCGGGTGTTCTCCAAGACCAGGATCTGACCAGGCTGCAAAGCCTCGGCAGCTGTGGCAGCTTTAGGACCAATGCAATCCTCCGCGAAGGAGACCGGAGCATCCACCATCTTACTCAGGTATTCGGCCACGGGACGCAGTGACAACTCAGGCAGCACCTGTCCTTTTGGCCTCCCTAAATGGGAGCACAAGATCAAGGATGCTCCCTGATCCAAGAGATATTGCAGCGTGGGCAGGGCGGCCTGAATGCGGGTATCATCGGCAACTTTACCTGCATCCAAAGGCACATTGAAATCTACCCTAACTAAGACGCGCTTGTCTGCGAAATCGAAATCTGCTATGGTCAGTTTGTTAAACATGACTTACTCCATACACACTTCGTGGTGCGTCCCCAGCTAATCGGAAACGCACCACGTTAAATTTGAAGTCGATTTTGCTTAGAGCGCTTTGGCAACCTTAGCAGCCAGATCAACAGCGCGGCAGGAGTAACCCCACTCGTTGTCATACCAGCTAACAACTTTGACTAAATTGCCGTCCATAACCTTGGTGAGGTCGGCATCGACGATAGAAGAGCGATTGTCACCCTTGTAATCCATCGAAACTAAAGGCTTTGTCTCGAAGCCCAGATAGCCTTTCATGGGGCCATTTGCGGCAGCCTCGAAGGCAGCATTGACCTCTTCGGCTGTGGTGCTCTTCTCAACAAGAACAACCGTGTCGACAATCGAAACCGTGGGCGTTGGCACGCGAATAGCATAGCCGTCTATCTTGCCTTCGAGCTCGGGGATGACCATGGAAATTGCTTTGGCAGCGCCGGTGGTGGTGGGGATCATGTTAATGGCCGCGGCACGGGAACGGCGCAGATCCTTCTTGGCCAGATCCAGCACGGGTTGGCTGGTGGTGTAGGCGTGAATGGTGGTCATCAGGCCTTTGACAATGCCAAAGTTATCCAGAACAACCTTCATGGGCGGAGCCAGACAGTTGGTCGTGCAGGATGCATTGGAAAGAATGTGGTGCTTGGCAGGATCGTACAAGGCATCATTGACACCCAGCACGGTTGTGAAATCTACGTTTTTGCCAGGGGCAGAGATGATGACTTTCTTTGCGCCGCCTTTTTCGATGTGGGTTTGGGGGCCAGGGTCTGTGCTTGTATCACGGAAGACACCGGTTGCTTCGATAACGATCTCCACTCCCAGGTCTTTCCAAGGCAGATTGCCCGGGTCGCGTTCGGCGAATACTTGGATGGTTTTGCCATCGATGACCAGATTGCCATCTTTGACTTCAACTGTGCCGGGGTAAACGCCGTAATTTGAGTCGTACTGGAATAAATGCGCATTCGTTTCTGCAGGGTAAAGATCGTTAATAGCAACGACTTCCAGCGTATCTGGATGAAGCTCGCCAATCGCTTTCAAAACCTGGCGACCGATGCGGCCAAAGCCATTGATTCCAACTTTGGTTGTCATAATAAACCTCCGAGAAAATTATTATTTATAGAGTATGGAATCGGTTCCATGCTCTATTTTTATTTCGTGTACCAGCCGTGAATTGTATCATAACAATGGAATATTTGGACGCTGATAAACGCTGATTTTGGGGCAATCGCATATGGATTTTCTCTTTTCGAAAATTCTTTCTGGGTCAGTAGCCCAACCCCTTCGACACGCTCAGGACAGGCGTGTTGGGCGGATTTGCTATGATGTGTTTAGCCTGTTTCAACCGCCAACGCGGTTGGCTCGCTACCCGAAAGTTTGTTTTGCGTATTCTCATCCATAGTTGCTCTTTCTACATGCGATTGCCCTGATCGCCGTTAGGACAATCGCATGTGGAAAGAAATAGCGGTTTGTGTGCCGTATCTGCCCGGAAATGAAGTTTCCAGGCTGCATAACAGCACCCGATAAATCGGGTTTTTAGCTGGATTCATCCAGCACAGTTTTGTAGTCGGGCGATTCATCGCCTGACGGGGAGCGCGAGCAATGAACATGCGATTGCCCAATCGCTGATTCTTATAGCTTTGGAGCCGCAAGAGGACCTGTTCGGGCTTGATACAAATCCATCAAGACAGAGGCCAGTTTCTGGGAATCGTGATGCCAGGGTTCATTTTCGTCTGCCAAATCGACCACATACAAAGGGTACTCGATTTTGGCATCATCCCCTAATGAAACCCACTGCATATTTTCGAGCAGCTTTCCACGTTGAAAATTGTTATGAAGCACTAAATCAAATAGATCGCCACCGACATGATCGTTCAACGCGCAAACATGGTCAGCGCAAGTAAAGCCTTCCGTTTCACCAGGCTGCGTAGCAACGTTGCAGATAAATACTTTATATCCCTTGTTTACTCGAATTGCGGCAGTGATATCCGGCACCAACAAGTTTGGCAGAATACTGGTGTAGAGGCTGCCTGGTCCCACAATAATCATGTCTGCACTAAGAATTGCACGCACAACCTGTGGATATGCTGGTGGGCTGTTCGGGTCAAGCCAGACATGCCGGATCTTCCCACCCACTTTTGGAATTCGGCTCTCACCACGGATGCGCACTTCTTGGGTGGCATGTGGCGGTAAAATGTCGGCAACGAGTTTGACATCATGCAAGGAAGAGGGCAACACTCGGCCATGAACAGCCAGCACGCGTCCGGATTCGGCGATGGCATCTTCAAAACTGCCCGTGATTCCAGAAAGTGCAGTAATAAAAAGGTTGCCAAAAGAATGACCGTCTAGCCCATCGCCGCCATCGGCGAAGCGGTATTGGAAAAGCTGTGCCATCATGGCTTCGTCATTGGAGAGCGCCGCCAGGCAATTGCGGATGTCACCAGGAGGCAGAATTCCCAATGTTTCTCGCAAACGACCCGAAGATCCGCCATCATCGGCAACGGTGACCACCGCTGTGATGCGATGGGAATATTCTTTCAGGCCGCGCAGCAGAGTTGCCAGGCCATGCCCGCCACCAATTGCCACAATTCGTGGCCCAACTTGCCGGCGACGATGCGTTTCGATCGTATCGACTACGTCTCGCCCAGGGCGGCGAAAAGGTAATAGCAGAGTTCTGTTCAGCCCATAAATTCCCCCGAACACAACCAACAAACCAATAGATCCAAAAATAATCACGCGGAAATGACGCGGTAAATTTTGCAAAGAAACTGCCTGTATCACAGGCAGCCACCAGGTATCAGGCACTGTTCGGTAGATATCTAAAACAAAAAGGGCAAAACCCACCGCTAAAAATGTTGTCCCCGCAAAAACGATCACCACCCATCGCTTGACACCCAACCCGGGTCTCAGCCAGCGACTCAACCCGGCAATCAATCGCCAAATTCGGGCCAACTGCTGAGATTTTCTATGTTCCATGCGCATGATCATAGCAAGATTCAATCCCCTCGTCAACTAAGCCGTATGCTATACTTTGCGGCATGAGCATCTACATCGCCATCGACATTGGTGGGACACAAATGCGCGCCGCGGCATTTCCAATTGAAGGCTATGATCCAATAAGGGTTCAGAAAATTCCCACGCACAGCCCCAACGCTTCTCCACAGGAGCGCCTCATTCTACTGATTAAATCCGTTTGCCCTGAAAACGAAACAATCAATTCAATTGGGGTCGCTGCACCGGGTCCCATGAATCCTAAAACGGGTGTCATTTACACCGCTCCCAATATTGCAGAATTTCGAGATTTCGCACTGACAGATTATTTGGAAAACGAATTTCAAGTGCCCGCTTTTTTGGATAACGACGCCAACCTTGCCGCTCTGGGAGAATGGCTAATTGGCGCAGGAAAAGGTCACGATCACCTGCTCTATTTCACGATAAGCACCGGCATTGGCAGCGGGATTATCGTGGATGGGAAATTACTTCACGGAGAATCTGGCATTGCCGCCGAATTGGGTCATGTCACAGTTTTACCCGATGGTCCCATATGCGGCTGCGGTCATCCCGGACATTTGGAAGCCTTGGCTTCTGGCAAGAATATTGCCCGATGGGTTAAAAAAGAGCTTGCAAAAGGAGTAGAATCTACTCTTCGGAATGCCAAAAAAGTCACCGCCAAGAGGATTGCCAAAGCCGCCAAAAAGGGCGACCCACTTGCTATTATGGCATTTGAACGGGCAGGAGAACATATCGGCCTGGCCTTGGCCAGCTTCTTACACGCCTTCAATCCCAGCATTGTCGTGTTTGGCGGCGGCGTTTCCCTCAGCGGAGATTTGTTGTTGGAGCCCATCCGAAGGTCAGTCAAAAATCATGTGATGAATTCCAAATTTACCGACAACCTGGTCATCACAACAGCCGCCCTGGGTGATGACGCCGGTATGATCGGCGCCTTGATCCTGGCACGAACTGCGATAGAGCAATGACTATGATCGAAAAACGCTGGCAAATTGCATCTCGGATTACCGCAGCCGCGGACGAAGCCCTTCACGGTTATCCGCCCATTCTGCGTCAAGTCCTATTCAACCGCGGCTACGCCGCCCATGAAGAAGCGCGCAATTTCCTCAAAGCTGAACCCCCTTTCGATACCGATCCATTCCAATTGAGCGGGGTCGCGGAAGCGGTCGACCGGTTGGTCAACGCGCTCAAAAAGGGTGAAAGGATCGCCATCTATGGGGATTATGATGTCGATGGCGTCACGGCCACAGCGCTCCTGATGGAGTATCTAAAATCGGCCGGTGCGGACGTGTTGGGTTATATTCCCCATCGTTTTGACGAAGGTTACGGCCTGAACATCGAGGCGATCACGCAATTAAGCGATGAAGGCGTGGATGTCATCATCAGCGTGGACTGTGGGATTCGCTCGCTCGAAGAGGCGGATCACGCGCGGGGGCTGGGGTTGGATCTGATCATTTGTGATCACCATACAACCGGAGAGGTGCTGCCGAACGCGATAGCTGTGATAGATCCCAAACAATCTGGTGATGTTTATCCCGAGAAGAACCTTGCTGGCGTTGGCGTTGCCTACAAATTAGCCGCCGCCCTGGATAAGAAGATCAACGGCAAGGACAGCACAATTGATGATTATCTCGATCTGGTTGCTTTGGGCACCGTCGCCGACCTGGTGCCGTTGATCGGAGAAAATCGGTCGTTGGTGCGTCAGGGATTAAAGAAAATCCAGCGCTCACGCCGCCAAGGATTGGTGTCTTTGATCAGCATCTCGGGGCTCAAATCTGCCAGGGTAACCGCAACCGATATTGGCTTTACTTTGGGCCCGCGCCTCAACGCCGCCGGACGATTGGACAGCGCCTTAGATGCCTTAGCGCTGCTTACTACTCGTGATGTCTTTGAAGCCGGCAAACTATCCCAGCAACTCGAAGCGCAAAACCGCAAACGCCAATCGATAACGCGCGGCATTCACGCTATGGCAGAGCAGATCGCCTTGGCAGACAAAGATATCCCATTGATCTTGTTCGCCGCACACCCTGAATTCAATGCCGGCGTGGTTGGCCTGGCTGCTTCCCGTCTGACTGATCAATACTATCGACCGGCCATCGTTGGGCACAGCGACGATGAATTCACGCGCGCGTCTTGCAGAAGTATTTCGGAATTCAACATCACCGAAGCCCTCGATCAATGTGCTGATCTTTTGGAAAAATACGGCGGCCATGCCGCCGCGGCCGGCTTCACTGTGCGCAATGAAAATTATGCCGAATTGGTGGATCGATTAGGTGTAATTGCCCAGGAGCAGTTAGCTGACCAGGATCTGCGGCCGACTCTGAGTGCAGATATGGAACTCCCCCTCAGCGATCTAAAACCTGAATTGTTAGATCATCTCAAATGGCTGCAGCCCACCGGGTACGGCAATCCTCAGGCGACCTTTGTCAGCCGGAATGTCAAAGTGATGAGCAGCCGCGCGGTGGGCAAAGATAGCGCCCATCTAAAACTCACTGTCTCTGATGGGCAAATCCATTTTGATGCCATCGCCTTCCGCCATGGGCACTGGCACAATAATCTCCCCAAAGCAATCGATCTACTCTATCTTTTCGAAGTCAACGAATTCCGCGGCAGAGAAACATTGCAACTTAACGTGAGGGATATCAAACCTTCTGAGTAAACTCAAAAACTCGGTTTCTGACAGAAACCGAGTTTTCAATAATCAAAGCTCTTCTTAAGACAATCATTTTTTTCAGGTTTGTAGTGACGACTTCAGCCGTCTAACAAGCGTACGCGCAACTAAAGTTGTGAGTACAAACCTTTCATCGGAGTGCTTTCAATCCACAAAGCGATATTTCAACAAGGCCCAAATCGCCTCGAAAGCATCACTCAACCCAATCTTCTTGCCCTCTTCATAATCGCGCGGGTTGAATGAAATGGGCACCTCGAAGATGCGCACACCACGCTTCAGAATTTTTGCGGTAAATTCAGGCTCAAATTCAAAGCGTTTGGCATGCAGGGGGAAATCATCCACAATTTCTTTGCGAAATACTTTATACCCTGTTTCCATATCCGTGAGGATCGTATCGTACAGGATATTGGTCATTAAAGTAAGCAGCTTGTTGGCAATCATGTGCCAAAACATGGCCACCCTGTGGGGAGCGCCCAAAAACCGGGATCCGTAAACCACATCTGCCAAACCCTCTTCCAACGGTTGTAACAGTTTGGGATAATCTCTGGGGTCATACTCCAAATCCGCATCCTGGATCAACAAAACATCCCCCGTGGCATTCTTGATCCCCGTACGGACAGCCGCACCCTTGCCTTGATTGCTCTCATGCAAGATCACCCGAAACGGCTCTAGCCCATCGTATTCTTTGAGAATATCACGCGTTCCATCAACGGACCCATCATCGATTAATAAGATTTCGTCTGCCAGATCCATTGCCTTAACGCGCTTTAGAATCTCACGAATGGTATGAACTTCGTTGTAAATGGGTACAAGTACAGTCAGTTTCATGCGGCGGATTATACCGCATTTGCAAACTGATTTAAGCCTTGAAGAAAGGGCAATCGCACTTGAAGATCATCATCGCCGTGCTATAATCTTTCAAGGCATTTTATCGTTTTCAAAACCCGGACGGGAGATCATCATGAGTATTATGGATCCACAAACTGGGCAGATCAATCCGCCAACACAAACTGGTTCATTCATTCCGCCGCCCATCACCAAAGTTACTGATACAGGTCTTTCTCAGTTGTGGCTGCAGGATTTGGTTCTCAAAGTCCTTTATTTCCAGGGATATTTAACCGGGTTCCAAATCGCTGAAGCTGTTGCGCTTCCTTTTGCTGGCGTATCCGATCAAATCTTAAACGCACTCAAAAGAGAAAAATTCGTTGAGGTGAAATCATCCCAAATGGGTCTGGGTGAGGGCGCCTATCAGTATGCCATCACAGGCGCGGGGATTGCCAGGGCGCGCGAAGCCCTAGATCGCAGCCAGTACGCCGGGCCTGCCCCTGTCCCCTTGGAAATTTACAACCGTTCGATAAAGAATCAACAAAGAGGCCGCCTGCGCATAACCCACCGGCTGCTGCGACAGGCCCTTTCCCACCTGGTATTAGGTAATTCGACCTTCCAGCGGATTGGCCCAGCCGTCAACTCTGGGACATCGATCTTCCTGTACGGCCCTCCAGGCAATGGCAAAACCAGTGTTGCTCGTGCGGTGGGCCAAATGATCCTCAGCACGTCAATGTATATCCCATACGCCCTCTATGTAGATGGCCAGGTTGTCAAGCTCTATGACTCAGTCAACCATCAGCGTGCGCCGGATAAGAATACAACCGACAAAGGCACTGGATCACTCAGGGCAGGCTCTCGCCGTGATACGCGTTGGGTACTCATTCGCAGGCCCTTCATCATGACCGGCGGCGAGTTGACCATGGAAGGTCTTGATCTGGTATTCGATGATACCAACAAATTCTACGAAGCACCCTTCCAGGTCAAAGCTAATGGGGGCATTTTGCTCATCGATGACTTTGGACGCCAACTTGTTCGCCCGCGCGACCTGCTCAATCGCTGGATTGTGCCGCTGGAAAATCGCATCGATTATTTAACATTGCACACAGGCCGCAAGATTGAAGTCCCCTTTGATGTGCTGATCGTTTTCTCGACAAACTTACCTCCCAAAGATCTGGTCGATGAGGCTTTCCTCAGGCGTTTGCGTCATAAGATCGAAGTCGGCGACCCAACTTATGAGGAGTACCGCGAGATCTTCCAGCGGATGGCCAAGCATAAGGGGGTCGAGTATCGCGATCAGGGATTGGCATACCTGTTGCAGGAATGGTATATCAAAAATAACCGCAAACTGCGTGCATCCCACCCGCGCGATCTCTGTGATCAAATTCTTGACATTGCCGATTTCATGTCGTTGGAACCGACGATGACCCGAGAATTACTCGACGGCGCTGCGGCGGCATATTTTGTTGACCTTTAATTATTGCGAGGATATGCTATGTTAGAGCAGCTACCTCGCCCCGTCATTTTCGCTCACCGGGGAGCCAGCGCGCACGCACCCGAAAATACCCTGCCAGCTTTTGAGCTAGCCATCCGTCAAAATGCCGATGCGATTGAATTAGACGCTGCCTTATGTGGGGATGGTCAGGTGGTTGTCTTTCATGATGGCAGTGTTGATCGTACGACAGATGGCCAAGGTCTTATTAAAGACCTTACGCTTGATGCCCTAAGAGAGTTAGATGCTGGAAGTTATTTTGATGAGAGCTTTCGTGGTGTGGGTATTCCAACTTTGGGAGAAGTTTTTGAAGCTGTTGGGGGCAAAACCATCATCAATATTGAGATAAAAAACTACGCCTCCCCACTTGATGATCTACCAGAATTCATCGCCAAACTTGTCAGCCATCACAACCTGGCGGACCGAGTTTTATTTTCTTCGTTTAACCCCATCGCACTCAATAGAATCCATAAATTGATGCCGGATGTGCCAATTGGTTTGCTGACAGTCGCTGGAATCGGTGGTGCTTTGGTCAGATCAATTTTGGGGGGCTGGATCCCCCACCAGGCACTGCACCCCTCCCTCCAAAATGTTTCGCACAAGCTTATTCAAAATCAGCATCGACGTGGTCGCAGAGTTCATGTTTATACAGTCAACCATCCTGAAGATATAACCAGGTTGTGCCGCTGGAACGTCGATGGCATATTTACAGATGATCCCCTGCTTGCGAGGCGTACGATTGAAGCAGCTCAGAATGCGGAGGATCCAACCCCATGATTCCAAAAGAATGGATCGATCAAGCGCATGAACGCATCGCACCATATATTCGTAGAACTCCCTTAACGAATGATAGCCAAAATGATCTCTACATAAAGTGGGAAAATCGCCAGGTTACTGGATCTTTCAAAGGGCGCGGCGCTTTCAATAAAATTTTAAAGCTTGAAGATTGGGAGCGAGAGCAGGGATTGCTGGCAGCTTCGGCAGGCAACCATGGTCAAGGCGTTGCCCTGGCAGGGAAGGTGGTCGGCGCGCCTGTGACAATCTATGCCCCGGACCATGCCCCTGAAGTAAAAGTTCGTGGAATGCAAGAATTAGGGGCAGAAGTTCGGCTCATCCCGGGCGGATATGATGCCGCCGAAAATGCTGCCATCGAGCAAGCCGAAAACAGCAATGCCACTTGGGTATCTCCTTACAATGATGGGGATGTGATCGCCGGACAGGCAACATCAGCCCTAGAAGCTCTCGAGCAGCTTGAGGAGTATCCAGGATTTGAGATTGAAGACTCGATCTGGCTGGTCCCAGTTAGTGGTGGTGGATTGGTAGCTGGGATAGGCGCTGTGCTCAAAGGCTTACCCAAGCCCCCCAAGCTGATCGCAGTTCAGGCAAAAGCCGAACCGTTCATGCATGCGTTGTTTTATCATGGTCATCAAAATATCCAGGCGCAAAGCCGCACAATTGCTGACGGTCTCTCAGGCTCAGTGGAAGAAGGCTCGATCACTATTCCCCTGATTCGTAAATATGTTGACGAGATTTTCTTAGTTGATGAAGCCGAAATTGCAAATGCAGTCTCTACTGCCTGGCACCAGTATGGCGAGCGCATCGAAGCCGCGGGCGCGGTTGTGTTGGCCGCAGCTCTTTCAGGTGCCGTTCCCAATCGTCCAGTTGTGTTGGTGGTCAGCGGTGGCAATATTCAGCCAGAGGCGCATCAAGAATTTATCAAATGAGTGCCGCTTTAGATTTCACCCCCGCTGAAATAATGGTCGTCTGCATGGCGCGCCAGGTTGAAGATGGCGAGATTGTCGCTCAAGGGATCGCCACCCCTCTGGTTGCAGCGGCATATTTGTTAGCTCGTCACACCCATGCGCCAAATCTATATTTTGCCTCTGCAATTGGTCAGGGAATTTGTAAACAACCTGCGCCTTTAGGAATCTCCAATATCGAAAGCTTTTGGCTGGATCATGCACTGACCAATGTCGGTTTTGCCCGCGCCGCAGCAGACGTGCTCCCAAACCTGCGTCCCAAAGAATTTTTCCGGCCTGGCCAGATTGATATGCATGGCAACTTCAACAATATTGCCTTTGGTAGTGACTATGCGCAACCAAGGCTGCGTCTGCCAGGTTCTGGCGGCATCCCCGATGTGACCACGTTCATCAGTGATATCTACCTGTATATTCCACGTCATTCACGCGTGTCTTTCGTGCCAAAATTGGATTTTCTCTCCGGAATGGGCCATAGTTCAGCCAGGACTATGGGCGATGGACCGCAATATTTGGTCACTGATCTCGGCCAGTTCGATTTTAAAAAAGGCCGCATGCACCTGACATCTTTCCATCCGGGCACAAGCATCGAGCGCATTCAAGCGAAAACCAAGTTCGAACTTGTGATAGCAAATGAAGTGCACGAAACCCACCCTCCCTCGCCTGAAGAGCTAAGGCTGATCCGCGAAATAATAGACCCATTGGGCATTCGCAACCTTGAATTACTCAGCGGTGCGGCGCGCAGGAAACAGCTCAGAGATATTCTTGTTGCAGAGCGAGCTATAATGTAGACAGTCATCCGCCAATCAGAAAACGTTCTGATATTGACTGCACTTTGGAGAAGAATGAAAAGCAGCACCCTAAAACGACTGGTCGTCATCGTCGTTCTATTCACTCTCTTTGCTCCTACATTTCAAAGCCAGGCCGCATCCCTTTCACAAGATAGCAGCCCGGAAGCGCGCGCGCTTGATTTACTAGAGAACCTCACGCCCGAAGAGCGTGTCGGACAGCTTTTCTTGGTCACATTTCAGGGTACTAATGCAGACACAGAGACACAGATCCACGATCTGATTACCAATCACTATTTGGGTGGCGTAGTGCTGAGCGCCGAAAATGATAATTTTACTGAGGCGGGACAAACCATCTCTGACGCCTGGATCTTGACCAACCAACTGCAAAATATTCGTTTTTCCAGCTCACAGGAAGACCACATCATCCCTCTTTCCGGGGAGACTTTCCAACCCGCATATATCCCGCTCTTCGTTGGGTTATCACAAGAAGGAGATGGCCCGCCTAATGATGAGATATTTAGCGGCTTGACTTCTATGCCCAGCCAATTATCCATCGGCGCAACCTGGAACCCAGATTTAGCCAGACAAGTTGGTAATATCACGGGGCATGAGTTGGCGTCCATTGGCATAAACCTGCTATTTGGCCCATCATTGGATGTGTCAGAAACACCAAATCCCGGCGGCGAAGGCGACCTTGATGTGCGCGTTTATGGAGGCGATCCCTATTGGGTCGGCGAGATGGCCAAAGCCTATATTGAAGGGGTTCACGAGGGCGCATCCAATCATATCGCTGTGGTTGGTACTCACTTCCCCGGGCTGGGCAGCGCAGATCGGCTTCCAGATTACGAAGTCGCCACAGTGCGAAAATCACTCGAGCAACTTCAGCAAATCGAATTGGCGCCTTTCTTCACAGTCACTGGCAACACAACCGAAGAATCTTCCCGACTGGATGCATTGCTCGTTTCTCACATTCGCTACCAGGGGCTGCAGGGAAATATTCGTTCAACGACGCGGCCAATCAGCTTCGATCAGCCCGCATTGAGTCTACTCATGGCTCTCTCTCCATTTGCTACCTGGCGTGACGGCGGCGGAGTGATCATCAGTGACGACCTCGGCAGCCGCGCCGTACGCCGCTTCCACGATCCTACGGAAGAGACATTCAACGCCCGGAGACTCGCACTGGATGCTTTCCTGGCAGGCAATGACATGCTCTATTTGAATAATTTTGTCGGTGGGGGCGATGCCGACTCATACACAACCATCATTCGCACTCTGGAGTTTTTCGCACAAAGATATCGCGATGACCCCGTTTTTGCTCAAAGGGTAGATGAATCGGTACTGCGCATCCTGACGTTGAAATATCGCATGTACGGTATATTCACTCTCAATCTAGTTCTACCAACGGGTAATTTGGCCGAACTTGACACCGTAGAGTCCCGTCAAATCACATCCGAAGTTGCCCAACGTGGCGCTACATTGATCAGCCCGCCCTTGAGCGAGTTCGACAATGTGCTCCCCAATGCGCCTGGCTTCAATGACCGCATTGTGTTCGTTACCGATACCTTCCCGGTGCAACAGTGCAGCGAATGCCCTATCGAAGAGGCGCTGGCGATTAATGCAATGGAGCAGTCTGTAATTAATTTATACGGACCTGGCGCAGAGGGGCTGATTTCTCAGGCAAACCTACATTCATATTCATTCGAGCAACTCACCCTGATGTTAGATGGAGAAGATGAAACCCGCTTAGTCGAGAGGAATCTCAGCCGGGCTCATTGGATCATTTTTACCTCGCTCGATGTGGATACGGACCGAGCAGAGTCCCTTGCCTTGCAGCGTTTTCTAGCCGAAAGACCCGACCTGACAGCAGGGAAAAATATTGTTGTATTTGCTGCTAATGCTCCCTATTACCTAGACGCAACAGATATTTCAAAGCTGACCGTCTTCTTTGGGCTATACGGGAAGACTGCGCCTTTCATGGAAGTCGCTGCTCGCCTGCTCTTCAGGGAAATCACTGCGCCCGAGGGCGCCTTGCCCGTCTCGGTTCCTGGCATTGGGTACGAACTGATCTCTGCGACATCGCCGAACCCAGAAAATACGATTCCCTTTATTTTGGATCTTCCAGAATCTGGGGATGCGACGCCGTCATCAGAGATTTCATCCGAGTTCGAATACCGCATTGGCGATTCGATTCCCCTAAAAATGGGGGTAATTCTTGACCACAACAATAATCCAGTTCCAGACAATACACCAATCCAAATAATCGCATCGATAGATGGCCAAGAGTTTCCAGCCATAGATTTGATGTCTGCAGACGGAATCGCTTCAATTAGTTACAAATTTGAACAATCTGGCACGGTTAGGCTCAGAGCACTCAGCGGCGCGGCCAGTTCTGATGAATTAGTTTTTGATATCCCTGCCGAAGATACGCCTGAACCAATCCCCACTGAATTGCCGACACAAACTCCAATTCCGACACTTACGCCAACTATCCCCGCACCCACCCCAACGCCAATGCCTGAACCTGAAATCGAACCGCAGAGCACAGGACTCAGGGATTGGGGAATCGCTCTGCTAATCATCGCTGCTGTTGCCTGGGGAGCAGCACGCGTTGGCGCTTTGATGGGCCATGTCCGTCGAGGCGTGCGCTGGGGCTTGGTATCAGCGATCTCCGGGCTACTCATCTACACTTATGGGGCGCTCTCGTTCCCTGGGAGTGAGTGGGCCATGCAAACTACACAGCATTGGGGTCTGCTCTTAGGCACGTTTATTGGCTCGTTGTTAGGTTGGGGGTTGAGCGCGATATTTACCGATCAGGGGAGATAATTTAACTTTTGTAACGCACACGTAGCGGGGTATCACGGCAGTAAACCGTGGAGTAAACTAATGTGTCATTCTGAGCGACGGCAGGAGCGAAGAATCTCTGAGTTCGTCACATATAGAGCGAGATTCTTCGTCGTTTCACTCCTCAGAATGACAGCTTTGCGGCAGATAATCGTGTCCACGTTTTAGTACCGTCCTGCCCGTAGCGGGAAAATCCCAAAAATAGGGGATATTTCTCTTTAGGTTGCGAAACATCAATGCTTAAGTTTAGCGCCACAATGTGGCAATCAGACTGATAAACAGCAGAGCCATCGAGACCCAAATCAGCCGTCGCTCGAGGGGAGATGAAAGCAAATCGATCAGCGTCGCTGAAGGGAGCGGCGCCTTAGGTTGATTGGTAGGACTCCAATCCCCTAACAAAGCTTGTTTGAATTCGCTCATGTCCTGTGGACGCTCCTCGGGGTGTAAATTCAATGCCCAAAGGATAGCCCTTTCTGTGCGCGGGCTTATAGACAAGTTTACCTCTCGGGGAGGCAGAAGCAACCCCGGTTGCAGGAAGCGATCGCGCGCTTCTGTGGGGGGACGATTAGTCAGCAAATGGTACAAGGTCGCTCCAAATGAAAATATATCGCTGCGCACATCGGTATGCCCAGCATCACCACCGTATTGTTCCAAGGGCGTATAGTTTGCGGTTCCTCGTCCCTGCACAACTGTGATGGTCACTTCATCGGTCGCCAATATCTTCACCAACCCAAAATCCACCAATTTGACCACACCATCAGGAGTAAGTTTGAGATTGCTGGGCTTGATATCCCGATGCACAATAGACGGCTTTTGACTGTGAAGGTATGTCAGCGCATCGATCAATTGGGCAGCCCAAGTTAGCACATCGCGCTCTTCGAGAAACTGATTGCTCAGCCGGGCTTCGGTCATCAGTACGCTAAGATCGCGCCCTGGAACAAAGCCCATCACCAAATAATCGCGCTCATCAATCGAGAAAAAATCCGACACCTTGGGGAGATTGGGATGATCGAGCCGTGCCAGCACGGTTGCTTCTCGCATAAATTGTTCACGAGTTTGCAGGCGGATTTCCTCGGGAATTTGGGGGTCATGATAAACCTCTTTGAGCGCGCACAAACGCCCCTCTAAGCGCAGATCATCAGTGAGGTAAACACTCCCCATGCCGCCCTGCCCAATGATTCGCCGGACTTTGTAACGCTCTTTTAGAATTTCTCCCGTCTTATGAGAAATAGGCATGATCTCGTCCCAAATATCGGATTATTTTTGTCAAATTGAGCCGACAAAAGCCCAAATTTTATGATATTATACTCCTAGAGTATCCTTCCGTCAGAAAATTTACGCCATTTTAATTTGTTAAGAATTCAGCCCAAGGCACCTTCTCTTCAGGGAAAATGACAGAAACCAATCACGATGTTCCAGTATTAGTCGGGCACGAAGGCAATCTTGACGGTCAACGTTGGATGCTTCGAGATGCGCTGGTCCTAGGGCGCGTCGATGATTGCGATATTCCCATCAACAATCGCCAGGTTTCAAGACAGCACGCAAGAATTTCGCCGACCATAGAGGGGGTCATGATCGAGGACTTGAACAGCAAGAACGGCACGCACTGCAACGGGGCGCGGATAACAGAAGAAACATTGTTGAATGACGGCGATGTCATCCTGATCGCTCTAGCCCAAAAATTTGTTTTCCTCAGCTCTGATGCTACGCTGCCGCTCGATTTCGAAGACCTTTCACCCCCCATGCCGGATAGACGAGGAAAATTACTATTAGAGAAACGCTCACGGCGTGTATGGGTGGGTGATGAAGAGATCATCCCTCCGTTATCTGCTTCGCAATTTCAATTGCTTGAAAAACTTTTTGACAACAAAGGCCGCGTCGTTCCTCGCGAAGAATTGATGACTGGAATCTGGGGCCAAGACGGAGCTATAGAAATCACCAACCAGGCTCTGGACGCCTTGGTTCGCCGTCTACGCGGCCGAATTACCGAGATTGACCCAGACCATGTTTATATCGCTACAGTTCGAGGTCATGGTTTGCGTTTAGATAATCCCCCCGCTGATTAGGTCATATTGAAATATGAAGGCATCATTATGCTAAAAGAATTCAAAGATTTTGCCATGCGCGGCAATGTCGTCGATATGGCCGTAGGCATCGTCATTGGTTCTGCTTTTGGAGTCATTGTTAAATCCCTTGTAGATGATATCTTGATGCCAGTCATTGGTTATATCTTGGGAAAACGGGATTTTGCCGATCTATTCATTACTTTAAAATCCGGCGCTGTACCAGGGCCATACGAGTCCTTAGCTTTGGCGAAAGAAGCAGGCGCGGTGACGATAAATTATGGATTGTTTTTCAACGCCATCACCAGTTTCATAATTATTGCCTTTGCCCTCTTCGTGGTAATCCGCGTTATGAATCGTCTAAAAAAGGAAGAGGAATCTCCGCCGCAAGAACCGACAACCAAAGAATGCCCCTACTGTTTTACCGAAATCCCTATCAAGGCCATGCGCTGTCCACACTGTACATCTGAGTTGTAGAGAGTTTTGAACTGACATCTTGAAGGGGTGTATCTACGTGATGCACCCCTTTTCTAATTCTGAAAGGTTATTTTATGGGTCTAAAAATCGGCATTATCGGCCTACCAAACGTAGGTAAAAGCACCGTATTCAACGCCCTCTCTGGCGCCCAAAATGCAGAAGTTGCCAATTATCCATTCTGCACAATTCAACCCAACCGTGCTATCGTGCCGCTGCACGACCCGCGACTAGAAAAATTACATGCTTTAGTGGGCGTACCAAAAATCATCTACGCAACTATCGAGTTTGTAGATATCGCTGGGTTGGTCAAAGGCGCCAGCCAGGGCGAAGGACTAGGCAATCAATTCTTGGGCAATATCCGCGATGTAGATGCGCTTGTGCACGTGGTGCGCTGCTTCGAAGACCCCAACGTGGTGCATGTCTCTGCAGATATCAAGCCGGATGAAGATATCGATACGATCAACTTGGAGCTAGTCATCGCCGATCTCGAACAAGTAGAGCGCAAAATCGAGCGACTCACCAGCGAGGTCAAGGGAGATAAGAAACTGCTCCCCGTTATGGCGATGGCCCAAAATCTAAAAACCCACTTGGAGGCTGGTAATTCGGCTTCAAGCTTTACAGAACGATCGAGCGCCTCGTACAAATCTCTTGCCCATGAGTTGCGCTTCCTGACAGCCAAACCGGTTATCTATGCCGCCAACGTCGACGAAGATGGGCTTGCAGAAGATGGCCCTCTCACAAAGAATGTCATCGAGATCGCCAAAAAGCATAACGCAGATTTTCTCAAAGTATGTGCCAAGCTCGAGAGCGAAATGGTTGATATGAGCAAGGAAGAACGAGAAGAGTTCTTGGCGTTAGCGGGCGTCGAGGAAAGCGGATTGAATCAGGTTGTCAGTAAGGGGTTTGCAATTTTAGATTTGATCAGCTTTTTCACCAAAAATGAAAATGAAGTGCGTGCCTGGAATATCGCCCAGGGAACAACCGCACCTCAGGCCGCCGGGGAAATTCACACCGATTTTGAGCGAGGCTTTATCCGTGCTGAAGTGGTCTCATTTGAAACTTTCGCTGAGCATGGCAACGATAGCGCATTAAAAACCGCTGGCCAGATGCGTTCTGAAGGAAAAGAATATGTTGTGCAAGATGGGGACGTGATCTTGTTTCGATTTAATGTTTAAAAAAACACGGTTCCTTGGATAGACAGGAACCGTGTTGCTCATCTTAAGGGATGTTGATCTTATCTACTTGAGGTGATACTACGCCTTGAAACTTCTCTCCATAGATAACCGCAAAGCAACATTATAGACTTTCTGCAATGCTTCAAGCATTTCCTGCTGCTGAGCTTGTGCTTCGCCTTGCGCAGCATCTGCACTGGCTTGGATTTGCCCCATCAAACCGCTCATTATTTCGATCAGCTTCGCATTAACTTCATCAGCCTGCGAGTTCAACATCGAAGTGAGAGCTTGATCATCATCAGAAATCGCCAAAAGCTCATCGATCAACTCAAACTCAGGGGGTGCGGCTGTAGCCGCCTCGATCGTTGACATAACCTGTTGCAGTTTTCCTGATCGTTCAATATCCCCAGTCTCACGTGCAGCTGTGAGGGCCTCAGTCAGCACCTGAATGAAAATTTCATCAACGGCAGCCAAATTAGCTTTTATGGTTGCTTCAATATCTTCTACTTGCAGGAGCGTATCCAGATTTTGACGCGCAACTTGCATGCGCTGCTCAACGACCTGATCGATCTCGCCAGTCATTTGTAATAAGCTCTCGCGTAATTCGAGTAAGCGATTTTTCTCATCGCCCTCTTCGCCCTCAATTATCTCACTCAGCTGCTGGAAGAATTGATAATCCATGCCTGGGCGTGTCATCTGAGTATAAGCGCGCAATCGGGTTTGATTGGGCGCATCTATCACTAACTCAAGTAATTTCTCTCGAGTGAGTTCTTCACCAAGTTCTTGCAGGGTTTCACGCGCCGCCTGAATTTCATCGGATTCCGCCTTGACCTTAACCCCAGTAGAACTATGTTCCAAAAGGGCATCTTGCAAATCTCTCAATCCAACAGCGGCGTTTTGGTCGCCGCCAGATAGGGCAACTTCAGCCAACCTAGAGAACAAAACAAAGAATTCTTCATCAATGAGTTCATCTTCTTCTTTGATCATCGCTGGGCGAGCATCTTCTTCAGCTTCCAGTAATTTCTGGATCAACGCCATTTTCTTCTCTTGGGTCTCGATCATTTCCTTGGTAATACCATCCGCTTCGAGAATTGTTTCAACAAGCAGCTTATGGGTCATCATCGTCTGAGGGCTGAAAAGATATCCCTTGCGCTGCTCTTGGGGCAGGCTGTCGACGGCTCTGGTGATCAATGGGCCAATAATGCGTTCTTGCTCATCGCGTGAGAGCATTAATTCTGGTGGCACGAAGGTTAAGAGTAATTCTTTCTCAGGATCATGATAAACAATGGGCGCGGCCAGGTTGCCCTGATACCCACAATGGGGGCATTGGGCCATATTGAATACGCCTGAAATTAGGGCTTGCTTTGCTCTGGGGTCTTGACCGACATCGAATAATTGCTCCACATCAGCAACAATGGGCTGGGAACAATTGGGGCAACTCAATTGTGTTTTAGGCATTCTTTCTCCAGGTTGATAGGATCAACTCATTCATCCAAATTTTTTCTAGACAAGCAACGTATTATAAGGGAAAAGCAGCAAAAATGTATCCCTAATTCAAGGATTCGCCAGGGCAATCGCATATGGATTTTCTCTGTGTGAAAATTCTTTCTGGGTCAGTAGCCCAACCCCTTCGACACGCTCAGGCCAAGCGCGTTGGGCGGATTCGATAAGAGATGTTTAGCCTGATTCAGCCGCCAACGCGGTTGGCTCCCTACCCAAAAGGATGTTTTGCGTGTTCTCATCCATAGCCTCTATTTCTAAATGCGATTGCCCGGAAGGATTCGGCGTGATAACGGGTCACAATTGTGGGCAGGTCTCTCACCGAAATTCCCTTGGAGCCTATAATAATTTCTTATCTGATTTTAAAATCTCTACCGTGGCAGGGAAAAACAAATCCTGGCCCCATCCCCCGGCCTAGGATCAACCCAAATGCGGCCCCCATGGGCTTCAACAATCGCTCGCGTCAGAAACAATCCCAAACCTGCTCCCTTTGTGGTTTTACTGGCTTCATCGGCGCGGTAAAAACGATCGAAGATATGGGGAATGTCTCCGGGCGCAATCCCAGGGCCCTCATCTTGAATACAGATGATCACTTGATCTGAACGAACCTGCCCGCTCAAACGAATTTCGCCTCCCTCGGGGGAATATTTGATGGCGTTGGAGATCAAGTTCGAGAGTACCTGTCCCAGCCTTCCTTCATCAGCCATAACTACAGGAAAATCCTGAGGGAGTTCTACAATGATGGCATGCTTTTCAGTCTGGGTCTGCAATCGTTCTGCAGAACGCTCAAGAAAATTCCCCATGGCTAAGTCGGCCAAATTCAAACTGATCCCACCCGCTTGTAAGCGCGAAGCATCCAGTAAATTTTCGATCAAATCTGTCAGGCGATCTGCTTCTTCTTCAATAACTTCCAGGCTGTCCTGAACGATTTCATCATCCCAAGAGACATCATCGCGCCGCAAGGTTCCCGTGTAGCCTTTGATCAAAGCCACAGGAGTCTTGAGTTCGTGGCTTATCACTGAAATAAACGTGCTCTTGAGCTCTTCTGCTTCGCGGAAATGAGTGATATCCCTGACCGTAGCAATGATATTGAGCAGATTCCCTTCAGGAGAAATCAATGGGGCGTAGGTAATTCCCACAGCCAAAGACGCTCCGCTAGGGCATTCGATGTCCCCCTCAACATAAAGGGTTGCGTGTGCGGTCAATGGCCAGCCGCCCGCTTCGGCCTCGTCCAAAGTCGCACCTTGTTCCCGTTGAATCCAGCGAATAATGTCGTCGTGATTTTTCCCTTGAATCTTGTCAGTTTTCTCTCCCCACAAGCGCGCAAAGGCAGGATTGCAGCGCTCGATGGCATGATCTGGCGTCATGATCAAAATGCCGTCCGCCGCAGAATCGAGCAATGCGTCAAGGCGTTGTTTCTCGTAGCGAATCTGACTGTAAAGCTGCGCATTGTGCACAGCAATGGCCGCCTGATCGGCAAAACTCTGCAGCAGGGCACGGTCATTATTCGAGAATACTGTGCGGTACGTTCTAAAGATGAAGGTCAAACCCACAACTCGTTGGTGCGCGATCAATGGCAGCGCC
>JADHTJ010000080.1 GCA_016785015.1 Anaerolineales bacterium
ATCTGATTGAGTAAGCTATTATAAATCTGAAGGTTGTTTCGCATCGGTTTCTCCTTGATAAATGTTGTGTGGAAACTACATCTTATCAAGAACCAGCGACAACCTTCTTCTTCATTTGTTAAAGTGATAGGTAGCTAGTAACAAACCTACAATGATGCTAACATCCTTGTTAGGATGTCTAAATCAAGAAGGGAGGAATATCAAACGATCAACGTTTATCGATCTCGGCAGTGGTGAAAGATCCCGCGAGCGTTTTTTATTGGAGGGGTAGTAGTGCCCGAGACAGATAGTCGCCCTGACAAATCTATTGATGAGCAATTGGGGCAAGGACTCAAACATCTTACGGTTCACAATATTTTGATGATCGATGAGGCAATCGATTCTGTTGGAGAATTTGGCGAAGTACATTTAATCGTGAATAAAGGTCGCTTGCGATTTGTGGAACTAAAAACCAGTCTTGATGCGCTGAAGTATGACCCCGGTGGATTGGAAGATGAAAGCAGTTCTTGAGGCGTGAAAAACGTTTTAATTATCGCATTATTAATTGTAGCCAACTAGTAACCAGTAAACATCTCTTGTGGCCCATAAAGAGCGTTAAATAGAATTTTTGGGCATACCTCCTAGCGGTGAGAGATCCCGGGGGAAACATCAGAATACGATTTACCCAGACTGGATGAAAAGCATAGGTTGAGGGTTTTTGTCAGGGACTCTGATCCCTGGACAGTATAAATCGTAAACCTTATCTGTCGAATTTACATGGGTATTGTATACCATCTCCGCAGTGGTGAGAGAACCCGGGGGATTTATCAATTGTCACTACACAATTCCATAATTACTGCGTCGAAAGACGGAAATCGTCATGAATGGCATTGGAAGCCGTGGATTTGTAAGGAGAACGAGGATGACAAGCAAAACACGAGTCTCGAATCCGCAATTTCCAGATAGGGGCAGGTTGAATCTTAGGAATCTATCCAATGCCCATATTCGAATGATTGATGAAGCCTTGGCTACGGTGGGCGAGTTTGGAGAGGTTCATTTGGTAGTCAATAAAGGGCGTTTACGCTTCTTGATAACTCAAAAAAGTTACGATGCCTTGAAGTATCGCCCTGGCGGTATCAGCAAAGAAAAGTAATTCATATTCTGTTAGGGAATCCCTTGCCTGGCGAGGGATGAAGCCTACAAATCAGAGCCCTGTCATTCCCGTACCGTTGGACATCGCTCTGTGACATACACAATAATAACCGGCAAATCACAGAGGATATGTCGGAATGGCGGAGCACGGCAAATAGAAGGGGGTTGCAAACTATTCTAAGTGTTTATCTATTTTGGTAATCACTCACAAGAATTTGATCAACACCAAATATTACCGAGATTGAGCAGGGAAGGATTCGATGTGGCTATCCTGAATCGTCTGCTAAACAGGGCATTGGAACTATCTGGAAAGGGGAAAAAGGAAGATGCTCGTAAGCTCTTGCTAGTTATTTTAGAAATGGATCCCTATCACGTTATAGCTCAGATGAATTATTTAGATACTTTTGAATGCAAAAAGGAGCGCGCTCAAGCGCTAGCGGCGCTTATGCGTAAGTGACTACGGGATTACGGACAAAATATTTGACCAATATATTGCAGTTCGACAGCACTTCCCGATATGAATATTTGTCATGCAAAAGTAAGTCGCCTGCGTGGATATGTCGATTGCTTGGTAGATAAACCTGACCGATGCCGACATGCTCTGGCTTTTGGTCAGGGCAATTTTTGTTGTCACCCAAACAGACGCCAAATAATTCAAAAAACAATCAATTCAGATCAACAGAAACAAGAAAAGGATAAAGGAGCGGAACGATGAGAGTTTTGTTAGTCGGAGTGGCGGGTTTCATTGGAAGCCATCTGGCTGACCGATTGCTAAACAATGATCATCAAGTGATTGGTGTGGACAATTTCAACACAGGTCGGCGCGAGAACCTTGCCCAGGTGCATGAACACCCCGAATTTCAATTGATCGAACATGATATTGTTGAGTCATTCAACCTTGACAAGCCAGTGGATTGGGTGATGCACTTCGCTAGTCCTACTGGCCCAGGCAAATTCATGGAATATCCAATTCAAACATTGCGGGTGAATAGCGAGGGCACACGTTGTTTATTGGAGTTAGCCCATAGGTACAATGCGAAGTTCTTCCTGGCCAGCACTGGCAAGGTTTATGGAGATCCTGATCTTCATCCACAATCCGAATCGTATTTTGGGAATGTAAATCCGAACAGCCCACGCAGTGTATATGATGAGGCCAAGCGCTTTGCCGAATCTTTGACCCAAGCATATCACCGAAAATTTGGTTTAGATGTGCGCATCGCCCGCATCTTTAACACCTACGGCCCCAGGATGTATTCAAATAATGGGTGTGTGATTATTAAATTCATTACTCAGGCTATCAATGGACAACCCATTACCGTCTACGGTAATGGGTCACAAACCCGCAGCTTTCAATTTGTCGACGATTTGATAGATGGGATCCTTAGTTTGATGAACGTCAAGTTCCACAAACCAGTCAACCTGGGCTGTCCCGAAGAGCGACAAATCCTTGAATTAGCCTATTTGATTCGCAAGTTGACGAGAAGCGCTTCGGAAATCCAATATCTTCCATTACCTAAGGACGAACCCCAGACACGCTGCCCCGACATCACGTTAGCAAAAAAACTACTGGAATGGGATCCCCAAGTGGATTTCCTGACCGGGCTGCGCCAGACCCTTGACCATGTGCAAAGCCAAACGGCCGCGAATTCTACTGTAATGATAGATGCGTAATTGACTTGATAAAACAGCTTGAAATTAAGATCAACTTATGCGGATCCTCCTGATTGGGAAAAATAGCCAAATTGGTTGGGAACTCCAACGAACACTGGCGCCCTTAGGTGAAGTTTACGCCACGGATTCGCCAGAGATCGATTTAGGGAGTGTCTTTGCAATCCGCACGTTGGTGCGTGCAGTAGAGCCTGAGGTAATCATCAATGCTAAATCTTTTGATGTGGTGGATCAGGCTGAGAAAGAGCCATCTCAGGCACACGCGATCAATAGTACCGCTCCAGGTGTCTTGGCAGAAGAAGCTCACGAAGTTGGCGCCGGATTGGTGCATTATTCTACAGATTACGTTTTCGACGGTGAAAAAGGGTCACCTTACACTGAGGACGACGAACCGACGCCGATTAACGTTTATGGAAAAAGCAAGCTTGAAGGGGAGCGCGCAATCATAAAAGCTAGCGGATCGTATCTGATCTTGCGTACTAGTTGCGTCTACAGCTTGCGGCGCGATTGTTTTGTTACCAAAGTACTGGGATGGGCCCGTGAGCAACGCACAATGCGAGTTGTCTCCGATCAGGTTGGCAGTCCATCCTGGTCTCGCATGTTGGCGGAGATAACGACTCAAATGCTGGTAGAGGCTAAGGATGATTTAGCAGCGTGGCTTGAAAAGCATACAGGGATTTATCATCTGGCTGGTAGTGGGAGTGCAAGCCATTTCGATTGGGCTCGAGCCATCATTGAAAATGATCCACATAAAGAGGAGCAGGTAAATCAAGCTGTGCTTCCTGCTCGGACAACAGAGTTCTCAACCGCCGCGGAGCGCCCCTTATACACTGCTTTGAATTGTGAACGATTTAGCACTGAATTTGACTTAACGATTCCTCCTTGGGAAGATGCCCTACGTTGGGCTTTGGCAGATAGCCGTTTTTTGTATTTGATAGGTTGAACGTAATCAATCACCAATGACGATAAACATTTCAGGAAAAAATCAGCACGAAGAACAAGTGAATCCTATCTGGGCGTGGGTAAGCCAGTTGGCCTACCGTGCTCGTGATATTGCACTTGCTTTTATTGGATTGTTAATCTTAGCACCCTTCTTTGCCTTGTTTGCCCTGCTGATCAAACGCGATTCTCCTGGTCCGGTTTTCTATTGGGGGCCACGTGTTGGGAAGAATGGAAAATTATTCGAGATTCTCAAATTTCGCACTATGTACGAGCAACCAGAGAGTTATCAAGGCCCACAAATCACAGCCAAGGGAGACCCCCGCGTTACTCCAGTTGGTCAATGGTTGCGCAATACCAAGATCAATGAACTACCCCAATTATGGAATGTGCTGATTGGTGAGATGAGTCTGATTGGTCCTCGCCCAGAGGTTCCAGAAGTAGTCGAGAATTGGCCAAAGGAGATACGGCAGATTATTTTATCAGTACGTCCGGGGGTTACCAGCCCGGCCTCGGTTATTTACCGTGACGAAGAAGAATTACTTCCACTTGGGGATGAAATGCAAACCTATCTTGATTCTGTTGCACCGAGGAAAATGTACTTAGATCGAATTTATGTCAATAACCGGTCTTTTTGGATGGATCTGGACGTGCTTTTTTGGACATTACTGGTCTTGACTCCGCGATTGGGAGAGTACAAACTCCCTGAAGAACAATTGCTCTGGGGACCGATTGCCCGGCTTTTCAAGCGTTATATAAACTGGTTTTCTATTGATGCTATTACAGCTTTCCTGGCCTTTGGGATTTCAAGTGTGTTTTTGCGGGTCTTTTTTGGCCCTTTGGACGTTGGATGGCCCCGGTTAGTCGTTATCTCCTTGGGCTTTGCTCTTTTATTTAGTATTGTTGGTGCCTTTTTGGGCATTCAGCGCGTTTATTGGTCTAAATCTTCCGGTTTGGATGCCGTTTACATGATCCCTCCCGTGGGTTTGTCCATGGTAATCGCGTTGGTTGCCAATACGGTTATCGATATTTGCCCTGTACGATTACTGATCCTGGGCTCCGCCAGCGTCCTCGTTGGATTTGTTTTTGTACGCTATCGTACTCGCATCATTACAGGTCTGGCCTCAAGGTTATTGTCCAGATGGCGGGTACCGGCAATCGCTCGAGAACGGGTATTGATTGTTGGAGGAGGAGAGGCTGGCCAATCAGCAGCATGGATGATGCAAAACAATGGCAGTGGTTCGGCTTTCCATGTCGTTGGCTTCATTGATGACGATATTTATAAGGATAGACTTCGTATTCAGGGTATCGATGTTTTGGGACGGCGAGATGATATTCCGAAGTTAGTAGAAATGCATGATGTGGGAATTATCGTATTCGCCATTCATGAGCTCACCACTAGAGAGCGCCAAAAAATCATAGATATTTGTAATCAAACCCCTGCAAGAGTTGTAATGATGCCAGATTTCATGGGTAGGTTAAATACTGTTGCTTCGATCATATCCAATATTCAGGCAGTAGAGAAGTGCCTTCATTCCAATGGTATGGGTAAGCAAAGCAAGCTGGAGACAATATGAGCTTTTGGAATGGCCAGCGCGTCCTGGTGACTGGCGGCGGTGGGTTTATTGGTAGTCACCTTGTAGAGCATCTCGTCGCAAATGGGGCACAAGTACGAACTTTTGTTCGCTATAACTCGCGTGGAGATATCGGGTTGCTATCTCTCCTGCCTCCAGAGATCAGGAGTCATATCGAAGTAGTTGCTGGTGACTTAAGGGATTTGAACGCCGTAAAAGCGACATTAGATGAGGTTGATTACCTCTTTCATCTGGGCGCTCTGATTGCGATCCCATATTCCTACCTTCATCCAGCCGAGGTCATTGAAACCAATATTTTGGGTACAATGAACGTTTTACTCGCAGCTCGTGATGCGGGCACACAAAGAATAATCCACACATCTACAAGTGAGGTATATGGGACAGCTTTAAGCGTTCCTATTGACGAGTCGCATCCCTTGCAAGGACAATCCCCTTATTCGGCAAGCAAAATTGGGGCGGATAAAATCGTCGAGAGTTTCTACTGCGCTTATAACACGCCAGTGGTCACAGTAAGACCTTTTAACACCTTTGGCCCGCGGCAATCTGCGCGGGCTGTGATACCAACGATCATTACCCAAGCACTTACCAATTGTACTGTTCATTTAGGCAATTTAGACTCTCGCCGGGATATGACCTACGTCTTGGACACAGTAAAAGGTTTCATAAAGGCCGCAGAAGCACCAGGCGTAGTGGGCGAAACTTTCAACTTAGGGGCTGGCTCAGAAATACGCATTGGAGATCTTGCGAAAATGATCATCTCGTTGACCGGAAGACCAGTAAAGATTGTGGTCGATCCTACTCGTATGCGTCCCGAAAAGAGTGAGGTCCAACGTTTGCTGTCAGACAACCAATTAGCGAAAGAAAAATTGGGCTGGGCGCCGCAAACTTCGCTAACGGATGGATTGAAGCAGACAATTGACTGGGTATCTGGTCACCTGGAGCGTTATCAAATAGGAGACTATCAAATCTAATGTGGTTGAATAATGCCTGAAAAGCGAGGGGATGCATGAAAGCTGTCGTTTTGGCAGGAGGGGAAGGCACTCGTTTAGCCCCCTATTCGAAAAAACTACCTAAGCCACTTATGCCAATTGGCGATATGCCAATTCTTGAAATCCTAATTCATCAAATGAAACTCGCAGGGGTGGATGAAGTGATTTTAGCGGTGGGTCATGGGATGGATGCGTTAAATGCTTATTTTCAGAATGGGAACCAGTTTGGAATAAAAATCAACTATAGTACAGAACAATTCCCTTTAGGCACGATTGGCCCTTTATCCTTAATTGAGGGATTAGATGAATCATTTTTGGTAACAAACGGGGATATACTGACCACGTTAGATTTTCAAGAGTTGATCCAACAACATCAAAAATCCCAAGCAACCGCGACAATCGCAATGCATGCGCGGCATGTCAAGATTGATTTGGGAGTTTTAGAGCTAGCTGATGGCAAAGAAGAAATTGTCAGGTATTTAGAAAAACCCACCTATCACTTTCATGTCAGCATGGGTATCTATGTTTTTGATCCGCAAGTGTTGCACTACATCCCGAGCAACCAATATTATGATTTTCCAGAACTTGTTCACAAGCTGATTGACCAAGGCAAAAAGGTAATTGGATACCCCTTTGATGGCTATTGGCAGGATTTAGGAAATCCAGATGATTATGAACAAGCAATATTAGATTTCGATGTGCATAAACATCAAATCCTAAGGGACTGAAACATGACTTGGAGAGTTCCGTTAGCTGATTTGGATTACGGATCTAAAGAAGAAAATGCTGTGATGGATGTGATCCAGAGCCGTTGGCTAACGATGGGTGGGGTTACCCAGAAATTTGAGGACGAGTTTGCTGCCTTTCTTGGAGCTAAATATGCTGTTGCATTCTCCAATGCGACTGTAGCATTACATCTAGCCTGTTTGACTTTGGATATCGGCCCTGGGGATGAGGTCGTCGCCCCATCATTGACCTTTGTCGCTACAACAAATGCTGTATTATATACAGGGGCTCAAGTTCGCTTTGCAGATATTCTTGGTCCTAGAGAACTGACCATATCACCAGATGAGATCGAGAAGCAAATAACGCCCCGAACCAAGGCAATCATGTTGATGCATTATGGGGGTTACCCATGCCGGTTAGTAGAGATCCTCTCGATTGCAGAAAAACATGGCCTGGCAGTCATTGAGGATGCTGCTCATGCGCCGGGGGCTTCATTACATGGGCGCTCACTAGGAACCTGGGGTGATGCAGGCTGCTTCAGCTTTTTCTCTAACAAAAACCTGTCCACCGGCGAAGGCGGCATGTTAGTCACAAACAGCGAGGATATTGCTGAAAGAGCCCGTTTGTTACGCTCTCATGGGATGACCACCTTGACCTGGGATCGCCATCAAGGCCATTCCTATAGCTACGATGTTGTCGATCTAGGCTATAACTACCGCATCGATGAGATTCGTTCTGCGTTAGGATTGGTTCAGCTATCCAAATTGGAAAAGAACAATCAGCGGCGGAAGGCGATCACTGAGTGCTATTGGGATGCCTTCAGCAACACGCCTCTGGAACTTCCTTTTCGGGATTCATCAGGCGAACCGGCTTATCATATCTTTCCCGTATTACTGCCCCAAGGTGTAGATCGCAAAGCTTTCATTGATGAACTGCGGGGAGCTGGTATCCAGACCAGCATTCATTACCCCCCCATTCACCAGTTCAGTCACTACCGAAAGTTATTCCCTGATGTATCGCTTCCCCAAACGGAGGATATTGCTGCTCGAGAAGTGACTCTGCCGCTATATCCATCTATGACTGATGAAGATGTGGATTTTGTTGTTTCAGCTGTTAAGCAAACGATAGTAGAATTAGCTGGGCAGGTGATGTAATTCCTTAAGGCTGAACAGCTCAGAACGAAATATTTTTGCTTCAGAAGAAGCCATCCAAGAACTGGTGCGTGAATATGTATTCCGCCAGATTTCGGAATTACAGGCACAAGTCCACCGCTTCGAGCAAAAGTATGGTATGAATTTTCACCAATTCCGCCAATATCTTAGCGAACGTTCTACATTGTTGGTAAATAGTGATCTTTCCGATGAGCAGCGTCAAATTCTAGGCAGGTCTGTGATGCAAGAAGAGGATGATTTGCTAGACTGGAAGGCTGCCCGAGAAATTTTTGAGAGTTGGTTAGGGCTTCGCCAGGAGATCGAGGCTTGACCAGCCTGCCATCTCTATAGGGGTCAATTACCGCCATATTACATTCTCAACCGATTTGTCAGGACGTGATGATTGTCGAGACAAGAGAATTTTCTCCAGATCTATTCTTTTTCAAGGTAAGGGTGGACTAATTCTGGTAAAATTGGAATCCGGAGTAAAAAATGACAATCACAACCGTAGATATAGGAACATTGATTACTCGTTCATCAAACGTGCGTGGTGGGCGCCCCCGTATTGCAGGTACTGGTATTACGGTTCAACGCATCGTGGGCTGGTATAAATTAGGACTCTACCCGGAAGAAATAGCTGACCGGATTGAACATCTTTCTCTGGCTCAGGTGCACGCAGCCCTGGCATACTACCATGCCAATCGCACAGAAATCGAAGCAGACATTGCTGATGAGGAGGCGGAAGCAGATCGACTCGAGCGCGCTCATTATCAATCAGAACCCAAGAACCTATGACGATCCGCCTCTATCTTGATGAAGACTCTATGGATCGAATACTGGTCGAGGCGTTAAGATCGCTGGTTTTTGGTAAAATAGGAATCAAGGTAAATATTTTTTGGTTCAATGGCTTTATTCATTGGCTGAAACTGGTAGTAAAAAGAGTCACTAATAGCTATGCAAACAAATACACTCGATAAAATTCAGGTTTTAGAATTCCTTTTCAGCCAGGGATTTCGAAGTGATTATGTTGATCAAACTCTCGACAAAATTATTTCCTTGGAACGTAATCGCACTCGCAAGGAACTAGCGGAACTACAAAACAATTTATCTGCCTTCGAAGACGAATACCAGATGTCATCTGATGACTTCTATGGCCAATTTCAGGCAGGGACGTTAGGCGATGATGCCGATTTTTTCGAATGGAGTGCAGTCTATGACATGGCGCAGTCTCTCATTACGAGACTGCATAAGCTCGAGAGCCTAGGAGCGTGAAAGACGTAGAAGATCATCTCAACAATATCCAATCTCGGCTGACCGCTTCTCCGATGATCCTCGAAATAGAAATCGTTTCGAGGCGCGAGTTGGATGATCGGGGGTATTTTCGGGCTCGTTTGAAACTCATCAATCATGATTTTCTTGAAGTATCGGAATATTTTGAAATTCAAGCAGGAGTGGTGCAGACGAAAGAGTATCGTCACCAGTGGATGGATGGAACGAAGCAGGAATTGAAGAAGCGCTGGGATAACGCTACACATTATCCCGACTTACCCAACTTTCCCAATCATATTCACGTTGGTAGTGAAAACCAAGTTGTTTCCGGTCAATTGCTCAGCATTATAGAATTGATTGATGTGATTGAACAGGAGCTAGAGAAGACGTAAGATGGGTAAATGAGGCGCAAGCGTTTCAAGACAATCAAAATTGCGCTCTCTTAGCAAAACAGGGGCAAAAGATTTAGCCTAGCCCGATCTAAGCCATACATATTATGCGTCTTTATCATTGTTCCCCGTTAATGTCCCTTAACGGCGAGGATGTAGGAGTTTTTCTCGATTTCTCTCTGTAAGAAGCCTTCAACAAGCCAAAAATCGAACCGGAGATTAACAGGGATGAACATGATCTATGTTCACCCTCGCCAATCTCCGGTGATGTCGAATTGCTTGATATGGGGATAGGATTTATTCGATGTTGATGTCCAAAAAATCCCCCGGCCCATTCTTTAAATCCAGGTCATTGCCAAGATAAACCTGGGTAGTCGCTAGCGAGTGATGACCCAAATTGAGTTGGATTTGATCAATCTTGGCGCCGTTCTTGTGAGCTAATTTGGCGTAAGTGCGCCGTAAGTCATGGGGGGAAATATCAAGACCGCACTGCTGAGCGTATTTGTAAACGACATCACGCACGGTTTCGCCGCAAATATACTCGTGCAGAATCCTTCCGCTTTTGCTCATGGCTTGAAAAAGCCGTCCTGATTGAATGTCGCAGGCTTCGATGTAAGCGTCAATAGCCTGCATGACCCATGCGGGGACAGTTACGGTGCGAGCCTTGTTGCGCTTGCCAACCAGGTTGGCGATCACCCAACGATCATCACGCAGTTGAAGTTGTTCAGGTTTTAGCTTGGTTAACTCTTGCCGCCGGATCCCGCAGCCGATCAGCACTGCCAGTAACGCTCGATCCCGCAATCCAATATTTGTGGAGATGTCTGGCGCGTTGACCAACTCCTGTGATTGTTCGAGAGAAAGCCAGTTTCCGGTGCGCTTGCCTCGTTGAGGAATGTTCTTGACGGAAGCAAAAGCAGCCGCGACCTCTTCTGGCCAGATGTTCATTTCAACCGCTTCTCGAGCCAGCTTGCGAATAGCAGCCAGGCGTAAATTGATGCTCGCTTCACCAACACCTTCATTTTGCATTTGGACGATGTAGGTTTGCAAGGAGAGTTTGTCGAGCTTGGGCTCTCCTTCTGATTGCCAGTATGCTAGGAAGTCGCGAATAGACATCTTGTATACCCGCTTAGAGCTTGCACTGGGCAGACTGTTGAGTACCACTCGTACTAGCACTTCAAGAGATTTAGTCTTTGCCCCATGAGATTGACTACTGATTGAATTAGCGTTGTTCTGCATATGATTCTCCTTTTCAATGATCCCCGCAACGAAAAATGCTCGGCTTGTCACCGAGCACGTGTTAGAATCGCAGAAGCTGTTCCTGCCGGTCCGCTCGGCGGGGATGGTTAGGCCTTACTGTGTGCGCCAACACGCAGTAAGGCTGTTTTGTGTTTAGATTTTATGTTCTAATTATACCAGATGTTTTCATTTTCGGTAAATATTTGGGGAATGATATCGGGGCAATTGCATATGGAAAAAACTGGGATGCGCTCCATCAATGCATGCGAAAACACGCCTAAAGCGGGGCAAATGCCCTACCAGAACACCGGATGTAGCATCGTAGTGGGAAAGCGAAAATTTTTTTCGATTCCCTTGGGAGTGATGGTTTGGTCTCCAATTCATAATCATTGCAAGAATATCTGTTGTCATTGAATCCAAGACAAGTGAAATCTGCTTATGACGCTCTTATTATTGACTGGTCAGAGAGAATATCATCGATGAGAAACGTTCTTGTTACAGGTGGTGCTGGTTTTATAGGTTCGAATTTTATTCGTTATTTACTGAGAAAAGAGCCAGGTGTCCGCATCATAAATCTCGATGCACTTACTTATGCCGGTCACATGGAGAACCTTACGGACCTGCCCGACCAAGACCGGCATGTTTTCGTCGAGGGTAATATCTGCGACCGGGATTTGATTTGCCAATTGTTGCATCAATACGATATCGATACCGTGGTACATTTCGCTGCTGAGACTCATGTGGATCGATCCATTTTGGGTCCGGAACAGTTCGTTCAAACCAACGTAATAGGTACCTTTACACTGTTGGAAAGCACAAGGAGGTATTGGTTAGAGGAAGAGCCAATGGGAGTTGAGAAAGTTCGATTTCACCATATCTCAACTGATGAGGTGTATGGCTCGCTTGAATCTGATGCCTCTCCTTTTTCTGAAACTACACCGTATGCCCCCAATTCTCCGTATGCTGCATCGAAAGCTTCCAGCGATCATTTAGTTCGTTCTTATGCCCACACTTATGGATTGCCTGTAACCATAACCAATTGTTCGAATAATTACGGCCCCTATCAATTCCCTGAAAAGTTTATCCCTCTGATGATCTTGAATGCTTTAGAAGGAAGACAAATACCTGTATACGGCGACGGTAACCAAATCCGGGATTGGTTATATGTCGATGACCATTGTGAAGCGATTTTGGTTGTCTTGCTTGGTGGAATGCCAGGAGAAACCTATAACATTGGGGGTAATACTCAACCTACAAATTTCAGTAGATCACGATTTCAGGTGAGAGGTTAGTAGGAATAGACATAACGACACCATAAAGGTATTCGATTGCACGGCGCAAAAAGTAAGCAAAGCGTTTAAAACGAAAACTTACCGGGTCAACCCGTTTAGGACCTGGGCCAGGTTTGCGAGCAAAAAGCCAACGTAAACGAATCCAGATATTGATCAACAGCAAACCAAACCCCAAAAGGAAGAAGCGCAGTGCGGGGTTTTTGGAAGTTGTGATCGCACGTACCTGTCGCATCATGCGATAAGAACACTCAATGCCAAAACGACGGCGATAACATTTGTAGACTTTCTTTGGTGTCCAATCCAGATGAATGACAACAAAGGCCAGCCATTTTCGGCGCAGCTTGCCATCCTTTCCCGGCACAAGCGTGGCCTTCAGCACCAGTTCGGCAGAAGTGCCATCGGTAAAAGCGTAAGTTGTGCGGTAGCTTTTTCTACCTTTACAAAGTGCTCGCGTACCGCCATTCTTGCCCCGAATGGGACACGCTAAAACAGCGGGCTGATGTTGATCCGTCAAGTAGCGAATGATCGCTGTAGAGCAGAAACCTTTGTCCAAATACAGTACGCCCAGGCACAAATGCAAGCATTTCAGACGAAATAACAGACTTTTGAGCACATCCAGCGTTGTATCTTCGGGCAAAACATAGCTCACGGCCAGCGTTAGCCGGACTTGACGCCAGATTACTTAGGCACTGGCTATTCGGAAGAAATGGGTTGTTCCTTTCCTGGCTCTGCCTCGACAAGCGTATGTGAGTAGCTCAGGTGTTTTGCCGTAGAAGGACTCATCATGAAAGTCAAAGGCAATTTCAACGGCCTGTTGAAAAACTTCGCCGGGAACTCCTTCGGATAGTGCCTGGTTCATCTCACATTCTTGCTCTCGCAGATGGCACACATCCAATTGCTCATTGAGATGTTCGCGAATAGTGTTGCCACTGGCTACATTGAGCAGATCATTACTCGCTGTTTCTATGCTTACACTATCTGTCGCCGCTTTGAAGAGCACATTGAACAACATTTCTGTATTGCATTGATAGCCATCCGATGCTAGTGAGATATGTTTCGTAACATTCTGCATTGCTGCCTGATGAACGTCTTTTGCCTTGAGTTGATATTCGGGTATCATTGTGTCGGGCCTCTTCGGGTTTAGTTTTGTCGTCCAACATAACTTTCTCCGAAGTTGGCCCCTTTGTCAATCAAAATCGTGATCTACTGAATTTAGAAATTGTTCGGGCCATATGTTCTATCATGGATGAACGATTACCCGATTCTGAGTATGTGCCCCACGAGAATCTTATCTGTCATGTTGCTGACAGACCGGGGCATGATCGTCGCTATGCGATGAATATCACAAAAATTGCCATTGGATTGGGGTGGAAACCTAAAGAATCTCTTGATAGCGGATTACGAAAAACAGTAGATTGGTATTTAGATCATCCTGCATGGGTAGAAGACATTTTCTTACGAGAAAATTATCAGACTTGGATGGATAAAAACTATGTAAACAGGAGCGAAAGGATATGAAAGGTATCATTTTAGCCGGCGGGCACGGGACTCGTCTCTATCCTTTGACCAAGGGTGTGAACAAGCAATTGCTTCCAGTCTACAATAAACCGATGATTTATTACCCGCTTTCTATCCTGTTGCTAGCTGGCATTCGGGATATTTTAATAATATCTAACCCTCAGGACTTGTCAGCATTTAGAAATCTATTAGGAGATGGAACTGATTGGGGATTGAATTTCTCTTATGATGAACAGAGTTATCCCCGAGGTCTTGCAGATGCATTTATTGTCGGAAAAGAGTTTGTTGGTGATGAAACGGTTTGTTTAGTATTAGGTGACAATATCTTTTACGGGACTACCCTGCCCGCGAGATTAAAACGAGTCGCTCAACTGAGAAACGGGGCAATTATATTTGCATACCATGTACAAGAACCTCAACGATATGCAGTTGTAGAGTTTGATAATCAAACTCAGGAGACTGGGAAAGCTTTTAGTATAGAGGAAAAGCCCATAATGCCACGGTCAAAATATGCGGTTCCTGGCCTGTATTTTTATGATCAAAATGTGGTGGAAATCGCGGCGGATTTGAAGCCTTCTAAGCGCGGTGAATTGGAGATTACTGATTTGAATCGCGTATATTTAGAGGAGAACAAGTTGCAAGTAGAAATCTTGGGTAGGGGAACCGCTTGGCTGGATGCCGGCACCCATGAATCATTATTACAAGCAGCAAATTTTATTCAGACCGTTGAGACACGCCAGGGAATGATGATTTCATGTCCTGAGGAGATTGCCTATCGAATGGGATATATTTCCAGTGAACAGGTGCAATATTTAGCAAATCAGATGAATGGAAATCATTATGCAGAATATCTCCTAAGATTGGTAAACGAGAACAATTAACAAAATATCTCCTTGAGATGAATATAAAGACGATAATAAAAAAGAGACCAACACGTTCATCATCTTATACTAATGCCGAGAATGGACGTACCATCATTGTATCAGAGACCGGTTGGCAACTGATTGACTGGCGTGAGTTATGGCGTTATCGCGACTTGTTCTTCTTTCTGGTCTGGCGTGATGTCAAGACTCGATATGCTCAATCTGTACTGGGGGTTGGTTGGGCGATTATCCAGCCACTCTTCAGCATGGTGGTATTTACTGTGGTTTTCGGCAACCTGGCGAAGGTCAGTTCGGAGGGGGTACCCTATGCTCTCTTCAGCTATACCGCTCTGGTACCCTGGATGTACTTCTCCAGTTCACTGACAGGCTCCAGTGGTAGCCTGGTGAGCGCCTCGGGGATGATCAGCAAGGTGTACTTTCCGCGCCTAGTAATCCCGCTGGCACCGGTACTCGCTAAATTGGTTGATTTTGGTATAGCCTTGTTGATTCTTGTTGGAATGATGCTGTACTTCGGCTTTCTACCCAACGTCTGGGCTTTGACCCTACCCTTGCTGGTTCTGTTAATGATGCTGACTGCCTCAGGGATGGGCATGTGGCTGACCGCCCTGGCAATCCAGTACCGGGATATCAACTACGCCATGGGTTTCTTCGTCCAGATGCTGATGTATGCCGCCCCGGTGGTCTACCCTGCCAGCAGCGTACCAGAAGAATTTCGGTTACTGTATGGCATATTTCCCATGGCCGGGGTGATCGAAGGCTTCCGTTCAGTTCTGCTGGGCACAAATCCCCTGCCTTGGGATTTACTTGGCGTGGGTACAGGAGTGGCAGTGATCGTGTTTGTCACAGGTGCATTGTATTTTCGTCGCATGGAGCAGATATTTGCAGATGTGGTTTGAAAATCGAGAGGCGACATATTTCGGGGCTTGAAGTTGTTGAGAGAGGACAAGGGTTGACTAGGGTTAGGTTTGTGGTCTTTATTCTCGCACTGGTAATTTTGGTTGCGAACGGAGCTCTAACCCGTGAGCTGGCTTTTTTGCACCGGAATAGGGTTTTCATTGAGTTGATCGATTCGCTCACGCATGATGAATTGCAGGCGGATTGCATGTCACCTCGGACGGAGAGTAAAGAAGAGCCTGCGGTGGCCTATGCACTTGGATTGCTGGCCTATCATTCTGGCAATTCAGATCATGCAGAAGCCTGGTGGAATCAATCGCTGCGGATTAGTCACCGTTATGTGGCCATGATTCGCATATTTTCACCGGGCAGTATGCAGTTGGCGGGACTGGCGGTGGAATTGTACCCGCAATTTGCCGTTAGCTGGGATTGGTGGGGAGACTCATTGAGAGCAGTTCAGCCAGAGGAAGCCTTATTGGCATACCTACAAGCGGTAGAAATAGCCCCCAGAAGAAACCTAGTGTGGGAGAAAGTTGCTGTGATTGCATATGAATTAGGAGATCAAGAATTAGGATTTGAGGCCGCCCGTCGTGCTTGTGATATCGACCCCATTCGTAACGGTCCTTGTCATACAGCCGCGCGTCTAGCTTTCCATCGAGGCGACTGGCAAACCGTCATCCATTATTATGTACGCGGTTCATTTCCAGAGCACCCTGAAGATTGGACGCAATTGATTTCAGCTGCGCAGCATTTGGGACAGTTGCATGATGCTGATAAATATTTACTATTGGCACAACAAAGAAACCCAGCCGATTACGAGACACTACTAAAATTATTGCCTTGAAAGAATATATGACAGATATTGCCAAATGTGTTTGTGTTGAAATTATGTCGAAGCACTATCAAATTGGGGTGAAGGGGGAGATTAAAAAGGGTAATAGTAGTAGATACGTTAGCAGGAATAATGACCAACTTCCTTCACTGGCCAGCGAAGAACTTTACCACATCTGTTACGTCCCCTACCTCTCCTAAATATGACAAATATGACAATAACAATAGATGAATGCCTACCTCGAATAAAAGGTTCACGCGTTGTCGTAACCGGCGGAGCTGGATTCATCGGTAGCCACTTGGTTGATTATCTTGTGGAAAAGGCAGTTGAGCAAGTCGTTGTTATTGATAATCTTACACGTCCGCGCTTGGATTGGGTGAAGAAGAAGGCAAAGAACCACCGAGTTATTTTCGTAAATGCAGATATCACATGTGAAAATATTACTACTTTGTTTTTTGGTGCAGATGTGGTCTTTCACCTAGCAGCTATATCCAGGGTAATGGTCGCTGAACAAGATCCGGAACGAACGTTTGCGGTAAATGTCATGGGAACCGTCAAAGTGGCAAAAGCAGCCCATCAAGCGGAAATTCCTAGAATGGTATTCACTTCATCAAGAGAAGTTTATGGTGATCCATTGACGCTCCCGGTGAAGGAGGACGCCCCACGAACCCCAAAGAACACATATGGCGCCAGCAAAGCTTCTGCCGAATTGTATCTGGATAGCTCTACAGCCAAACATTTAGAAGTAGTCACGCTTCGTCTTACTAACGTTTATGGTCCTGGGGATATCGGAAGAGTGATCCCAACCTTTATTAAAACTGCGCTGGGGCATGAACCCTTGGTTGTTTTTGGGGGAGAACAGATGTTAGACTTTATTTGGGTAGGAGACGTTGTGGAGGTGCTGATAAAAGCAGCATTTTCACAGAAACCTCCCTTGAAACCTGTCAATGTGGGTAGCGGTGTGGCTTTACCCTTGCGAACATTATCAAACAAGGTTTTGACGCTGACTAGAAATGGCAATTTCGTACAAATAGAGCCATCTCGCGCCCCCGAAGTAGAAAGATTTCAGGCGGATGTTACTCTTGCAAATAAATATTACGGTCTATTATCCCCAGTCGATCCATTGGAAAAATTGCCGGAAGTTCTTAGAGATTTTCAGTAGTGAATATAACCAATGAATGATATCGCAATTCGAGTGAATAATCTGTCAAAGCGCTACCGCATCGGCCTCAAAGAAGAAATCCACGACACCTTCGCCGGCGCGCTTACCGACTTCTTCCGCCAACCCGTAAAAAACCTCCGCCGACTCCGTCGCCTGTCCCAATTTGGTGAAGAAGACTCCGAAGATATCATCTGGGCCTTAAAAGACGTTTCCTTTGAAGTCAAGCGCGGCGAAGTCGTTGGCATCATCGGCCGCAACGGTGCGGGCAAATCCACGCTGCTCAAAATCCTCTCCCGCATCACCCACCCCACCGGCGGTCGCGTGACGCTCGATGGCCGTGTCTCCAGCCTGCTTGAAGTAGGCACTGGCTTCCACCCCGAGCTGACCGGCCGCGACAACATTTACCTCAACGGCACCATCCTGGGAATGACCAAAACCGAGATTGACAAGAAATTTGACGAAATCGTTGACTTCTCCGGCGTAGAGAAATTCATTGACACCCCCGTCAAGCGCTACTCCAGTGGCATGGGTGTGCGCCTGGCCTTCTCTGTGGCTGCACATTTGGAGCCACAGATACTTTTGGTGGACGAGGTATTAGCTGTTGGAGATGCTGAATTTCAAAAAAAGTGTCTTGGGAGAATGGGAGAGGTGGCGAAGGAGGGGCAAACAGTTTTATTTGTCAGCCATAATATGTCGGCCATTAACCGTCTTTGTCAAACTGCGATTCACATTGATAATGGTCGTTTAGTCAATAAAGGCGATCCTATTTCAGTGATCTCTGCTTATTTGGCTTCCTCAAGTTCTAAGGAAAATTCTCGGGAGTGGCACGATATTAGGACCGCGCCTGGTGATGAATATATGCGTGTCACATCAATCAGAATTCTAGGCAAGAATCAGAAACCCGCCACGAAACTTTACCAGGATCAATTATTCATTATTTCTATTACTTATCAGGTGCTGAAGTCGATGAATAACGCCAACATAGGCTTTGAGGTCAATACCCAAGAAGGTGTGATTGTGTTGAGCAGTTTCGATGCCGATAACCTTGAATGGAGTGGGCGTGGAAGAACACCTGGAATGTACACATCTTTTTGTGAAATCCCCGCCAATTTCTTGAATGCAAATATCTACTATTTGACATTGTATGCTGGTATTCCCTTTATGAAAATCTGCGTAAGAGTTGAAAATGTTCTAAAGATCAACATTGAACAAGCTTTAACCAACAAGAACCCTGTAGGCAGGATGGGGAAAACACGATCAGGTGTGGTTGCCCCAAATTTGCAGTGGCATATTCATCCTCATAATTGATCAATGCGGATGATTCGTTGCTTCTTTCCCTGAAATAAACTTTTACCACTATCTTTTGGAGGATTATCTAATGAATTTCTTTGGTATGGGTTGGCGAATTCCTTTATATAAGATGTATTATTTTTACTTTCGAACATGCATCAACTTTCGCGAGATTATACAGTACGAACGCAAAGGGATTCCTTTCGGGTGTTACAAAATCCGCAGTGGTCCAGTTATCTTTTTCAAAGATCTAAAAGTGGCACATAGCATATTCAAAGAAGTTTGGTTACACCAGCATTATACCCGGCAGTACCAGAGTAGGCTATTACCCCAATCAGTGGTTGATATAGGTGCAAATATTGGGATGTTTACATTACTAGCAAAACATCTCTGGCCTACCTGCGCTGTTTATGCTTATGAACCTGCCCCCGAAAACTATTCCCAGTTGACCGACAATATTCAGGTTAGCCAAGTTAGTGATGTGTTTGCCCATAATGTTGCGGTAACGAACAGTTCTGGGACACATGCCTTATTCATAAATGAAAATTTTGGCGGGCACTCACTCTATGAGAACATAAATCAGGTATCATCCGAATCCCGGGTTAAGGTGGAAGTTGAAACAATCACGCTAGAAGAAGTGATCAAGAAGGTTGGCGGTCATATTGACTTCCTAAAGCTTGATTGTGAGGGTGGCGAATGGTATATACTCAATGGACTAGAAGAGCAGTTGATAAATATTGATTATATCGCGATGGAATATCATATCCATCCTGATAAGAAATTGTCTCAGATTGTTGCGCTTTTCGAGAAAGCAGGATTTATTTGTTCGGTAGAACAACCGTTTCAATGGGGTACATGGGATTTAGGGATGTTATATGCTTCAAAGCAGCAAGGTGTGGATACATAGTGACAAGAAACCAAAATACAGGTCAACATGAATATTGCCATCTACCATAATTTGACATCGGGTGGCTCTAAGCGAGAGGCTTTTGAATTTGCTCGACAGTTTGTACATGCTGGTCACACGGTTCATCTCTATTATCCATCTACGGCAAATGAGCAATTTCTGCCGCTAACCCGTACTGTACAGGGCTCTTTTAATATCAAGTTGAACCTGCTCTCGCCTGTACAATTGCGGATACCTGGATTAAGGAAATACCTTGATCTGGTTGGATTGGGCGTCAACGTACTTCGACTAAAGCGCCTTGCACAAAAAGTGGCTGGGGTTATCGATTCTGGCGAATACGATTTCGCTTTCATTCATCACGACCGCATTGTACAAAGCCCATATCTCTTACGCTATTTAAAAACACCTTCTGTGTATTTTTGCAATGAGCCTATGCGCGAGTTTTACGAGCCATCTATTCAGCGTCCCTATCAACAACCGAAAACCCTTGTGAATCAATTTCAAGAATACTGGTACAAGCCATTTCGATGGATCAGTAAAGGGTTGGTCAGAGCCGAAGATCGTCGTAATGTGCGGTGGGCTTCATTGCTCTTTGCGAATTCTTTCTTCTCTGCTGAGTCCATATACCGTGCTTATGGAGTGAGAGCGCGTGTCTCTTATCTCGGCGTTGACGCTGAGAAATTCAGGCCTCTGAATCTCGAGCGGCAAAATATCGTCCTTTCCGTGGGGGCGGTTTCGCCGCTCAAGGGATATGATTTCTTAATCGAGGCGCTGGGGTTGTTCGCCGAAGCCAAGCGGCCCAAACTCGTGATTGTGGGCAATACGGCTTCGACCGGTGAGACGAGTTTTTTAAAGGAACTGGCGGAGCAGCGCGGCATCGTGGTCGAGTTTCGTGTGAATGTGTCCGAGGACGACTTAGTGTGGTTCTACAACCAGGCACGTGCCCTGGTTTATGCACCCGTCCTCGAACCCTTTGGTTTGGCGCCCCTGGAAGCGATGGCATGTGGCACACCGGTTGTGGCAGTGCAGGAAGGTGGAGTGCGAGAGTCCGTCATCGACGGTGTGAGCGGCCTGCTGGTCCAGCGCGATGCGGCTGCTTTTGCCGAAGCCCTGCATAGGGTGTTGAACAACCCCGCGCTTGCCAGAGAATTAGGTGAGAACGGCAGAATAGAAGTGCAGCGTTTCTGGACCTGGGCCCATGCCTATGATAGAGTTTCAGGGCACCTGAAAGCATTTGGCATTGAAGGTTAATAATGACAGAGAGACATCTTAAGAGCCTTTTAGGCCTGGAGCCATCAAAGTGGATGATGGCGCCTTCTGAAAGGTTGGCTGTCCTGGGGCTTTTGCAAACTATAATGCCCAAGAAAGCTCTGGAATTTGGCTGTGCGGATGCCGGACTGACGGCTTGGCTGAGCCAATATAGTGACGAAGTGGTGACAGTAGATATCGACCCTAAAGTGCTCGTGCTGGCGCAGCCATTTCATAACGTCACCCCATTATGCATGACAACGCAGGAGCCTGCCGACTGGGCTTGGAGTGAAGGCAAACACTTTGATCTTGCTGTCATTGATGCTGATCACAGCGAGGCAGGAGTTCGGCGTGATCTGAAGAATGCAATGCGTTTCTGCGATGT